>NZ_JBFPFX010000015.1:0-151569 GCF_047978245.1 Pseudomonas sp. LFS044
CCCACAGGTACTCCACGCGTCTTGAAACCTGTGGCGATCCTGTGGGAGCCGGCTTGCCGGCGATAGGGCCAGTACCGGCAATAAAAAAGCCCGCATCATGGATGCGGGCTCTTGATCATCAACAGCAGCTTACGCCGCCTTGGCCTCTTGCTGGCTCAGCGAGCGGTTCAGCGCACTGAACAGTGCCTTGAAGCTGGCAGTGGTGATGTTCTCATCGATGCCCACACCATGTACCGGACGGCCACCGGCCACACGCAGCTCGATGTAGGCCGCCGCCTTGGCGTTGGTGCCGGCGCCGATGGCGTGTTCGTTGTAGTCCATGATCTCCACGGCAATCGGCAAGCCAGCCACCAGGGCTTCCAGGGCGCCGTTGCCCTTGCCGCGCCAGTGCAGGGTGGTCTCGCCTTCACCGGCGACTTCCACTTCCACGGCGCTGTGGCCGTTTTCTTCCTGCAGGCGGTGGCTGACCAGCGCGTACGGGGCGTTGGCCTGCAGGTATTCCTTCTGCAGCAGGCTGTAGATCTGCTTGGCGGTCATTTCCAGCCCCAGGCGGTCGGTTTCGCCCTGTACCACCTGGCTGAACTCGATCTGCATGCGGCGCGGCAGGCTGATGCCGTATTCCTGCTCGAGCAGGTAGGTGATGCCGCCTTTGCCCGACTGGCTGTTGACGCGGATCACCGCCTCGTAGCTGCGGCCGATGTCGGCCGGGTCGATTGGCAGGTACGGCACTTCCCACAATTCGCCATCCTGCTGCTTGGCGAAGCCTTTGCGGATGGCGTCCTGGTGCGAGCCGGAGAACGCGGTGTGAACCAGGTCGCCGACATACGGGTGACGTGGGTGGACCGGCAGCTGGTTGCACTCTTCGACGACCTTGCGCACGCCGTCGATGTCGGAGAAGTCCAGTTGCGGGTCGATGCCCTGGGTGTAGAGGTTCAGCGCCAGGGTCACCAGGTCGACGTTACCGGTACGCTCGCCGTTGCCGAACAGGCAGCCTTCGGCACGGTCGGCGCCGGCCATCAGGCCCAGTTCGGTGGCGGCGATGCCAGTGCCACGGTCGTTGTGGCAGTGCAGGCTGATGATCACACTGTCACGGCGGCTGATGTTGCGGCAGAACCACTCGATCTGGTCGGCGTAGATGTTCGGCGTGGCGACTTCCACGGTAGCCGGCAGGTTGAGGATGAGCTTGTGCTCAGGCGTCGGGTTCCACACTTCAATGACCGCGTCGCAGACTTCCTTGGCGAACTCCAGTTCGGTCGCGCTGAAGGTTTCAGGCGAGTACTGGAAGGTCCACTGGGTTTCCGGCTGCTGGGCGGCGTATTTGACGAACAGCTTGGCTGCGTTCACCGCGATGTCTTTCACGCCTTGCTTGTCCTGGTTGAAGACGATGCGGCGGAACGACGGGCTGGTGGCGTTGTACAGGTGAACGATGGCCTTCTTGGCCCCGCGCAGCGATTCGAAGGTGCGCGCGATCAGGTCTTCACGGGCCTGGGTGAGCACCTGGATGGTGGTGTCGTCGGGGATGTGGCCGTCTTCGATCAAGGTGCGCACGAAGTCGAAATCGGTCTGCGAGGCGGACGGGAACGAGGCCTCGATTTCCTTCACGCCAACCTGCACCAGGGTCTTCCAGAAACGCAGCTTTTTCTCCGAGTCCATCGGCTCGATCAGCGACTGGTTGCCATCACGCAAGTCCGAGCTGCACCAGATCGGCGCTTCGGTGATGGTCTTCGACGGCCAGGTACGGTCAGGCAGGTCGATGGTCGGGAAAGCGCGGTACTTCTTCGATGGGTCTTTGAGCATGGTCATGGAAGCAATCCTTTTGTGTGCGGCCGAGATCGGGCCTGCCGAGCAGTAACGAGATAGAAGGGCGAGGCGACGCGATTCAGCCTGGTAGTCGAGCGCTGACCAGGCAGAGGCTGCGATGTTGTCGGAGCAGGATGAGGGTGCTGAAGGTTTTCATGCCCTAAACCCTAACCAGTGGGGTCAGGGATGGCAAGTGTTCGCGGAAAATTGAGAGGAATGCTTAAAAAGTGGAATCAACCGAGATTTTATTGCTGAATTTTTAAGGGGGCATCTTGTTTTTTGCGCGAGTCTTTTCACCCGCGCAACCCAGTGGCAGCCCATTTTCAGGGCTGGAACGCGCCAATGAAGATGGCCGGATCCACGCGGGCGTCATTGAGGCTGACGTTCCAGTGCATGTGGGGCCCGGTCGCGCGACCGGTCGAACCTACCTGGCCTACCACATCCCCCCGACGCAGCGTCTGCCCCACATTTACATCGATCTTCGACATGTGGCAGAACATGCTGATGAAGCCCTGGCCGTGGTCCACGAACACCGTGCGGCCATTGAAGAAGTAGTCGCCGACCAGGATCACCTTGCCATTGGCCGGCGTCTTGATGGGCGTGCCTGCAGGCACCGCGAAATCCAGCCCGGCGTGGGGGTTGCGTTCTTCGCCATTGAAGAAGCGACGCACGCCGAACTTGCTCGACAGTGGCCCGCTGACCGGCTTGTCGAGGACCAGATTGCTTGGCAGGTTGGGGCTGAAGCTGCGGTAGGCCTTGATCTGCTCGGCCAGCTCGCGGTCGATGCGCTTGAGGTCGGCCGGGTCGGGGTTGACCTGGCGCTTGTTCTTCAGGGTGATGTGCTGTTCCGGGTACTTCTTGCTGCCCACGCTGAACGGCAGGTTGCGCCCACCTTCAGTCAGCACTGCGGTGCCGGGCTTTTGCGTCAGCGGGATGCCGACGATGGCCAGCCAGTTGCCCTGCTCCTGCACCACCAGCACCGGCTTGCCATCGAAGCGCGCGCTGGGGGCGGCAGCCGCAGGGCCCAGGTCGACCACAGCGACGCCGCCGGGTACCGGTTTGTTGAGGGTGCGGGTGATATAGCTGGCCTGGGCGCCGCCGGCCAGCAACAACAGGGAAAGGGCGAGCAGGGGCGCGAACAGGCGGGGCATGTGTCAGTCCAGTAGAGAAAGGGTGACCGGAGTCAGGTGGTTGTCCTCGACCCGCACCTGCAGCTCACCTTCGTTCAGGCGGGCAGTCAGGCGTTGGCCGTTGCGTGTCTGCTCGGCGCTGCGAATGGCTTGGCCATGCTCGTCGAGGAGGATGCTGTAGCCGCGCGCCAGGGTCGCCAGCGGGCTGACCACCTGCAGCGTCTGCAGCTGGGCCTGGAAGCGTTGGCGGCGATCCTTCAGCACGTCGCGCATGGCGCGCGGCAGGCGCTCGGCGAGGCTGTCCAGGCGTTGGCTGAGCAGTTTCAGCGTACGCCCCGGATGCTGCGCGGCCAGCCGCGTGTCCAGGCGTGCCAGGCGCTCGCGGCGCTGGTTGAGGTTGAGTGCGAATGCCCGGCGCAGGCGCATGTCCAGGTCGTCCAGGCGCTGGGCCTGTTGGCGCAGGCGCTCGCCGGGGTGGCGCAGGCGCCGGGCCAGCGATTCCACGCGCAGGCGGTCGTGGCTCAGGCGGTTTTGCATGCGCAGCAGCAGGCGCCGTTGCAGGCCATCGAGGCGTTGCTGCAGGCCGCTGCTGTCGGGGGCCAGCAGTTCGGCGGCGGCCGATGGCGTGGGCGCGCGAACGTCAGCGACGAAATCGCTGATGGACACGTCGGTTTCATGGCCGACGGCGCTGACGATGGGCGTGACGCAAGCGGCCACGGCGCGGGCCACGGCTTCCTCGTTGAAGCTCCACAGGTCTTCCAGCGAGCCACCGCCACGGGCCAGGATCAGCGCATCGAAACCGAGGCTGTCGGCCAATTGCACGGCGCGCACGATCTGCGCGATGGACTCGCGGCCCTGCACGGCGGTGGGGATGAGGCTCAGCTCCACCTGCGGGGCGCGGCGGCCGAACACGCTGATGATGTCGCGGATCACTGCGCCGGTGGGCGAGGTGATGATGCCGATGCGCTGAGGATGGGCTGGCAGCGGTTTCTTGCGTTCGGTGCTGAACAGGCCCTCGGCGCCGAGTTTTTCCTTCAGCGCCTCGAAGGCCAGGCGCAGGGCGCCGTCACCGGCGGGTTCGACGCTGTCGAGAATCAGTTGATAGTCGCCACGCCCTTCGAACAGCGATACCTTGCCGCGCACCCGCACCGCCAGGCCGTCCCGCAGTGCCTGGCGCACGCGCGCAGCGTTCTGCCGGAACAGTGCGCAGCGCACTTGAGCGCCGCTGTCCTTGAGGGTGAAGTACATGTGGCCGGAGGCCGGGCGGGCGAGGTTGGAAATCTCGCCTTCCACCCAGACGCTGCGGAACACGTCTTCCAGCAGTACGCGGGCGCGGCCGTTGAGCTGGCTGACGGTGAGGACCTCGCGGTCCAGGCCGAGTCGTTCGAAGGGGTCTTTGATCATGGGGGCATGATAAGGGGGGAGGGTGAGGGCGCCAAGTGCATGGGGGAGATTTCTGGTTTTGGTGGGGGTAGGCGATGTCTGTGGGCGCACGCCTTCAATTTTTCAGGGCGGTTGAGATCGAGCGCCGCGCGGGCGGCGCTCGATCTTGAGGCCTCTATAAACTTCAAGGCATGCACCTGTTCGCCCACATACAATCCCGCGGCATGCTGGCCAGCCTGGCGCTGATCGGTCGCTACCTGAGCGCGTGAGCGGTAGAATCAGCCGATTACCGCAGTTGGCAGGCCTGTTTGACCCATGAACACCCAGAGCATCATCGTTCCGAAACTTTCCACCGTCCCGGTGCACGAGGCCCGCGCTCGGGCCATCCTGCGCTGGCTGGTGCGCGAAAAGGTGGTCGAGGAGCAACTGACCACATGCGGGCGCACCGGCAACCGCATGGGCCATGCCCTGGCAGAAGGCGCGCGCAAGGTTGCCTTGCACCCTGAAAAGTTGCCGTTTGGCGCACCGGTCAACGGGTTGGAAGTGATGCTCAAGCGCTGCATCTATACCCCAACTGCCGGGTTCCTCGAAGAAGCCGGTTGCCCCGAGTGCCGCCGCGAAGTGGGCGAGCCGTTGTTCGAAAGCCTGGAAGAATGGATGCCGGGGGTGAGCGACAACTTCACCTGCCCGTTGTGCGGCTTCGAAGACGACATCAATGGCTTCATTTACCTGCAGCCATGTGCCTTTTCCAACCTGGGGTTCATCTTCAACAACTGGGGCGAGGCCGGTTTTACCCAAGCCTTTCTCGACAGCTTCGCCGACTGGCTGGACCAGCCAGTGGCAGTGGTGCAGGTAAAACTGCCAGAACGCTGACCGAAGGCCCTTATTTTGCATTGAGCGGCGCGCCGTGGATGAGTATAATGGCGCGCTTCCATTTTTCCCGCCCGGGAGCCCCCGCGATGCTGCGTATCAGCCAAGAAGCCCTGACTTTCGACGATATCCTCCTTGTACCTGGCTATTCCGAGGTACTGCCCAATGAAGTCAGTCTCAAGACCCGTTTGACTCGTGGCATCGAGCTGAACATCCCTCTGGTTTCCGCTGCAATGGATACCGTGACCGAAGCGCGTCTGGCCATTGCCATGGCTCAGGAAGGCGGCATCGGCATCATCCACAAGAACATGACCATCGAGCAGCAGGCCGGCGAAGTACGCAAGGTCAAGAAGTTCGAGGCTGGCGTGGTCAAGGACCCGATCACCATCGAAGCCGACGCCACCGTGCGCGACCTGTTCGACCTGACCCGCCTGAACAACATCTCGGGTGTTCCGGTGCTGGAGAACGGTGACCTGGTCGGTATCGTCACCTCCCGTGACGTACGCTTCGAAACCCGCCTGGATGCCAGGGTGCGCGACGTGATGACGCCCAAAGAGCGCCTGGTCACCGTGCGCGAAGGCGCCGACAAGAACGAAGTCCGCGAGCTGCTGCACAAGCACCGCCTGGAAAAAGTCCTGATCGTCGACGACAAGTTCAGCCTCAAGGGCATGATGACCGTCAAGGACATCGAAAAAGCCAAGGCCTACCCGCTGGCCAGCAAGGACGACCAGGGTCGCCTGCGCGTCGGCGCTGCGGTCGGCACCGGCAAGGACACCGGCGAGCGCGTTGCCGCCCTGGTTGCCGCCGGCGTTGACGTGGTGGTGGTCGACACCGCCCACGGTCACTCCAAAGGCGTGATCGACCGCGTTCGTTGGGTCAAGGAGACCTACCCGCAAGTGCAGGTGATCGGCGGCAACATCGCCACCGGCGCTGCGGCCAAGGCCCTGGCTGAAGCCGGCGCCGACGCGGTCAAGGTCGGTATCGGCCCTGGCTCGATCTGCACCACCCGCATCGTCGCCGGTGTCGGCGTGCCGCAAATCAGCGCCATCGCCAACGTCGCCGCCGCACTGGAAGGCACTGGCGTGCCACTGATCGCCGACGGCGGCATCCGCTTCTCGGGTGATTTGTCCAAGGCCATCGTCGCCGGTGCTTCGTGCGTGATGATGGGTTCGATGTTCGCTGGTACCGAAGAAGCGCCGGGTGAAGTCGAGCTGTTCCAGGGCCGCTCCTACAAGGCATACCGCGGCATGGGCTCGCTGGGTGCGATGGCACAGGCGCAAGGCTCGTCCGACCGGTACTTCCAGGACTCCTCGGCCGGCGCCGAGAAGCTGGTACCGGAAGGTATTGAAGGCCGTGTTCCTTACAAGGGCGCCCTGGCCGCGATCATCCACCAGCTGATGGGCGGCCTGCGTTCGTCCATGGGCTACACCGGCAGCGCGACCATCGAAGAGATGCGCACCAAGCCGGAATTCGTGCGCATCACCGGTGCCGGCATGGCCGAGTCCCACGTGCACGACGTGCAGATCACCAAAGAAGCCCCTAACTACCGCGTAGGCTGAGGCTTCCAGCAACATCAGCATGCGGGGCTGTCACGACAGCCCCGCGTCGTTTCCGATTTCCACTGACGAGATTGAGTCATGGCCCTCGACATTCACGCTCACCGCATCCTGATCCTCGACTTCGGTTCCCAGTACACCCAGCTGATTGCCCGCCGCGTGCGCGAGATCGGCGTGTACTGCGAACTGCACCCGTTCGACATGGACGATGAAGCGATCCGCGAATTCAACCCGCGCGGCATCATCCTCGCCGGCGGCCCCGAGTCGGTGCACGAAGCCAACAGCCCACGCGCGCCGCAGGCCGTGTTCGACCTGAACGTACCGCTGCTGGGCATCTGCTACGGCATGCAGACCATGGCCGAGCAACTGGGCGGCAAGGTCACCGGTTCCGACCTGCGTGAATTCGGCTACGCCCGCGTTGACGTGGTCGGCAAGAGCCGCCTGCTGGACGGCATCGAAGACCACGTCGATGGTGACGGCGTACTGGGCCTGGACGTGTGGATGAGCCACGGTGACAAGGTCACCCAGATGCCGGGCGACTTCCACGTGCTGGCCAGCACCCCGAGCTGCCCGATCGCCGGCATGTTCGACGATGCACGCGGCTACTACGGCGTGCAGTTCCACCCGGAAGTGACCCACACCAAACAGGGCGGCCGCATCCTTTCGCGCTTCGTTCAGGACATCTGTGGCTGCGAAGCCCTGTGGACCCCGTCCAACATCGTCGAAGACGCCATCGCCCAGGTGCGCGAGCAAGTCGGTTCGGCCAATGTGCTGCTCGGTCTGTCCGGCGGCGTCGACTCGTCCGTGGTTGCCGCGCTGCTGCACCGCGCCATCGGCGACCAGCTGACCTGCGTCTTCGTCGACAACGGCCTGCTGCGCCTGCACGAAGGCGACCAGGTGATGGCCATGTTCAAGGAGAACATGGGCGTCAAGGTGATCCGCGCCGATGCCGAGGCCCAGTTCCTGGGTAACCTGGAAGGCGAAGCGGACCCGGAGAAGAAGCGCAAGATCATCGGCCGCACCTTCATCGACATCTTCGATGCCGAAGCCAGCAAGCTGGAAAACATCCAGTTCCTTGCCCAGGGCACCATCTACCCGGACGTGATCGAGTCGGCTGGCGCCAAGAGCGGCAAGGCCCACGTGATCAAGTCGCACCACAACGTCGGTGGCCTGCCGGAGGAAATGAACCTCAAGCTGGTCGAGCCGCTGCGTGAACTGTTCAAGGACGAAGTACGCAAGATCGGCCTGGAGCTGGGCCTGCCGTACGACATGGTCTACCGCCACCCGTTCCCGGGCCCGGGCCTGGGCGTGCGGATCCTCGGTGAAGTGAAGAAGGAATACGCCGACATCCTGCGTCGCGCCGACCACATCTTCATCGAAGAGCTGCGCAAAGCCGACTGGTACCACAAGACCAGCCAGGCCTTCGTGGTGTTCCAGCCGGTCAAATCGGTTGGCGTCGTCGGCGACGGCCGTCGCTACGCCTGGGTCGTGGCGCTGCGTGCCGTCGAAACCGTGGATTTCATGACCGCACGTTGGGCACATCTGCCGTACGAGCTGCTGGAAACCGTCAGCGGCCGTATCATCAACGAAATCGAAGGCATCTCGCGCGTCACCTACGACGTGTCGAGCAAGCCGCCGGCCACTATCGAGTGGGAATAAGTTGAGCCACAAGGGCGCCGCGAGGCGCCCTTGTTGTATCTGGCCGTGACAGACCGCATACCATCCTGCGACAAGACTTCACTTAATCTTTCGCATTTGCAGGTGTATCGTATTCGCCCTTCATCGTCAGCCCTGCTGGCAGCTTGATTGCGCAGAAACGAGGTACCCGCACCGATGTCCTTCACCCGTCGACAAATGCTCAAAGGCCTCACCGGCCTGGTTGTGGTAGGCCTGGGCGCCGGAGGCGCGGCGCGGTACTGGCTGGGCAAGGTCGAGGACGAGAACGCGGGGCACGACTACGAGCTGATCGCAGCGCCCCTGGACGTCGAGCTGGTGCCGGGCTTCAAGACCGAGGCCTGGGCGTTCGGCCCCTCGGCACCGGGCACGGAGCTGCGAGTACGCCAGGGCACCTGGTTGCGGGTGCGCTTCATCAACCACCTGCCTGTCGAGACCACCATTCACTGGCACGGCATCCGCCTGCCGCTGGAAATGGACGGTGTGCCGTACGTGTCGCAGCTGCCGGTCAAGCCGGGCGAGTACTTCGACTACAAGTTCCGCGTGCCGGACGCCGGCAGCTACTGGTACCACCCGCATGTCAGCAGTTCCGAAGAGCTTGGCCGCGGCCTGGTGGGCCCGCTGATCGTCGAGGAGCGTGAGCCTACCGGCTTCCTGCATGAGCGCACCATGAGCCTGAAAAACTGGCACGTGGACGAGCAGGGCGCCTGGCTGCCGTTCAGCATTCCCCGCGAGGCGGCGCGCAACGGCACGGCCGGGCGGCTGATTACCATCAACGGCCAGGCCAATTCGGTGACCGAACTGCCGGCCGGGCAAGTGGTGCGCCTGCGCCTGCTGAACCTGGACAATACCTGGACCTACCGCCTGAATCTCAAAGGCAATTTCGAGGCGAAGATCTACGCCCTCGATGGCAACCCGGTCACTCCGCGTGATCTGGGCGACGAATACTGGCTGGGCCCTGGCATGCGTATCTGCCTGGCAATTCGCATTCCCGAGGCGGGTGAGGAAATCTCCCTGCGCGACGGCTTCGTGCGCCTGGGCACCTTGCGTTCGGTGGCCAGCAACGACGCGCCGAGCGACTGGCCCCCAGCCCTGCCGCCGAACCCGGTGGCTGAGCCGGACCTGGAGAATGCCGAGAAGCTGAACTTCAATTTCGAATGGGTCGGCAAGGTTTCGGTCAACACCGAGAACGGCAAGCCGCCGAGCCTGTGGCAAATCAACGGCCAGGCCTGGGACATTACCGACAAGACCTGCGCCGACCGGCCAATCGCCACGCTGCAGAAGGGCAAGAGCTACATCTTCGAGCTGAAGAACATGACCCAGTACCAGCACCCGATCCACCTGCACGGCATGAGTTTCAAGGTGATCGCCTCCAATCGCCACGATATCGTCGAGCCGTGGTTCACCGATACCTATCTGCTGGGCAAGAACGAACGCGCCCAGGTCGCGCTGGTGGCGGATAACCCGGGCACCTGGATGTTCCACTGCCATGTCATCGACCACATGGAAACCGGCCTGATGGCCGCGATTGCGGTGGTCTGATGCGCCCGCAGATCATCGATCGCAGCCGCGATCAGGAATTCATGCGCCTGGCCCTGGCCCTGGCTGGCGAAGGTGCAGCCATGGGCGAGGTGCCTGTCGGTGCGGTGCTGGTGCAGCACGGCCAGGTGATAGGGCAGGGTTTCAATCGACCCATTCTCGACAGTGACCCCAGTGCCCATGCCGAGATGGTCGCCATCCGCGCGGCGGCGAAATCCGCCAGCAATTACCGGCTACCGGGCAGCACCTTGTACGTCACGCTGGAGCCTTGCAGCATGTGCGCAGGGTTGATCGTGCATTCGCGGGTGGCGCGGGTGGTGTACGGGGCGCTGGAGCCTAAAGCGGGTATCGTGCAGAGCCAGGGGCAGTTCTTCAGCCAGGGCTTCCTGAACCATCGGGTAATGTTCGAGGGTGGTGTGCTGGCTGAAGAATGCGGGCAGATCCTCAGTGACTTCTTCAAGGCTCGGCGGGCCAAGGGTTAGCCTGTTCTGGCCTCATCGCCGGCAAGCCGGCTCCTACAGGGTCAGCGCAAACCCTATGACTTGCGCTGACCCTGTGGGAGCCGGCTTGCCGGCGATAGGGCCGTAAGGGTTTACATCGGCGGCGACTGTTCTGCCGGTTTGTCTTTGTTCACGCCAGGCACATGCAGGTTGCCCTCGGCCACCTGGCCTTCAAGCTGCGGCTGGGTCACCCAGGTGAGGATGTCGTAATAGCGGCGGATGTTGGCCACGAAGTGCACCGGCTCGCCGCCGCGGGCGTAACCGTACTTGGTCTGGCGGAACCACTGCTTCTGCGACAGGCGCGGCAGCATCTTCTTCACGTCAAGCCACTTGTTCGGGTCGAGCTTCTCGCGCCTGGCCAGGGTGCGCGCGTCTTCCAGGTGGCCGCTGCCGACGTTGTAGGCAGCCAGGGCGAACCAGGTGCGGTCCGGCTCCTTGATGCTGTCGTCGAGTTGTTCCTTGATCAGCATGAAGTACTTGGCGCCACCCTGAATGCTCTGCTTCGGGTCCAGGCGGTTGGACACGCCCATGGCCTGGGCGGTGCGCTGGGTCAGCATCATCAGGCCGCGCACGCCGGTCTTGGAGGTGACTTCCGGCTGCCACATCGATTCCTGATAACCGATTGCCGCCAGCAGCCGCCAGTCCACCTGCTCGACCTTGGCGTAGCTCTTGAAGTGCTTTTCGTACTTGGGCAGGCGCTGCTGCAAGTGCTGGGCGAAGGTGTAGGCACCGACGTAGCCAAGCACGTCGACATGGCCGTAGTACCGGTCTTTCAGGCGTTGCAGGGTGCCGTTCTTCTGCGATTTGTCGAGAAACTCGTTCACTTCGTTGAGCAGGCTGTTGTCATCGCCGGGGGCCACCGCCCAACGCTGATCGCGGGCGTCGCCCAGGTCGAAGGCAACCCGCACGTTGGGGAAGTACACCTGGTTCATCGCCAGCTCGTTGGAATCGACCAGGGTCAGGTCGATCTGCCCTTCATCGACCATGCGCAGCAGGTCGACCACCTCGACGGCGTCGGACTCTTCGTATTCCAGGCCCGGGTACCGTCTTTTCAGGTCGGCCAACTGGTCGGCATGGCTGCTGCCCTTGAGCACCATGATCTTCTTGCCGACCAGCCCTTTGGGCTCGGTGGGGCGGGAACGGCCGTTGCGGTAGATGACCTGCGGGGTCACTTCCAGGTACGGGTGCGAGAATTTCGCCTGGGTCTTGCGCCGTTCGCTGCTGACCAGGCCGGCGGCCGCCAGCACCGGGCCGGACGGTTTGCTCAGGTCGTCGAAGATTTCGTCGAGGTTATCGGCGGTCTCGATCTCCAGCTTCACGCCCAGATCATCGGCGAAACGCTTGACCAGCTCGTATTCGAAGCCGGTTTCGCCGTTACGGTCCTGGAAGTAGGTAGCCGGGCTGTTGCGGGTAATCACGCGCAGCACGCCATCCTCCTTCACGCGCTCGAGGGTGCTGGGTTTTTCAACGCAGGCACCGAGCATCAGAAAGAGACCGGTTGCTAAAAGCCATTTGGCGCAACGCTGGCGCAAAGCAGTGTGGGCGAACATAGCTTGCAGTATACGCAAAGGATGGAGCCCGCCATATCTCGACAACTGATAGCTTGTCTGGTAGCGCAGTCTGTGTTGCACCGGCCCCATCGGACCCGCCCCATACTCAAGATTGGCTCAGTCCCTGTGGGAGCCGGCTTGCCGGCGATGGGGCCGGGGCAGGCAAAACAAGTCAAAATTTTTTGACCCGAAAGTCCGGTTCCACCGCCCGGCAGGCTTGGCTTAGAGCAGGTGCCGAAAGCGGTTGAATTAGGCTAGAATGCACGGCCTCTAAGCACACCCCTTCCTGAGGCTGTCCCGACGATGTTGATCCTGCGCGGCGCTCCTGCCCTTTCTGCCTTTCGCCACGGTAAATTACTCGAGCAACTGAGCCAGAAAGTCCCCGCTGTTACTGGTTTGTATGCCGAATTCGCCCACTTCGCCGATGTTGACGGCGAGCTGACCGCCGACCAGCAGCAGGTGCTGGGCCGTCTGCTCAAGTACGGCCCGAGCGTGCCGGTGCAGGAGCCAAGTGGCCGCCTGTTCCTGGTCGTGCCGCGCCTGGGCACCATTTCGCCCTGGGCCAGCAAGGCCAGCGACATCGCCCACAACTGCGGCCTGCAGTCGATCCAGCGCCTGGAGCGCGGCATCGCCTACTACGTCGCCGGCGACCTGAGTGATGCAGACGCCGCGGTTGTCGCCGCCGAGCTGCACGACCGCATGACCCAGCGCGTGCTGGCCCAGCTGGAGCAGGCATCCGACCTGTTCAGCCACGCCCAGCCCAAGCCGATGACCTCGGTCGACATCCTGGGCGGTGGCCGCGATGCGCTGGCCAAGGCCAACATCGACCTGGGCCTGGCCCTGGCCGAAGACGAGATCGACTACCTGGTCAATGCCTTCCAGAACCTGGCGCGCAACCCGAACGACATCGAACTGATGATGTTCGCCCAGGCCAACTCCGAGCACTGCCGCCACAAGATCTTCAACGCCAGTTGGGATATCGATGGCGAGGAGCAGGAAAAAAGCCTGTTCGGCATGATCAAGAACACCTACCAGATGCACAGCGAAGGCGTGCTGTCTGCGTACAAGGACAACGCCTCGGTGATCGTCGGCAGCGTTGCCGGCCGTTTCTTCCCGAACCCTGAAACCCGCCAGTACGGCGCGGTGAAGGAGCCGGTGCACATCCTGATGAAGGTCGAGACGCACAACCACCCGACCGCCATCGCCCCGTTCTCCGGCGCCTCCACCGGCTCCGGCGGCGAGATCCGCGACGAGGGTGCTACTGGCCGTGGCGCCAAGCCCAAGGCCGGCCTCACCGGTTTCACCGTATCCAACCTGCGCATCCCGGGCTTCGAGCAGCCGTGGGAGCAGGCGTACGGCAAGCCGGAGCGTATCGTTGACGCCCTCGACATCATGATCGAAGGCCCACTGGGCGGCGCTGCGTTCAACAACGAATTCGGTCGCCCGGCACTGACCGGTTACTTCCGTACTTTCGAGCAGGCCATCAATACCCCGCACGGTGAAGAAGTGCGCGGCTACCACAAGCCGATCATGCTCGCAGGCGGCATGGGCAACATCCGTGAAGACCACGTGCAGAAGGCCGAGATCACCGTCGGCGCCAAGCTGATCGTGCTCGGCGGCCCAGCCATGCTGATCGGCCTGGGCGGCGGCGCGGCGTCGTCGGTTGCCACGGGCGCCAGCTCCGCCGACCTGGACTTCGCCTCGGTGCAGCGTGAAAACCCGGAAATGGAGCGCCGTTGCCAAGAGGTCATCGACCGTTGCTGGCAGCTGGGCGACCACAACCCGATCGCCTTCATCCACGACGTCGGCGCCGGTGGCATCTCCAACGCCTTCCCTGAGCTGGTCAACGACGGTGGCCGTGGTGGCCGCTTCGAACTGCGTAACGTGCCCAACGACGAGCCGGGCATGGCCCCGCACGAAATCTGGAGCAACGAATCGCAGGAGCGTTACGTCCTGGCCGTCAGCGCTGTCGATTTCGAGCGCTTCCAGGCCATCTGTGAGCGCGAGCGCTGCCCGTTCGCCGTTGTCGGCGAGGCGACCGAAGCGCCGCACCTCACCGTCACCGACAGCCACTTCGGCAATACCCCGGTAGACATGCCGCTGGACGTGCTGCTGGGCAAACCGCCGCGCATGCACCGCTCGGTCAGCCGCGAAGCCGAGCTGGGCGATGACTTCGACCCGAGCCAACTGGACCTGGACAACGCCGTGCAGCGTGTCCTGAACCACCCGGCCGTGGCCAGCAAGAGCTTCCTGATCACCATCGGTGACCGCACCATCACCGGCCTGGTTGCTCGCGACCAGATGGTCGGCCCGTGGCAGGTACCGGTGGCCGACTGCGCCGTTACCGCCACCAGCTTCGATGTCTATACCGGTGAAGCCATGGCCATGGGTGAGCGTACCCCGCTCGCCTTGCTCGATGCACCGGCGTCCGGCCGCATGGCAATCGGCGAAACCCTGACCAACCTGGCGGCTGCGCAGATCGAAAAACTGTCCGACATCAAACTGTCGGCCAACTGGATGTCCGCTGCCGGTCACCCGGGTGAAGACGCCCGCTTGTACGACACCGTCAAGGCTGTCGGCATGGAGCTGTGCCCAGAGCTGGGCATCACCATCCCGGTCGGCAAAGATTCGATGTCGATGAAAACCCAGTGGAGCGAAGAGGGCGTCGACAAGAGCGTCACCTCGCCGATGTCGCTGATCATCACCGGCTTTGCCCCCGTCACCGACATCCGCAAGACCTTGACCCCGCAACTGCGCATGGACAAGGGCGAAACCGACCTGATCCTGATCGACCTGGGCCGTGGCAAGAACCGCATGGGCGCCTCGATCCTGGCGCAGACCTACGGCAAGATCGCTGCCCAGGCACCTGACGTCGACGACGCTGAAGACCTCAAGGCCTTCTTCGCCGTGATCCAGGGCCTGAACGCCGACGGCCACCTGCTGGCGTACCATGACCGTTCCGACGGCGGCCTGCTGACCACCGTGGTGGAAATGGCCTTCGCCGGCCACTGCGGCCTCGACCTGCAGCTCGACCCGCTGACCGACAACCGCAATGACGTCCCCGCCATCCTCTTCAACGAAGAGCTGGGCGCGGTCATCCAGGTTCGCCAGGATGCCACCCCGGACGTGCTGGCGCAGTTCAGCGCTGCTGGCCTGGGTGAAGGGTGTGTGGCCGTGATCGGCAAGCCGGTCAATAACGCTGAAGTGTCGATCAGCCTGAATGGCGAAGTGCTGTTCGACGACGACCGTCGCATGCTGCAGCGCCAGTGGGCCGAGACCAGCTACCAGGTGCAGCGCCTGCGTGACAACGCCGACTGCGCCGACCAGGAATTCGACGCGCTGCTCGAAGAAGAAAACCCGGGCCTGTCGGTCAAGGTCGGCTTCGACGTCAACGACGACATCGCAGCGCCGTACATCAAGAAAGGCGTGCGCCCGCAAGTGGCGATCCTGCGTGAGCAGGGCGTCAATGGCCAGGTGGAGATGGCTGCCGCCTTCGACCGCGCCGGCTTCGCTGCCATCGACGTGCACATGAGCGATATCCTCGCCGGCCGTGTCGACTTCGAAGCCTTCAAAGGCCTGGTCGCCTGCGGTGGCTTCTCTTACGGTGACGTGCTGGGCGCCGGTGAAGGCTGGGCCAAGTCCGCACTGTTCAACGCCCGTGCCCGCGATGCCTTCCAGGCCTTCTTCGAGCGTACCGACAGCTTCGCCCTGGGCGTGTGCAACGGTTGCCAGATGATGTCCAACCTGCACGAGCTGATCCCGGGCACCGAGTACTGGCCGCACTTCGTGCGCAACCGCTCGGAGCAGTTCGAGGCCCGCGTGGCCATGGTCGAGGTGCAGAAGTCCAACTCGATCTTCCTGCAGGGCATGGCCGGTTCGCGCATGCCGATCGCCATCGCCCACGGCGAAGGCCATGCCGAGTTCGCCAGCGAAGAAGCACTGCTGGAAGCCGATGTGTCCGGTTGCGTAGCCCTGCGCTACGTCGACAACCACGGCAAGGTGACTGAAGCCTACCCGGCCAACCCGAACGGCTCGCCGCGTGGTATCACCGGCCTGACCAGTCGCGACGGCCGCGTGACCATCATGATGCCGCACCCGGAGCGTGTGTTCCGCGCCGTGCAGAACTCCTGGCGCCCGGATGAGTGGCAGGAAGACGCCGCGCTGATGCGCATGTTCCGCAACGCGCGCGTCTGGGTGAACTAAGGCGTGTACAAGCTCGCCTTCTTCGTCCCGGCCAGCCATGTCGACGTGGTCAAGGCCGCCGTATTCGCCGCCGGTGGCGGGCGTATCGGCGACTACGACCACTGCGCCTGGCAAACCCTGGGCCAGGGCCAGTTTCGCCCTTTGCACGGCAGCCAGCCGTTCCTCGGGCAAACCGGCCAGGTCGAGGTGGTCGAGGAGTGGAAGGTGGAGCTGGTGGTGGCTGACGACCTGATTGCTCAGGTCGTCGCTGCGCTTCGACTGAGCCATCCGTACGAGACACCGGCCTTTGAGGTCTGGCGCCTGCTGGA
Organism: Pseudomonas sp. LFS044; assembly: GCF_047978245.1. Taxonomy (NCBI): domain Bacteria; kingdom Pseudomonadati; phylum Pseudomonadota; class Gammaproteobacteria; order Pseudomonadales; family Pseudomonadaceae; genus Pseudomonas; species Pseudomonas sp. LFS044. The sequence continues at coordinate 16,514 of NZ_JBFPFX010000015.1, forward strand.
TTTCTGAAACCGGTGGTTTTCAGCCAAAGGGCGAAGGGCCCGCGTCCGGGCTGTTGACGATGCTCCAGAAGCTCGTATCGGTTATCTGTTCTATTTCCTCGACGTGCTTGACGACAGTCTCCAGCGCCTCCCCTATACCTTTCATTGCTTCTTCCAGCTCATCTGTCTGCAACTGCCTGAGCGTGTCGATGGATGCCCCCTGCTCGATCCTTTCTGGATTGGCGAGTGCCCAGTCCTTGACGATCTGATCGAATCGGTCGGTGTCGTAGGGGTGAACAATCATGCCTTCAGCCACTACACGGGGGTCGCCATGCCCTGCGCTGTTTCCGTGCCAGTGATCGAACATCGCTTGGCCTACATCCTTCACGGCCACTGCCGCCATCTGTACTGCCAGGGTATGGAAAGGATGCGTGTCGTGGTCTTTGGCCAGTTGTGAATGGCTTACCAGGGCGCTGGCATCGCTGTTGGGGTCAGTGTCCAGCAGCGTTTGCAGGGTTGCGACGTGGTCGCCTGCCCATTTGAGCAGCGGCTTCTTGATCAGGCTGGTGGCATAGGCAATCGCCTCGTTGGGCAGCTGAGCGACTTTCGTAACCTGGTTGATCCATTGGTAGATCTCGTTTTTACGTACGTTGTCGCGGGCCTTCAGGTAGAGCTCATAGGCATTGCGCAGCAGAGGGTCCTCATCCTCGAGCAATATCAGCATGACTTGGTCGAAGTCGCTGCGCTCGCCAGGCTCGGGTGTTGGGGACGACTCGTTACCATAGAGCAGGTCGGCCAGCGGGTCGGCGACGCTACCGACGATGTCCAGAGCACCGAACATGCCAGTGACCACAGGCCACTCATGCTTGCTGTCTTCTCTGGCCTCGATCCGCGTGGTCCAGAGCAGCACCTCGTCGTGACCCAGTTTTTTCAAACTGAGCTCGACAAAGTTTGAATGGGCAAAGTAGTCCTCCAGCACATGCAAGGCCTCGCCAAAGTAGCGCATGCCCTTGGCAGTCATGCCCTCCTTCTTGGCCGCCTCCAGCTGTTTGATCATGAATGCGATCGGGCGGCGGATATAACGTTTCATCGAACGCTTGGGCAGCACTGCATTCTGCTTGTCTTCAGGGAACACAAGGGCAGTGAAGTCTTTGTCGATGCTGCGCGGGTCGAAGGCATTGCGGTCCAGCGTGGTCGGATTGTCGATGTGTTCGTGGGCCCGGTAGACCCCAAGCATCATCGGTGTCACCTGATACTGCGCGCGGTCTTCGGGTGTCTGCTGCAGGCTGTGGAATTCCTTGAGGGCAAACAGGTCGACAATGGCTGTCAGCTTTTTGCGCGAGACTCTCGGCAGTTGGCCAGCGGCAATGGCCTGAATGATTTCAGCGGTATTGATGCCTGCATCTTGCACCGGATGAACCAGCTTTGGATCAATCAGTTGAGAGTAGTCCCGCAACCAGTTGCCGAAGTAGATGGCTTTGCGCTGGGCGCTGTCGAAGCCGGCGATCTCCAGTCCGTCCTCGATGGACTCATGGCCGAAGGATCTATGGGATTTCTTGTCGCCTCGACCGGCACCGAATTCTCCAGTCTGCGGTGGCTCCTGGGTCGGGAACGCCATAACCAACGGTGTTTCAGTGCCTGAGTGGATAAAGATTGCGAAGGTCCTACCCGCTTCGATCGGCTCATTGTAGAAAAGCAGCGTCTGGGCAAAGGCTACGCCGAGGTTTTCCCGTGGGGGCTCGATTGCCTGTTCGATGCCTGCAGCGTCCTGGTATCGACAAAGCAGCTGGTGAACATGCAGTGCAAAAACCTGTATCAGCGCCAACATGAACGTGGCGGTGATCTCCGGATCTTCAAGTGCCTGATCTATGACTTCGCGCTGCACCTGGATCTCGTCCGCGTCCGGGTCATAGGCTGACCATGTCTGCAGGCCTGTCTGGACCCTGAATGCGGGGTTGGCCAGCGTGTTGTCAGCCAGATGCCGTTGCAACTCCACAAACACTGCAGGCGCGAAGCCAGTGCCGAACACCGACCTGAACAGGTGAGTGAATAGCTGGGCATCGAGGGTTTTGGCGAGATTGCCCAACTGCTCCAGGGCAAGGCTGCTGCTGAACGTGGTTTCGTCACTGACGTCTGAAGTTTCAAGGGGCTCGTTCATGGTGTTCCTCGCAATAGGATCGGATGAGCGAGCAGCATGTAGACGAGGCTTTACGAAGTTAACGAGGCAGCGCTACCGAATCAGCTGATGCCCATCTCACGTTGAGGGTTCACCTGCCTTGCTGTGGACCAGCGCGCAGGCCACCAGGCCCAGTTCGAACAGTATCCACATGGGCACCGCCAGCATGGTCTGCGAAAACACGTCCGGCGGCGTAAGCATCATCCCCACCACAAAACACCCGACGATCACGTACGGCCTGCTGCGGCGCAACGAGGCCACATCGGCCAGCCCCACCCACACCACGATGAACGTTGCCACCGGGATTTCGAACGCCAGGCCGAACGCCAGGAATAGCGCCATGATGAAATCCAGGTACTGGCTGATGTCGGTCATCATCGCCACGCCATCCGGCGTCACGCTGGCAAAGAAGCCGAACATCATCGGGAACACCAGGTAGAACGCGAAGGCCATGCCGGCGTAGAACAGCAGGATGCTCGACACCAGCAACGGCAGGGCGATGCGCCGTTCGCGGCGGTACAGCCCCGGTGCAAGGAACCCCCAGGCCTGATGCAGCAGCAGCGGCATGGCCACGAACAGCGCGCACATCGCCGTCAGCTTGAACGGCGTCAGAAAGGGCGAGGTGACGCTGGTGGCGATCATGCTGGCGCCTTCCGGGAGAAAGCGCCGCAGCGGTTCCGAGATCAACGTATAAAGCTGCTGGGCGAAGGGGAACAGCCCGGCGAACACCAGCGCTATCAATAGCAGGCAACGCACCAGGCGCTTGCGCAGGTCGCGCAGGTGATCGGTCAGCGGCATGCGTGCCGCTGGGTCCAGGGCGATACTCATGAGCTGCTCTCCCGCGTCACGCTGACTGCTGCTGCGTCATTGGCCGGTTCCACCTTCAGGCTGATGCCCTGGCGGATTTCCTGCTCCAGGCGCTGCAATGGCGCACGCTCGAAATGGGACATATCGATTTCGCGCTCCATCTGCGTACGCAAACCCTGCATCGCCCGGCGCGCCTGGCCGAGCCCCCGGCCCAGGGTGCGCGCCGCCACCGGCAGGCGCTCCGGCCCTAGCACCAACAGGGCGACGATGCCGACCAGCAGCAGTTCGCTGAAACCTACCTCGAACATCAGGCCTGTCGATCCGCGTGGGGCTGTGGCTGCGCCGCAGCCTGGCTGGTCAGCGGTGGCTGTTGTACTTGCGCAGCGCCAGGGGTGTCGGCGTCGCTGTCGCCGCCCATGGACTTGCGAAAGCCCTGGATCGCTTCACCCACGTCGCTGCCCAGGCCTTTGAGGCGTTTGGTGCCGAACAGCAGAAACACGATCAGCAGTACGATCACCAATTGCCAGATTCCGATGCCACCCATTACCACCACTCCTGTAAGGCCATGAAAAGAATGGCTAATCCTGCCTCGCCTTGATGACGCGCAGATGACTGCAAAGTGATTGCCATCTATCTGCAACAACCCCTGTGTTGACTGGCGCCTCGAATCATCAAAAGGATGGCTGCGAATGAGGAACACGCGACAGCAGGGCGCGGCACTGCTGATGGTGATGGTGGTGTTGGCGATGCTCGCTGCGGGGATGGCCTGGTTGGTGGAAGACGGCCGCCGCCAGGTCGATGACGTGCAGCTGTTGCGCCAGCGGGTGCAGGTGAGGGCTATGGAGCAGGCCGGCCTGGCCTATGCCGAGCAGGCCCTGCGCGACCCTGCCTGGCGGCTCAGCCCACTGTTCTGGCAGGTGTTGAGAGGGCAGCCGCTGACTTACGATTTTGGCGCCGGCCAGGCGCAGTTGCGGGTGCGCGACCAACACACGTGTTTTAACGTGAATGCACTGCTGGGCGCCGATGGAGCGCGCGCCGAGCGCCAGCTTCGGTATGTGCTGGGCGACGACATGGCGGCGCAGCGCCTGGTCGATGCGCTGGCCGACTGGCTCGACAGTGACAGCGATGCCCGCCTGCAGGGCGCTGAGAGTGCCCAGTACCTGCGCCAGCAACCGCCACGCCTGGCTGCGAACCAGCCGATGCTCGACACCAGTGAATTGAACCTGCTGCTCGAACCGGATGCCGCGCGCCAACGTCGCTACCCCATGCTCTGCGCCTTGCCGCAAACCACAGGCTGGCGCCTGAATGCCAATGCGCTGGGCGTGGAGCATCTGCCGTTGCTAGATGCGCTGTATGAGGGGCGCTATCCGCGCTCGCTGCTGAGCCGGATCATCAGTGGCCGGCCGGCGTCGGGGTATGAAGATGCGTCGGCGTTGCGCCAGGCGCTGGGGGCGGTGGATGACGAGACGTTCGAGCGCTTGAGCGAGGGGTTGTTGCTCAACAGCGGGCATTTTCTGTTGCAGCTGTCGTTCGAGGAGCAGGGGAGGGTGATGCGTAGCGAGTTTCAGCTGGAGGCATTGGGTGTGGTGCAGTGGCATGCGCGGGTGCCAGCGCAGCAGGTGCGGGTCAAGAGCCGTGAGCCAATTGCCTGGTAAGGGGGGCTGCTGTGCAGCCCAATCGCCGGCAAGCCGGCTCCCACAGACACCCCGCAGTGCTGAATATCAGTGGGGAAGTTGGCGGCCGCCCATACTTGTGGGAGCCGGCTTGCCGGCGATTGGGCCGCACAGCGGCCCTGATGCGAACAGGATCAGACTGTCCCGATCTCCCCGCCATCATCCCGCTGGATCACCACCGTCGAAGCCCGCGGCCGCACCGTGGCCCCCGCCGGGGTAGCATCGGTGGCCTTGTCGGTATACGGCCAGTTCTCCGGGTGCTGAATGTTCACGAACATCGACTTGTTGTCCGGGCTGAAGGCAATCCCGGTCACCTCGCAACCATTCGGCCCGACGAAGAAGCGGCGCAGGTCAACCTGGTTCTGGGCATTGACCGGCACCTGCTTGCCGGTGCCATCCACCAGGTCGGTAGGAATCACCGCCAGCAGCTGGTCGTTGGTGTAGTCGGTCAGGGTGCTCTCACCGTTGTCGGTCTCGAACCACAGCACACCACGGCTATCGAAGCTCATGCCGTCGGGGCTGGCGAACTGGTTGAGTTCGGTCAGGCCTGAGCGGTTGATGTCGGCCGTGCCTGCGGCGTTGGCGCCGAACACGAAGATATCCCAGGTGAAGCTCAACTGATCGTCGCTGTCGTGCCAGCGGATGATGTGGCCGTGGCGGTTCGGGCCGCGCGGGTTGGCTGCGTCGACTTTCTCCGGGGTGCGCGCGCTGTTGTTGGTCAGGGTCAGGTACACATCGCCGTTGAGCGGGTTCACTGCGGTCCACTCTGGCCGGTCCATCGGCGTTGCACCCACCGCATCACCCGCACCACGGGTGTTGAGGATGATGCCGGGCAGGTCACCGTACAGCGCGCCGAGGGTAGTGCCGGCCGCGGTTGGGGTGGCCACGTCGAGCAACAGCCATACGCCCGAGCCGTCGGCATTGAAGCGGGCCACGTAAAGCTTGCCCTGGTCCATGTACTTGGCACCGGTGGCCAGGCGGTCGGCCGGGTTCGCGTCGGCAGCGTCCCACACGGCGGTGGAGACGAATTTGTACAGGTACTCGTTGTTGGAGTCGTCACCCATGTACCAGACCAGCGGCTTGCCCACCACCGGCAGGCCCGGGCAGCAACCTTCGTGGCGGAAGCGGCCAAGGGCGGTGCGCTTGGTGGCCAGGGTGCTGCTGTTGTACGGGTCGATCTCGACGATGTAGCCATAGGTGCTGGCTTCGTTGCGGTAGTCGTCGGTGGCGCTGGCGCCTTTGACGGTCACGTCGAAGCGGGCAAATTCGTCGCTGACTTCGGTGCTGTCACCGGCAGCGCTTTCCCACTTGTACTGGCCGCTGGAGGTGCCGACACCAATGCGGCGCTGGTCTTCAGGGCGTGTGCCCTTGTTGACGAAGATGCCTGGCCAGTTCTCTTCGCAGGTCAGGTAGGTGCCCCACGGGGTGTAACCGTTGCCGCAGTTGTTGTTGGTGCCTCGGCAGTGGGTACCGGCCGCCGAGTACTTGGTCTTGACGTGGTCGGTGCCGCGCAGCGGGCCGGTGATCTCCATGCGCGAAGCCGTGGTGAAGCGGCGGTTGAGCGGGTCGTTGTCGACCACCTGCCAGCGCCCGTTGAGCTTCTGCAGGCGTACCACGCCGGCACCGTGGGCGTTGATTTCCTTGCGCACTTCCTCGGCCGGGCGCTTGCCGCTGACGTCGGTGGTGGGGCCGTTGGGGTGCAGGGCGGCCGCGTCGATGTATTCGAAGTTGATCGCCAGCAGGCCGTCTTCCGAACTGCCATTGATGGGGAAAAAGTGCATGCCGTCATGGTGCATGCCCATGGCATTGGCCTGGTCGGTCGAGGTGTTGCTGCCGTCCGATTTCCACGGGTTGGCGTTGCTGTTGAGCGGCGTGCCCCACGGTGCCAGCACGTAGGCGCTGTAGCCGGCTGCGACGACGCAGGCGTCGGTGCGCGAACCCGGTATGGACTGGAAGCCCAGGGCCAGTTTCGGTTCCGGTTCCGGTTCGGTAACCGGTGGCTCGGTCACAGGCGGCTCGGTTACCGGGTCGTCGTTGTCAGAACCGCCACTGTCAAAGCAGCCGGTCAGGCCGGTACCTGCAATCATGGCGATAGCGGCGCCAAGGCTACCGCGCATCACGCTGCGACGGCTCAGGTAAGCGTCCATGACGCTGGCCATGGGCAGGTTGCCGCTAGCGTTGCGGTCAACGTTGTCGCCGGATTCTCGACTCATCAGGGTGTCCTTGTAGTAGCTGAGTTGAAAGAAACCGCGACTTTAGAGCGCTAGTGTGATGATTCCTTGGCAGAAATGTTAACGGGCCTTTAAAACTGTCAGTTCTTACTTGTGTGTCCGACAGATCAATTTGGAATGGCTGTCGGATTTCTGCCATCAAACTGTAATGCCAACGCCGCAACATCCGGAGCCCAAAGAGAACTCGGATAAGGATGGCGGGCCCGATGGCAAGCAGTGTGCACAGGCGCGAAGTGATCAGCTGGATGGGAATCGGTGCCTTGGCACCGTTGCTCGGCGCCTGTTCTGCATTCCCAGGCCAGGGTGGCGGCAATGCCAGCGTGGACCTGCTCTATGTCGCCGACACCCTCGATGCGCGCCAGCCCGGCCTGCCCGTGGTGCCGGCGACCCGCCTGGGCCCGGTCAGCCACCTGGGCCGTGCGCCGTGGATGACCGGCACCAGCGCCAGCCTGGGGCACCCACACCTTGCGCCGTTGCTCGATGCCAACCAGGCGTCAACGCTGCAAGTGGGCGGTTACGCGGTGCTCGCGGCGTTGTTGGAGCAGTTGCGTGGGGAGGCGGGCCAGAGCAACAGCCTGACCCTGGAGAATGGCCAGGGTTGGAATGGCAGTGGCCTGGCTTACCTCACTCAAGGCGAGAGCGGCCCGCAGGGCAGTCAGCTGCTGGGCAGTGAAGCGCGGGTCAGCAGCGATGAGCGCGTACTTTGGCCGCAGCGCAGCGCGGCCCTTTACCGCCAGTCTTCTGCGGTCACGCTCGGCGCCGGCCTTGCTGACCAACAGCGTATAGCCCTGGGGCTGGAGCCGCTGCACGTATTCGACCGAGGCGGCGTACGCATCGCCGTGGTGGGCGTCACCGACCCTTACGCCCAGGACCAGAAAGCCTCCCTCAAACAGTGGTATCGGTCGCTGTTGCCCACCTTCGAGCAAGCGCGTCGGGAGGCGGACCTGGTGGTGGCGCTGGCCGATGTCGGCACCGGGCCAGGCCTGTGGCTGGCCGAACGGGTGCCAGAAATCGACGTACTGCTCTGCGCACGCGGCCAGGACCTGTGGCCGACCCCCGTGCAGGCGACCCAGGCCAGCGGCCGGCGCATTCCCGTGCTGTTTGCCGGTTGCCGTGGCAGCGGTGCGTTTCGCCTGCGCTGCCAGCAAGTGGCGGGGCAGTGGCAATTCGATGGGCGCTTCTTCCCCGCCGTTAGCCAGCAGCTATCACCTGCCGCGCAATTACGCGCCAGCCAGTTGCAGGCCCAGTTGCGCCAGCAGCGCGCCGGCCATGCCGCGTGGCTCGACCAACCGCTCGCCCGCGCCCCGCAGGCGCTGTGGCGTCGCGACACCCGCGGCGGTAGCTGGGACCGCCTGCTGCATCAAGCCTTGGCGGGTGACAGCAGCCTGCCGGTGCTGTTGCCGGGCCTGCGCTACGACTACCCCTTGGCCGCCGGTGAGCCCATCACCCGCGAACACCTGATCAGCCTGACTGGCGGCTACCCGGCACCGGTGGTCGAGGCCCCGGCCCGGCAGGTCGAACAGGTGCTGGAAAACGCCGCCGAGCAACTGTTCGGCGACCCGCTGCTGTTGGACAACAGCCAGGACCTGCCGCGCTGGCAGGGCCAGGCCTGGGGGGTTAGTTACAGCCCGCAAGGCAAGCGCATCACTGGCCTGGTCCCGGTTCAGGGCCTGTGTCGCACCTTTGGCCTGCAGTTCGAAACCCAGGCCGGTGAGCCGCTGTGGCAGCGGGTCGAGGCCTGGCTCGGGCGCCAGCAACCGGGCTGGCAACTGGCGGCCCTGCAACTGCCCGAGGTGCGCTACGTACAAGGCCACCCGGGTTGGCACCCACGCCAGGTGGTTTCGTGAGCATTGCCTCGCGCCTGTTCACCGGCGGCCTGCTGACCCTGGCCGGCTGGCTGGCCGCCCAATGCGTGCTGCAACTGGGCCGCCAGCCGCACCCGGCCAGCTCTCTCGCAGCCGCCGATACGCCATTGCCGGGTTTATTGGTCGGCCACTGGCAGGCGCCACTCGACGACGGCGCAATCGCGCTCACCCGGTTGCCATTGCAATACCTCGGTGGCCTCAAGGCCCAGCCGCTGTCGGCCAGCGTGGTGGTGCTGCGCTACGGCCAGCAGGTGCGCACCCTCGGCCGCGGCCAGCGGCTGGCGCCGGGGATCGTGTTACAGGACATCGACGCCGATGGCCTCATTTTCGACAACCAGGGGCGGCGTGAGCGCCTGCCCTGGCCGCCACGCCCCGCCGTGACCGGCTTCAAGCGGCAAGGATGAACGATGCTGGTGAGATATTGCGTGGCCGCTGCCTTGAGCCTGGCCCTGACGATGGCCTGGGCAGAAGAACCGGAAACCTTCGATGAAAATGGCACGCCGCTGTACGAAGTGAATTTCGTCGATACCGAGCTGGGCGAATTCATCGACAGCGTGTCGCGGATCACCGGTACCACATTCATTGTCGACCCCCGGGTAAAAGGCAAGGTCACCGTGCGTACTGTCGACCGCCACGATGCCGATGCCATCTACGACATCTTCCTCGCCCAGTTGCGCGCCCAGGGCTACGCCGCAGTGGACCTACCCAATGGCAGTGTGAAGATTGTCCCCGACCAGGCGGCGCGGCTGGAGCCGGTACCGGTGGAGCCGGCTGGCAAGCAGTCCGCAGGCAGTGACGGCGTGGCTACCCGGGTATTCAATGTGCGCAACGCCGCCAGCGAGCAGATGCTCGGCATACTCAAGCCATTGATCGACCCGCGCGTCGGCGTAATCACCCCGTACCCTGCCGCCAACCTGTTGGTGGTCACCGACTGGCGCAGCAACCTCGAACGCATCGACAGCCTGTTGCGCCAGCTCGACCAGGTGAGCGACGAGCCGCTGCAGGTCATGCCGCTGCGCCACGCCAGCGCTGCCGACACCGCGCAGTTGCTGACCCGCCTGCTGGCCCGCGAGCAAGGCGCCGACAGCACCCAGGTGGTCGCCGACCCGCGCAGCAATGCCTTGTTGGTACGTGGCAGCACCGACCGCGTCAAGGCGCTGCTGCGCCAGCTCGACCAGCCCAGCGAAAACCGCCAGAGCAGCAACACCCAGGTGATCTACCTGCGTCACGCCAATGCCGGCGAAGTGGTCAAGGTGCTGCGCGGCTTGAGCCAGGAAGGCGCAGCGCCCAGCGAAGGTGCAAGCGAAGGCGAAGGCGAAGGCAAGGACAAACCGGTGATGGCCGCCGCCAGCGATTCGGGCATCCGCCTTGAGTACGAGGAAGGCACCAACGCCGTGGTCATGGTAGGCCCCGATAGCCAACTGGCCGCTTACCGCTCCATTGTCGAACAACTGGATATCCGCCGCGCCCAGGTGGTGGTCGAGGCGATCATCGCCGAAGTCTCCGACAGCAGCGCCCAGGAGCTTGGCGTGCAGTGGCTGTTTGCCGATGAGAAGTTTGGTGCCGGCATCGTCAACTTCGGCAGCAACGGGGTGAACATCGCCAACATCGCTGGCGCCGCCGCCAGTGGTGACAACGAAGGGCTCGGTGACCTGCTGTCGGCCACCACCGGTGCCACCGTCGGCATCGGCCATATCGGCGGTGGCTTCAACTTCGCCATGCTGGTCAACGCACTCAAAGGCAAGAGCGGCTTCAACCTGCTGTCCACGCCCACCCTGTTGACCCTGGACAACGCCGAGGCGTCGATCCTGGTGGGGCAGGAAGTGCCCTTCGTCACAGGGTCCGTCACCCAGAACAACGCCAACCCGTACCAGACCATCGAGCGCAAGGAAGTCGGGGTCAAGCTGCGCATCAAGCCGCAGATCAACATCGACAACAGCGTGCGCCTGGACATCGTCCAGGAGGTTTCATCGATCGCCGACTCCAGCGCTGCCAGCGACGTGATCACCAACAAGCGCGAGATCAAGACCAAGGTCATGGTCGAGGACAATGGCCTGGTGATCCTCGGCGGGCTGATCAGTGACGAGCTGAGCACCAGCGACCAGCGCGTGCCGTTCCTCGGTGATATTCCGGGCCTGGGCCGGCTGTTCCGCTCCGACGCCAGCAAGAACACCAAGCAGAACCTGATGGTGTTCATCCGCCCGCGCATCCTGCGTGACGGGCCGAGCCTGGCCGGTTTGAGCGAAGACAAGTACCGCACCCTGCAGCAGACCACGCCGCTGAAACTGCCCGACCTGGCACAGGACGGCCAGCTTCAGCGCGTGTTTCCGGCCAGCCGTGCACGCCTCGAAGGCGGTGACTGGTGATGCTGCCCTATCGCCTGGCGCGCCAGGCCGGGTTGGCCATGGCCCCGGCAGAGGCCGGCTGGCAGTTGTGGCTACGCCGCGATGCCGACAGCGATCAGTTGCAGGAACTGCTGCGTGTGCATGGCCGCCCTGTTGCGCTTGCCTACCTGGAGCCTGCTGCCTTCGACGAACGCCTTGGCCAGCTGTACCAGGCTGGCGATGCCGCCACCGCAGCGCTGATCGAGGGCATCGGCGACCAGGTCGATCTGAACAGCCTGATGAGCGAAATGCCGCGCATCGAGGATTTGCTTGAAAGCGACGACGAAGCGCCGGTGATCCGCCTGATCAACGGCCTATTCGGCCAGGCCCTGCGCCTGCGCGCTTCGGACATTCATATCGAGACCTTCGAACAGAGCCTGGTGGTGCGCCTGCGCGTCGACGGGCACCTGCGCGAAGTGCTGCGCCCGCCGCGTGCGCTGTCGGCGATGCTGGTGTCACGGATCAAGGTCATGGCGCGGCTCGACATCGCCGAAAAGCGGCAGCCGCAGGACGGCCGCATCACATTGCGCGCCGCCGGGCGCGAGGTGGATGTGCGCGTCTCGACCCTGCCGGGCATCCACGGCGAGCGCGTGGTGATGCGCGTGCTCGACAAGCAGGCCAGCCTGCTGTCGCTGACCAACCTGGGCATGCCGGCAGCAGTGCTGCAGGGCCTGCGTAGCTGCCTGGCGCGGCCCAATGGGATCGTCCTGTCCACCGGCCCGACCGGCTCGGGCAAGACCACCACGTTGTACGCCAGCCTCAACAGCCTCAACGACGGCAGCCGCAACATCCTCACCGTCGAGGACCCGGTGGAATACGCCATCGCCGGCATCGGCCAGACCGCCATCAACCCGCGCGCCGGGCTGACCTTCGCCAGCGGCCTGCGCGCCATTCTGCGCCAGGACCCGGACGTGATCATGCTCGGCGAAATCCGTGACCAGGAAACCGCGCAAATCGCCGTGCAGGCCAGCCTCACCGGGCACCTGGTGCTGTCGACGCTGCACACCAACAGCGCGGTGGGCGCAGTTACCCGCCTGCGCGACATGGGCATCGAGCCGTTCCTGATCGCCTCGTGCCTGCGCGGCGTGCTGGCCCAGCGCCTGGTGCGGCGCCTGTGCAGTTGCGCCGTGGCGCAGCCGCTGCAGGCAGCCGAGCGCGCGCTGTGGCCGGAGCTTGCAGCGCTGGGCAGCAGCTACCACGCGGTAGGCTGTGAACAGTGCCAGGGCAGCGGTTATATCGGGCGCCTGGGCCTTTATGAATTCATCGAGCTGGACGCGGGCCTGATCGCGCTGCTGTACGACGGCGCCAGCGAGCTGGCGATGCAGGACTACCTGGCCGAGCGCCGCCAGAGCCTGGTGACGATGGCCAGTGACTGCCTGGCCCGCGGCGAGACCAGCCTGGCCGAAGTGCTGCGCGTGGTGCAGGGCTGACCTATGCCGACTTTTCGCTACCAGGCCGTCGACCTTGCCGGCAAGACCCACAAAGCCAGCCTGCAGGCCGACACCGAGCGCCATGCGCGCCAGCTGCTGCGCGAGCAGGGGCTGTTTGCCCGGCAATTACAGCGCCATGACGCCAGCACCCGGCAACCGCGCCGCCAGCGCCTGAGCCGGGCGCAGTTGTGCGAGCTGACCCGTCAACTGGCGACCTTGACCGGTGCCGGCATTGCTCTGGTCGATGCCCTGGCCACGCTGGAACGCCAGCTGCGCCAGCCCGCCCTGCACGGGGTGCTGGTGGCCTTGCGTGGTTCGCTCGCCGAAGGCCTGGGGCTGGCGCCCAGCCTGGCCCGCCAAGGCGCGCCGTTCACCGGTTTGTATTGTGCGCTGGTCGAGGCCGGCGAGCGCTCGGGCCGCTTGGCCCAGGTGCTGACACGGTTGGCCGACCACCTGGAGCAGGTGCAGCGCCAGCAGCACAAGGCACGCACCGCGTTGATCTACCCCTGCGTGCTGATGGGCGTGTCCCTGGCGGTGGTGATCGGCCTGATGACCTTTGTCGTGCCCAAGCTCACGGAACAGTTTGCCCATGCGGGCCAGAGCCTGCCGCTGATCACTTCATTGCTGATCGGCTTCAGCCAGGGCCTTGTGCACGCCGGGCCTTGGCTTCTGGGCCTGGCAGTTCTCGCCACGCTGCAGGCCCGCTGGCTGCTGCGTAAACCGCACTGGTGCCTGCGCCGCGATGACCTGCTGCTGCGCCTGCCCCGCATTGGCGGGTTGCTGCAGGTGCTGGAGAGTGCCCGCCTGGCACGCAGCCTGGCAATTCTCACCAGCAGCGGGGTGGCCCTGCTCGAAGCCTTGCAGGTGGCCACCGAAACCGTCGGCAACCGGCGCATCCGCCTGGCGATGGAACAGGTGCGCCAGCAGGTGCAGGGCGGCACCAGCCTGCACCGGGCGCTGGACGCCTGCCAACAGTTCCCGCCACTGCTGGTGAACATGGTCGGCAGCGGCGAGGCCAGCGGCACCCTGGCCGACATGCTCGAACGCGTGGCCGATGACCAGGAGCGCGGTTTTGCCCGCCAGGTGGACACCGCCATGGCGCTTTTCGAACCCCTGATGATCCTGGTGATGGGCGCCGTGGTGCTGTTCATCGTGCTGGCGGTGCTGTTGCCGATCATGCAACTCAACCAGGGCCTGCAACTGTAGATGACAAGGAGTTTCCCCATGCAGCATCGACGTACCCGCCAGCGCGGCTTCACCCTGATGGAAATCATGGTGGTGATCTTCATCATCGGCCTGCTGATCGCGGTGGTCGCGCCCAGTGTGCTTGGTAACCAGGACAAGGCCATGCGGCAAAAGGTCATGGCCGACCTGGCCACGCTCGAACAGGCGCTGGACATGTACCGGCTGGACAACCTGCGCTTCCCCAGCAATGAGCAAGGCCTGGCCGCACTGGTGAAAAAACCGACACAGCAGCCGCTGCCGCGTGCCTGGCGCAGCGACGGCTATGTGCGCCGCCTGCCCGAAGACCCGTGGGGCACGCCTTACCAGTACCGCATGCTGGGCGAGCATGGCCGGGTCGACGTGTATTCGCTGGGCGCAGACGGTGTGCCGGGCGGTGAAGGCCAGGATGCCGACCTGGGCAACTGGGCGCTGTGATCGATGCGCGGCCAACAGGGTTTCAGCCTGCTCGAGTTGCTGGTGGTGCTGGCGATCGCCGGGCTCATGACCGGGCTCGCCGTGGCCTGGCTCGACAGCGGCAAAGCCAGTGTCGACCAGGCGCTGCAGCGGTTGGCCGCGCACGTCCAGGCGCAGGCTGCATTGGCCAGGCACGCCGGGCAGTTGCGCGGGCTGCGCTGGACCGGCCAGCACCCGCAGTTCGTGCGCCGTGAACGCGACGGTTGGGTGGTCGAAGCGGTCAGCCTGGGTGACTGGCCGAAGGGCCTGCGCCCGGACTGGCCAGCCAGCAGCCAGCCACGTTTGCTGTTCACGCCACAGGGGTGGGCGCAGCCGGGCACGGTCCACTGGCGCTGGGCCGAAGGCAGCCAGCAGTGGGCGTGGGGCCGTGACGGTCAGTTGCGCGTCGGGCTGGCCCCATGAAGCGCCAGCAGCACGGCTTCACGCTGTTGGAAGTGACCGTGGCGCTGGCGATCGCCGCAGTGCTGGCGGTGATCACCAGCCAGGTCCTGCGCCAGCGCCTGGCGGTACAGGACAGCGTGCAACAGCATCGCCTGGGCGTGCTGTGCGCCCGCGAACTGCAAGCGCGTTTTGCCGTCGAGCAGTTCTGGCCGGCGAGCAGCCAGGCCAGTGGCGTGTTGCTCCAGGGTGGCCAGGCCTGCCACTGGCTACTGCAACTGCGCCGCACCGGTGTGCGCGACCTGCGCCGTGGCGAGATGCAGCTGTACGCCGACCGCGACCAGCGCCTGCCGCTTGGCCAGTACACGGTCTTTCTGGAGCGCCCATGAAGCAGCGCCAGCTCGGCTTGACCCTGATCGAACTGATGGTGGCGATGGCGCTGACGGCCTTGCTTGGGGTGATGCTTGCCGCCTTGGTCAATGGCTGGCTGAAGGTCCGCGAACGGTTGCAGAGCAGCCAACAGGAAACCCGCGTGCTGGAGTTCTGCCTGGCCCTGGAGCGGCGCTTCGACAGCCCGGCACTGCGCCGGGTGTACGAGCAGCGCCTGCCACTGGCCAGCCGCTGGCTCGACTGGCAGGCGGGCCGTCAGCAATTGCTGTGGGTGGCAGCCACGGCGTTGCCCGAAGCCGAGGGCGGTTCGCGGCTGCAGCGCCAGCGCCTGCGTTTCGACGCCCGCGAGCAACGCCTGCTGCTGGAAACTTCGGCAGACCTGTACGCCGCCAGCGAGCCGCGCTGGGTCTTGCGAGAGCAACTGCAGCAGGTCAGTGCCTTCACTGTTCTTTATCACCAGGGTGGCCGCTGGCTGCCCTGGCCCTCCGATCAACCTGCGCACCCCGGCCGTGGCGTGCGTGTGGAACTGCAGCGCGATGGAGCTCCTTATGTCTGCACCTTCATCCTCCCGTGGGGGCGTTCATGAAGCTTGAATGGCGGCGACGTACGCCGGCCCGGCCGTGGCTGCTGGTGCGCCCGGGCGAAATCTGGGACTGGGTGCTGGTCGAAGATGGGGTGGCACAGCGTGAAGGGCAGGGCGAGCCGCCCGCGAACCTGCAGGCACGGGTAGCGCTGATCATCCCGGGCCCGCTGTGCAGCCAGTTTCAGCTAGCGGCACCGCCCGGCCTCAAGCGTGACGAGTGGCCATTGCTGCTGGAAGACCATTTGCTGCAGGGGGCGCAGGAGGTGCAATGCGCCTGCCTGTCTCGCCAGGCCGGGCAGCTGCGCCTGTTGGCGGTAGCACGGCAGCACCTGGATGACTGGCGTGGGCAATGCGCCGAATGGGGGCTTGAGGTTGAACGCTGCTGGGCCGAGTTCCAGTTGCTGCCCACAACGGAGCCGGGTGCGGCCTGGCAGTGGCAGCGGGCGCCTGGCCTGAGCCTCTACCGTGGGCTCTGTGACGACAGCCGTGAACATTGGCTGGCGTGGCCGGACGCACTGGGTGATTTGCCGCAGCAGCCTTGGAGCGGGCTGCACACAGTAGCCTTGGCCGGTCGCTGGCCGTTAGCGCTGGCGCCGCTGGACAACCTGCCAAGCCTGTTCGAACGCTCACGTTCGGTGCGCGCGCTACCCGGCGTGCCAGCGCCCCAGCGGCGCTTGATCGTGGTCTGCCTGCTACTGGCTTCGGTGTGGGGCGCGTTGTGGTCAAGCCAGCAATGGCGCCAGGTTCAGACATGGCGAGGGCAAGTGCTGGCGGTGACCGGCGCCCAGGCCACGCCAAGGCACGCGGCGCAGGCCCTCAAGCGCCTGAGGGAGGCCGATGTGCAACAGCAACTGCGCATGCGCCAGCTGGACGACCTGCAGACACGTTTGCACGCCTGGCTGCAGGACCACCCAGCCTGGCGTCTGCAAGCAGTGCGCTTTGACGGCCAACGCTGGCACCTGCGCCTGGACGGCGAAGGGCGCGCGCCGCCATGGCAAGAAATGGCCAGCGCCGCAGGCGCAGCGGTGCAGGTGCAAGGCACCGCGCCGTCAACGCAGGTGGTGTTCGATCTGGGGGCGGCAACATGACCCGAGAGTGGATTCAGCGCTATCGCCTGCCGCTTGCGTGGTGCCTGATCGGCGCATTACTGGCGTTCGTGGTGCTGCGCGAAGGCCTCTCGCAGTGGCGCGAGCTCAGGCAGTGGGGTGTTCTGGCAGAGCAGGCTGGCGCTTTGCACAGCGGCCCAGGGGTAAGCCTGGAGCGGTTGCGCCAGTCTGCCCAGGCCAGACAGATCGAGCTTGTCGACGTCGAGGCGCAAGGCAGCCACTGGCAACTGCGCGGCCAGGTGGCCGATGAGCGTGTGCTGCAAGGCTGGATGCAAGCCTTGCAGGCAGAAGGCGCCCGGCCGCTGCAGTGGGGCCTGGAGCAGGATGCCAAGGGCCTGCGTTTCGATCTGGTGATGCAACCATGAGGCGCTGGTGTTGGTTGTGGGCTGGGCTGGTCTTCAGCCTGACCTTGCTGATAGAGCTGCCTGCCGCCTGGGTGGTACGCGTCGCTGGCCTGCCGCTGCACGATGTCAGCGGCAGCCTGTGGCACGGCCAGGCCCGCCAGTTCGGGCCTGTCGGCCCCATGACCTGGACGCTGCAGCCCTGGCGCTTGCAAGCCGATGCGCAGCTGGGTTTTCAAGGGCAGGGCTGGCAGTTGCGCGCGGAAGGTTGGCCATGGCGTTGGCAGCTCGACGCTACCGCGTTGGGTAGCCAGCCGACGGTGCTCACCGACTTCCGGCTGGCCGGGCAATGGCAGGGGGCGCTGCGCATGCACGGCGCGGGGCGCCAGTGTCGAGGTAGCCAAGGGCGGGTAAGCGTAACCGACCTGGCTTTGAGCGAACCGTGGTCGCTGGGGTTGGGGCAGGGCTGGGTCGAGGTGGATTGCCATGCTGGCTGGCACCTTCGCGGGCAACTGGCGCAGCAGGGCGAACAGGAACTCAAGCTGGATGCCGACCTGCTGGCGCGTCGGGCAACAGTGGTATTCGATGTGCAATCGGATGCTGGTCTGACTGCCTTGTTACGGAGCATGCAGTGGTTGGGGCCGCAGGCGCTGTCTGGGCGGAAGGAGATCAACTGGTAGCGATTGTTCCTACGGACGTTTCTGAAGTTACAAAAACAGGCTTTCAAACGAAGTGCCTACCGCTCGCTCGGGACGCCCGATTTCTTTGAGGTATGGCTTTCTGATATCGCCTCTGGCCCACTCTAGCCCGCGCCGGACAATGCTTGCGCCCGGTTGACAGGGCAACGCCCGAAACTATTTACTTCGCGCCTTTCACGGATGATCACACGGCAATTGGATTGAGACGTTTACCGTGCATTTCAGGGAGATGCTGAGGTCAATGGATCGGCGCGACAGGGTCGCAGGCTATGCCGTATCTGGCGAACGGGAGTAACCCGTCATGTTCGAAGCAGCCAGGTTCGGCGACGAGATTTCACATACGGGCGCATTGGGCGGGTTCGTGCTGGGTGCTGCCTTAGGCATCGCGCTGGTGGCCACGGTGGCCATCGCCACATTCACTTGTGGCTTCGGCGTGGCGTTGCTGGCCGGCATCGCGGCAGGTGTCGGGGGCAGCCTGCTGACCGCTGCCGGCGAGGCGCTGGGCAGTCTGTTCAAGTCCCCCTGTGGGACGATAACGACGGCTTCACCCAACGTCTTCATCAACAACCGCAAGGCCGCGCGGGTTGAAAAGAGCATCGGCGCCTGCACCAAGCACCCCGGTCCGATGCAGATCGCCGAAGGCTCGACCAATGTTTTCATCAATGGCGTGGCGGCCGCGCGCAAGGGCGACAAGCTGACCTGCGGCGCGGGCATTTCCGGTGGTTCGAACAACGTCTTCATCGGCGGCGGCACGTACCGCTACCTGCCGGTGGATGACGAAATCCCACAATGGCTGCGCACCACCGTGGATGTACTGATGGCCGTCGCCGGTGCCGCCGGTGGTCTCGCCAGCGTGCTGAAGACCGGCACCCAGGCCGGCCTGAAGGCCGCCATGCCGTGCGCCATGAGATTCACGGCGGGCTTCGTGGCCGGCGAGGTGGCTGCCCGCTATGTGGTCGAGCCGGTGGCTCGCAGGGTATTGGGCGGTATGGCAGGTAACCCAGTCGATCTGACCACAGGCCGCAAGTTGATCCCCGACGAAGTCGACTTCAGCCTGCCGGGCCTGATGCCGATCGAATGGTCACGCTTTTACGCCAGCGACCTCACCGTCGAAAGCGTGCTCGGCCGCGGCTGGGTACTGCCGTGGGAGCAAAGCCTGCGCCGCAGCGGCTACTTCGTCTACCTCACCGACAACCAGGGCCGCGAAGTTCCGTTCGTGGACATCCCGCCGGGTGAGCGCATCTACAACCCGCACGAGCAGGTGTACCTGGTGTGCACCGAAGGCGGCCACTACATCCTGCAGACGCTGGACAACCTGTTCTTCTACTTCGGCGAGGTGCCGGACACCAATACCGACGTCCCGCTGCAGCGCATCGAAAACGCCTTCGGCCACTTCCTGCACTTCACCCGCACCGAACAAGGCACGCTGACCGACATCAGCGCTACCGGCGGCACACGCGTGCACCTGCACTACGACAACCCCCTGGGCCGGCTGACCGACATCAAGCGGGTGGTCGACAACCAGGCTGTCGAAACGCTGACCCAGTACCGTTACGACGAACACGGCCAGCTCAGTGCCGTGGTCAACCGCAACGGCGACACCGTGCGCAGCTTCAGCTATGCCGACGGCGTGATGGTGGCCCACAGCAACGCCATTGGCCTGGGCTGCCACTACCGCTGGGAAACCCTCGACGGCCAGCCGCGCGTGGTCGAACACTGGACCAGCGACGGCGAGCACTTCCACTTCCGCTACGACTTCGCAGCGCGCACCAGCTGGGCCACCGACGTGCTGGGCCGTGAGCTGGAGATTCACTACAACGAAGACTACCGCGTCATCGCCAGCCGCGACTACGGCGGCGAACGCTACGCCATCGACCTGGACGATTATGGCAACATGGTCGGCCTGACCCTGCCGGACGGCAACCAGTTGCACTTCAAGTACGACGAGTTCGCCCGCCTGCTCGAAGAAACCGACCCGCTGAGCCGCACCATCGCCTACGAATACCACCACCTGACCACCCTGGTGACCCAGGTCACGTATCCCGACGGTAGCACCTGGCGAGCGCGTTACGACGCCCAGGGCAACCTGCTGGCCGAATTCGATGCACTCGGTCAGATGACCGAATACTTCCACGGCGAAGATGGCCTGCCGCACACCATCGTCGATGCCACCTACAGGTCCAAGTACCTGTGGTGGAACGCCCACGCCCAGGTCGAGCGGTATCAGGACTGTTCGGGCAAGAGCACCTACTACCGCTATGACGAGCGGCAGCACCTGGTGGCGGTGACCGATGCGCTGAACCAGACCACCACGCTTGAACGCAAGCCGAACGGCGAAGTGCTGCGCATCAGCCATCCGGACGGCACGGCGGAGGCTTTCACCTACAACGACGTTGGCCAGGTACTCAGCCACACCGACGGCAAAGGCCAGACCACCCGACTGTTGCGCACGGGCCATGGTTTGCCAAGCCTGCGCAGCGACCCGAAAGGCGGGATGGTGCGCTACGAGTACGACAAGGCGCTGCGCCTGACCGCACTCATCAACGAGAACAACGCCACGTACCGCTTCGCCTACGATGCCTCGGACCGGCTGGTGGAAGAAGTGCGGGTGGATAACCTGACGCGCCGGTTTACCTACAACGACGGCGGTCATCTGACCCGGCTGGACGAAATCGGCTACGGCGAGCATGGCGACCAACCGGAGCGCCATACGCTGTTTGAACGCGATCCGATTGGCCGCCTGGTCGCCAAGCTCAACCGCGATGCCCGCCAAGACTTCACCTATGATCAAATCGACCGGTTGCTGAGCATCCAGCGCCAACCCACCGGCATTGGCAAGCAGCATGGTGTGACTGAGGAAACGCTGGAGTACGCCTATGACGTGTTGGGTCGCTTGACCCAAGAGACCTCAGCACAAGGGATGTTGGGCTACGACTATGACCCGCTCAGCAACTTGACCACATTGACCTTGCCGGACGGTCGCCAGGTCAACCATCTGTACTACGGTAGCGGCCACCTCCACCAGCTGAACCTGGATGGCCAGGTCATCAGCGACATGGAGCGTGATGACTTGCACCGCGAGGTGTATCGCACCCAGGGCAAACTCACCAGTTGCTTTGGTTACGACGCCATGGGGCGCAAAGCCTGGCAGTTTGCCTCGACCTTGCCGGCCGACAAGCTGTCGCAGGTGCACAATACCGGCATCAACACTTCACTGCTGGTGGAGCATGCCTACAACCCCATCCACCGCCGTTTCCAGTACGATCCGGCGGGTGAATTGGTGCGCACCCTCGATAAACTGCGTGGCGAAATCAAATACGAGTACGAAGCCAACGGCCAGTTGCGCAGCCGCGATACCGGTTCCCTCGTAGGTAGCGAAGAGTTCCGTTATGACCCGGCAGCCAACCGCTTGGACTTCAATGCGCGAAAACTGGAGAAGGTCAAGGACAACCGTATCAAGCGCTGGCGGGATCAGGAGTATCGCTATGACCCGTGGGGCAACCTGATCGAGAAGCGCTCAGGGCATAGCAAACTGCAGAGCTTTAGCTATGACTGCGAAAACCGGCTTGTGCGTGCCGAGACGCTGGTAAATGGGCAACAGCACAGCGTCGGGACTTATCGCTATGACAGCTTGGGGCGACGCATTGCCAAGAGCGCTGAAATCGCCGGCGAGACGGAGCTGAAGCACTTCTTCTGGCAAGGGCTGCGGATGTTGCGGGAAGAGACGCCGCGGCAGAGCATTCTGTATTTGTATGAGCCGGGTAGCTACGCACCGCTGGCGCGGGTGGATCAGGAGGAAGGGGCAGGGCAGAAGGTCTACTACTTCCATACCGATCAGATTGGTACGCCGCTGGAGCTGACGGATAGCGAGGGTGAGATCGTCTGGCAGGCGACTTATCGTTCGTGGGGCTCCGTAGAGCAAATGACGGTCATTGAGGTCGAGCAGAACCTACGCTTCCAGGGCCAGTACTTCGATAACGAAACTCAACTGCACTACAACACGTTCAGATACTATGAGCCTGAAATAGGACGGTTTATTAGCCAAGACCCAATTGGTTTGGGGGGTGACTGGAATCTATACCAATACGTAGCCAACCCAACAGCTTGGGTGGATCCACTTGGGCTGGATGCATTAAGCATACTTGCAGAGCGCGGGTATTCCGGTGTAACGAAGACGCTGGGGGGAGGATTAGATTATTCTGGCAGTAATGCCCTCTATGCGAAGAATCCTAATGTCAGTCCTATAGTGACAATAGAATACACGGGTGACTACATTAAAGATTTTGAGGCAGCGAATAAGGTCGCTGAATTGAATCAGAAAACGACCCCGCGTGGCTATGTTTGGCACCATCTGGATGACTATGAACCTAAAACTAACAAGGGTACTATGCAGCTAGTGGAGCAAAGAGCACACCAAGGCGTTCCTCATAAAGGAGGAGTGGCCCAGTACAAGGCAGCCACCGGGAAGTCATATACATTCCCTGCCAGGAAACCAGCGGCAGCGAAAAAGGTAGGAGGAACTACTGCATGTTAGATCTAGAAGAGTCTGAATCGGCTATTGATATAGGTGATTTCTCCCAGATTGAATATTTGGCAGGAGGAAAACTTCCGCCTCTATTTAAGAAGATTTATCTGAAGAATAATGGCGGCTTTCCCGAAGCGACCGAGGTCGAAGGTGATGAGTATGTGTTTAGCATAAATGGTTTCAACTCAATTAAATTTGGTAATCTGCCGATTGAGAAATTAATGCAGGAGTATGCAAGTCAAGACAGTATTCTTGTTGGTTGTGTTCCTTTTGCATATGATGATGGTGGGAACAGCTTTATGCTTTCTTTGAAAAGAGAAGATGCCGGGGTGGTATATTTGTGGCTTCAAGATGAAATGCGTTTGGAAAGGGTTTGTTCGAGTTTTGATGATTTTATTAGCTCACTTCGTGGAAGCTAAAAAATTTATCTGCCAGATATTGCTGTCGGTAAGTCGCTTGCGGTGAGGGGTGGTTGTGAGTTGGAGTGGCGTGGTGGGCTAAGTGTACGCCGCCTTTAGTAATTATGGAAAGTTTATACATTGCGCCGCCACAATAGGCGGGCGGCTAAATTTATATAGATAATTGATAGGTCGTGAAACCAAAGCTGGATATAGATCACCCTGTTCTTTGGCCAGGTGCTCACCACCGACGGCAAAGGCCAGACCACCCGCCTGCTGCGCACGGGCCGTGGTTTTCCAAGCCTGCGCAGCGACCCGAAAGGCAAATGGTGCGCTACGAGTACGACAAGGCGCTCCCGCACTCATCAACGAGAACAACGCCACGTACCGCTTCGCCTACGATGCCTCGGCCCGTTGGTGGAAGAAGTGCGGGTGGATAACCTGACGCGCCGGTTTACCTACAACGACGGCGAAGTCGCCAGCCGTTACGTGGGCGAACCGGGCGCCCGCCGGGCAATCGGCGGCCTGACCGGCAGACCTCACCAGCGGGCGCACAATGAACCCCGACGAAGTCGACTTCAGTTTGCCGGGCCTGATGCCAATGAATGGTCACGCCGGTGGCGACTTTGGTATATCGGATGCGCTAGCGCCTTAGGGAAAGGCGGATTGTTGAGTACTTTGCATCATTATGAAAGTATGAGGACGATGCGATAAATTCCTAGGGAATGTATAAGAGATTTACGCGCTCCGGTGGCGTCAAAAGCATGAAGGCTACTTGTTAATTAGGTGATAATATGCCGATAGTATGTAAGTCTGGCTTGAAGGATTCTGAGGTGAGTGCTCTTGAGTCTGCTCTAAACTTACCGCTTCCGAGTAAGTATAGAAATTTTTTAAGAAGGATGAATGGTTGTTATCTGGCTGAGCCAGATTATGGCCAGCTGCCGCTGCCAGCTATTGATGACGGGGTCATAAGCTTTGATCGTCTTTTTGGGGTCGTCCCTGAAGAGCAGTGTAACGATCTCGTGAGCTTTAATAATGAATTCATTGGTGAGTTGAGTTTTATAGGGAGCGTATTGGCTATCGGCGAGGACGGAGGCGGAAACCCCTATGTACTAATATGTGAGGCAGGCCGGGAAGGCATCTATTATTGGGATCGAACTCATTTGCATGAGTCTGATTCAGTGAATGGGTATGACATAGCTGAGCAGAATGGCTGCGGCCATTTGTATGCCATTGCTGAAGATATTGATGATCTTTTGGTTGGTCTGGTCTCCGCACTTGGTGGAGGTGTGGTTATGATTGAAGAGTGATCTTGCAATCATTATTTATGCGTTCGCTGGGGTGGTGTTTCTTTTAAATGTAATCCGCTCCGGCGTCGTAGGGTGCCAGTTTAGGTGTAAGACGTCAGTGATTTAAGCTAGGTTTTCGCCGCCAGTTCTGGACGGCCGCATTGTCAACCACCTGTACGGCAGCGGCCACCTGCACCAGCTGAACCTGGATGGTCAGGTCATCAGCGACATGGAGCGTGATGACTTGCACTGCGAGGTGTATCGCATCCAGGGTAAACTCACCAGTTGCTTTGGTTACGACGCCAGCTATGACTGCGAAAACCGGCTTGTGCGTGCCGAGACGCTGGTAAATGGGCAACAGCACAGCGTCGGGACTTATCGCTATGACAGCTTGGGGCGACGCATTGCCAAGAGCGCTGAAATCGCCGGCGAGACGGAGCTGAAGCACTTCCTCTGGCAAGGGCTGCGGATGTTGCGGGAAGAGACGCCGGGGCAGAGCATTCTGTATTTGTATGAGCCGGGTAGCTACGCACCGCTGGCGCGGGTGGATCAGGTGGAAGGGGAAGGGCAGAAGGTCTACTAATTCCATACCGATCAGCTTGGTACGCCGTTAGAACTGAGCAATAAGCGAGGGTGAGGTCGCTGCCATTAATCTCGGCCCCCTCGGGGGGGCCTGCTCTACTATCACCCGCTGTGGGCCACCTTAGTTAGCCCAAGGAAGCCCAAGCGGATTGCCGGACTTGGAAAGCGACGTCCAGTCGAAAGCGTTTTTCAGCCTCGGTTAGTTCGCTTTCCCTTTTATGCTCGAAGCCCACTGCTCACTGCGGCTATGCCCGCTGGTACGCAGCAGCCCCAGGTCCAGTGCATTTTCCCCAGCCGCCGCACCCTTGTTTTTGGCCACCTGGGCTATCGCGGTGCCCAGGTCTACCGGCGAATTGGAGGCATCGATCGACACATCCCGGCGGTAGTCGTTGCCACTGAGTGAGGCTTGGGTTACCGCGTTGGCCTTAAGGGCGACGTCACCCTTCGCCGACTGCAACCTCGCAGCCACCAGCTGAGCATCACCACCGACCGTCAGGTCAATTCCGTCGCTGCCCTTGAGTACCGCCTGCTGGGCCACGCTGTTGCGCTGCTCATGCGATACATCCAGGCTGAAGGTTGGCGAGAAGCCGGGGTCTACCTTGCTTGCGGCCGAGCCGGCCTTGTCGCTTACCTTGCTGCCCAGCGGGGTGGTAACGGAGCTGGCCGCGTTGGCGTAGCCCTGCGGGTTCTTCTCCTGGCTCAGGCGTACATCACCCTTGACGGTGAGGGTGTCCACCTTGTCCATGCGGCTGGCAATGTGCAGGTCGCCATCGATTGCGCCGCTGATTCGGCCGGCCTCCAGGCTGACGCCTTCGATGCGCATGTCACCGCGGCTTTGCAGGTCGATGTTTTCGGCGCGCAGGTTGCCGGCGTTCGAGGTGTGGTTGTCGCGCTTGTCCAGGTCGACCTGCGCACGGCCATGCAGCCCGCGGGTGTCGGTCGCGCCTTTGGACAGGTTGAAACCGGCACCGGCGGTGATGTCCAGGTTGTCGCGGCGCTCGAGGTTGGACGACGCCTCGACCAGCACGCCGCCATTGGCGGCCTGAATGTCGATTTGCTGCGCCGAAGCCTGCAGGCCTGCCAGGTGCACGGCGATCTCTTCGCGAGCACGGCTGCCGAGGGTCAGTTTGCCGGTGCTCTCGATGTGCGCGTCGACCGCCTGGCGGGCGTCTTCGTTCTGCTTGCCGTGGTTGAAGTGGCCACCAATGGCCCCGCCCTGGGTGTTGCCGGTCTTGACGGCCAGCTCCATGCCGCCACCGAGGCTTGCGCCATTGGCTTGCTGGGTATTGTTGGCCGCTTTGACCTGCAGCCCACCGCCACTTTCCACGACTGTATCGCCGACCTTCGCCTCGCGGCTGCCAATGCGGGTGCCTTCGAGCAGCAGATCACCCTCGCTGAGCAGGCGCACGCCACCCTTGGTATCGATCTGTGCCACGTGCGCCGTGGTCTGCATGGCCTGTTGCTGACGATGGTCGAGGTAGCCACGGCCATCGACGCCGGTGCTGCCAGGCCGGTTGCCAACCTTGGCCCAGGCGTTGCCGTCGAGCTGGCGCGATACCTGCTGAGCATGATCGCTGGCCTGGGTCATCGACAGCGTGCCGGCGCTCTGGACGACCACGTCGCCGTCACCACCATCGATGTGCGTGCCCTCGTAGCGGCCATCGCTTCCCAGCTGCACCTGAATGCCCTGTTGCCCATACAGGCTGCCTGGCACGGCGGTGCTGGCGGTTTTCTGCGTGTCCAGCGAGCCGCCCTTGCCAGAAGCGCGGACGTTCAAATCCTGGCCGGTGCTGGTGTCCACGCGCAAGTCGCCACCGTAGGCAAGGCGCTGCAGGGTGGCGTCCTCGGTGTTCTCGGCGGCGCGCACATGATGTTGCTCGGCCTCGATCTTCAGCTCACCGGCATTGGCGCGCCAGGCTGTGCCGTGGTCATCGATGGTATCGGCCTTTACCTCCACCGCAGCCCCGGCCAGCTCGCTTACCTGGGCAACGCCGCGGCGCTGGTTTTCCAGGCGCTTGAGGTGGTCGATGGTCATGTCGCCGCCAACGCTGGGCGCCACCATCGCATCTTCAGGGGACGCTTGCTGGAAGCGTGCGGCTTCCTCGCCCAGCACCAGGCGCTCGATCGGCCGGGTCAGGTCGCGATACTCCAGGCTGGCACCGACGCTGCCCGACCAGTCGTTGCGCTGCTCCTCACGTTCGTGGGTGTCCATCACGGCACGGTTTTCAATGTGTTTAGCGGTGACCTTGAGGGTATTGCCAGCCTTCACGCGCGCGGCTTCGGTGACCAGTTCGTCGGCGCGGATGTTCAGACCCCCGCTGGCCTGTAGCTCGCTGCGTTGCGCCTTGCTGTCGCGCTCGGTGACCGCCTCGACGTTGTGATGGCCTTCGAACAGGCTGCCCAGCCGATCGATGCCACCCGTGACGGTCAGGCCGCCGCCGCTGCGGGCAGTGCTGCTGGATGATTCGTTTTCGTTGCGGGTCGCGCCCAGGGTCACCTGCCTGGCCTGGACGTTCAAATCGCCCGCGGTGGCCTGGACGTTGGACCCGTTGACCTGCAGGTGGGCACCACTGTCCAGGCCAACGGTTGCGCCCATCAGCTCACTGGCCTGCTGGGTAACCTTGTGCGCTTTACCCGTGCTGGTGACAACGTCGTACGCCACGCCAGCGGCGTATTGCCGCGACTCGGGTTTGCCGTCCTCGGCTGCCTGGGTCTGCTTGGCGCTGGCCGTGAAATGACGCTGTTGGCTACGAGTTTCGCTGTCGATGACCGATTGCCCGCTGTCGATGGTCAGGTCACCCTTGGCCTCGACCTGCAGATGCGCACCCGCCTCGACTTTGGAACCGCGGATGCGCATTTCCTCGGCGCTGGCCAGGCGCAGGTTGCTGGACGAGCTCACGTCGCTGACCAGCACCTGCTGGGTGCGGTCCGTGCGCTCATGTTGGCTGCCGATCAGGCCAAACAGCTTGCTGTTGCTGTCCCGCTCGGTGGTGGTGGTGCTGCCGTAGTCCGCCTCGATCGCCAGCGCGCCTTTTTCGCTGTAGAGCACCGCGTCTTGCGTGCCGTGAACGGTACTGCCTTTGATGCTGACCTGGTCGGCGGTCATGTTGAGTAGGCCATCTGCCGTAACGCTGCTGCCGGCAAGGCTTTGGCCTTGAGTGTCGTTACCTTTGCGGTCACCGAAGAACGTGCCGGAGACCAGGTCGCCCCGGTAGTTGCGCCGGGTGCCCTGGGCCTGCAGCGCCGTGGTGCCTATTTCAATGTGTTCGGCGTTCATGTCCATGTCGCCTGTGCTGTGCAGCTTGCTGCCACTGACAGTGAGCGTGTCGTTGGCCTTGATCGTCATGCGCCCGGCATTGAGGTTGCTGCCTTTGGCCGTTTCGTTGTACTGCGTGGTGTCCGAGTCGCCGCGCCACAGGTCTTTGCGGTGGCGGACTGCTTCACTGCTGCGTTTGCTCTCGATGCCTGCGACGATGTCCAGGTTGGCGCCGCTGTCGACGGTCAGGTCGCCACCGGCATTCACGTCGGCCGCTACCAGGCGCATGTCCGCGCCGGACTGCAACAGGGTGCTGTCAGCGCTGTTCAGTTGTGTGCCGCGCAGATGGCTGTCGGTGGTGGTGCGCTCCCGGCTGTAGGTCTCGCGGGTGACGAACAGGAACTTTTTTTTCCAGTCCTCGCGCTCGTGCGCGATTTTTTCGCGGCTAGCGGCATCCAGAGTGAGCTTCTTGCCCGCCTTGATTTCGATGCGTTCGGCGCGACCGTCGACGGCCGTCAGCGTCAGGTCATCGGCGGCTGTCAGCAGCATGGTGCCGTGCTCGCTGATCAACTCGCCCGCTAGGTCGGCACTGCCACTGACCTCTAATGTACCGGCCGACTGAATGGTGATGCCTTGATCGGCTTTGACCTGCACCGGCCCCACCCGCACCCCGGCACCCTCGGCGGTGCTGACCACACGGATACGCCCCGCGCGCATGGCGCCGAACAGGTTGGCGTCGATGCTCGAAGGGGTACCGGGCAGATGCTCGATAACCTGCCCGTCGCTGTAGCCGATGCGGTTGCGGCCAACGGTGACGTTGAGGTCTTGCCCGGCCAGCAGCAAACCTTTGCTGTCGATTTTCGGCGCGATCAGTTCGAGCGCACCTTCGGCATTGCTCTGGCCCCTTTGGAGCACTTGCAAAGTGCCGCTGGCGTTCAAGGTGTCGAGATTTTTCAATTGTTCCTCCTGCAGCTCCGGCGTGCCCACCAGGAACCCTGCGCGGGTGGTATTGATGAAGCTGCCACCGTTGAGGGTGATGCCGTTGGGGTTGGCCAGGATGTAGTCGGCGGGGCGGCCGAAGATCTCTTGCGGGCCTTCGATCAACGATGCGTTGCGGCTGACCACCTCGTTGAGAATGGTCGAGGCTGCCTGGCCCTGGAACTGCGGATTGGCAGCAAGCGCGCCAGCCAGTTGCGACTGGCCGGCTTGCACGGCGTTGTTCAGCACCACGCCGGCGCCGGCAACGTTGTAATCGAGATACTGGTTGTGCGACAGCCCGCTGGGGTTGGGGGCGACGATGTCGATGACCGGCACGCCGTGGCCGTTGTTGATGACGGGAGTACCCCCAGGGCCAGCGGCTGCTTCCAGGCCGCCCTGAGCCAGCGCGGTAGAGGGGCCGAGCAGGGCTAGGAATATCTTCCAGCGCAAGGTATCGGGGCGGGTAGACGGTATCTGCGAGAGTGTCTGCATGTTCTCGTTCTCTTTGTTGTGGGTGAATCAGATGTTCAGGGCGCACTCCAGCACCCAGAAGCCGGGCTCAAGGCCAGAGCGGTGCAAGTCGTTGGTGTAGAGGGCGCGTTGGTAATCCAGGCGAAAGCGGCCATGGGGCAGGCTCAGTTCCACGCCTGCCGCTGCACCGGCAAGGCGCTGGCCAGGCTTGCCTTGCGCCACGCGAGCCGCGCCCAGGTCCACGCCCAGATAAGGGCGCACCTGCACGGGGGCGGCCCAGGCCATGGGGAGTGCCTGGCTGAAGGTATTGCGCCAGACGGCGGCGCTGGCCCCGGCGTAGGTGCGCTGGCGAAAACCGCGCACGGCCGAGTCATCGCTGGCCAGCAGTTGCTCGACGGCGGGCAGCACATCGCTGCTGTACTGCAGGGCAAGTTCACTCTGCCAACGCCAAGGCCAGTTCGCCGGCCCCTGGCGCAGATGCAGCACGCTGGCGCGGTACTTGCGAAAGTCGGGGCGCGGCGCATCCGCGCGCTGGGCTGGCTGATCGGCGTCGAACCAGCCCATGCCTTGGGCGACGCCCAGGTGCGCGCTCCACAGGCCGTCGTCCAGCCATAGCATATTGAGGCCAGCCTCGACGGTGGTCAGGTTATGGCTCTGTACGCCTATGACAGCTTTGCCGGCGCGGTTGACCAGTTGCTTGCGGTCCACTCGGGCACTGGCGCTGAGCATGCCGCGCTGGTTGCGCCACAGCACCCGTTCGGCGCTGATGCCCTGAAAGCTGCTGCTGCCGTTGCTGCGTTGGCTGTATTGCGGGATCGGCGCGTCATAGCTCAACTGGCTGGCGTTAAGCGCGAACGTCCATGGCCCATAGGGCAGGCTGTAGTACAGCGTCACGCCCTGGCTGCGCCCGGGCGCATCGATGACGGTGGTTGCCAGCGATAGGCGCAGGTCATCGTTGAGGCCGAGCGGGCTGTCTACGCCGAGGCTGAGGTTCAACCTGTGCCGCCCGGTCAGGGCGCTGCCGCGGTTGTCGAAGCGGCTGTCCAGGTGCCAGCGTGAAGCCACCTGGCGAGATTGCACCAGCACCCGCGTGCCGCCTTGCATCTCGCCTGGCAACAGCTCGGCATTCAGCTCATAGGCGCGCAGCCGGTTGAGTTGGTCCAGCCCTTGCTCGAGGTCTGGCAGGTACAGGGGGTGGCCCAGCAGGTCGGGGAATGCACTGTGCAGGGACAGCGGCAGGTCGGCGCTGAGCTCGACCGACTCGACGAAGCCTTCGATGATGACGACATCCAGGGGCGCGTCATGCTGTGGTGGCTGGCGCAGGTAAGGGCGGCTGGTCGGGTAACCGGCTTGCACATAGCGCTGGGTGATGGCCTTGAGCAGGCGGTTGATGTCGTCGATGCCCATGCAGGGCTTGAGTGCAGGCAGAACGGCCGCTTCAAGGGCCTGCGCAGAGAGCCGCTGGTTGCCGGCCAGGGCCACCCCCTTGACGTTCCAGCAATGGCTGTCGCTGGGAACGCCCGGCGCCAGGTCATCGTTGCGCTGCAACGCCGGGCCTTGCTGCCAGCGCTGCAGCCGTAGCTGTTGCTCCAGCTGCCGCAATGTCTGCTGTTGGTCACGCAGTTGCTGGCTGGCAGGGTCTTCGGCCAGGGCCTGTGGCAGGCCCAGCATGGCGGGCACAAAGCAGGCAAGCAGCCTGCTGGCGATGCAGCGAAACCCGGACGGCATTGAACAACCCCGCAAATGGCGTACGGCATGCGTACTCGTTTGCGTGGATGCTAAGAATTTTGCCAGTCAGTCGGATGCAGTCTGCTGCCTACATGGCGGTAGGGCAAGTGTGCAAGGGCGGTGGGAAGGTTCCTACAGCCTCAATGGGCATGCAGGACTATCAAGGGCGAATCTCAATCAAGGTGCCGTCCCGCACCAGATCCCAGACCTCGCGCATGTCGGCGTTGCGCATGGCAATGCAGCCATCGGTCCAGTCGAGCGTATGGAAGTACCACTCCGGGTAATCGTCGTTCAGCGGCGTGCCGTGGATCATGATCATGCTGCCGGCACTGACGCCTTCACGGGTGGCACGGGCGGCATCGCTGATGTTCGGGTAGGTGATGTGCATGGACAGGTTGAAGCGGTCGCTTTCCTTGCGCCAGTCCAGCCAGTACAGGCCCTCGGGGGTTTTCTTGTCGCCCTCGCGCTCCTTGGCGCCTTTGGGCTGTTTGCCCAACGAGATGCGGTAGGTTTTCAGCGGCTCACCGCGGCTGATCAGTTGCAGACGGCGCTCGGACTTGATCACCAGCACCTTGTCGATCAGCGGCTGCATGGCCGCCTGCGATTGCGATTGTAGCGGCACCGGTGGTTGCGGCTTGCGAATGATGGTTTCGGTGAAGGCCGCCTGGGACACCGAGGTAACGCAAAGGCAGAGGAGGGCGAACAACCAGCGCATGAAGCAGCACCTGCAAGCTTAAGTAGTGGGCGAAACGTTCATCGGGGGCAGGTACTCATGGCCTATGGGGTAGTGCTGCCCGATGCGGTCGCGATAATAGCATTCTAGTGTGCGCGTGACGGTGCGGAAAGCCAGCTCGTCCCACGGTATCTCGTGTTCTTCGAACAACCGCACTTCCAGGCTTTCGACACCGACATCGAAGGCCTTGTCGGCCAGTTCGGCGCGGAAGAACACATGTACCTGGTTGATGTGCGGCAGGTCGAACAGCTGATACAGGGCCATGGGGCCTACCCGGGCGCAGGCTTCTTCGACGGTTTCACGACGGGCGGCCTGGTCGATGGTTTCGCCGTTCTCCATGAACCCCGCAGGCAGGGTCCAGTAGCCGCGACGCGGCTCTATCGCACGCCGGCACAGCAGCACCTGGCTGCCCCAGGTCGGCAGCACACCGGCGACGATGTTAGGGTTCTGGTAGTGGATGGTCTGGCAATGCTCGCAGACATACCGCAGGCGGGTGTCGCCCTCGGGGATCCGCTGAATGACTGGCTGGCCGCACGCGCTGCAGAATTTCATGCTTTTCTTCCCTTGTGATCGGGCTATCTTGGCGCGCCACGTGGGGCTGCCGCAAGCGTACAGGGCTTGGGTGCTTCGCGGCTTTGGTGCATCATGCAGGGCAGGCCTTGGAAACGAGAGTGCGCAATGCTGGACGAGCTACTTCGCCGAATGAGCAACCACCAACCTGCTTCACTGGAAACCGACCGACGGTTCCCCGAGGCCGCGGTTCTTTTGCCCATTACCCGCAGCGAAGCGCCCGAGCTGGTTTTGACCCTGCGTGCCCAGGGCCTTTCGACCCACGGTGGCGAAGTTGCCTTCCCCGGCGGGCGGCGCGACCCGGAAGACCCTGACCTTGTATTCACCGCCCTGCGCGAAGCCGAAGAAGAAATCGGCCTGCCGCCGGGCCTGGTCGAAGTACTCGGCCCACTTAGCCCGCTGATTTCGCTGCATGGCCTGAAAGTGACGCCATTCGTCGGGGTTATTCCCGATTTCGTCGAATACCGCGCCAACGATGCGGAGATCGCGGCAGTATTCAGCGTGCCGCTGGAATTCTTCCGCCAGGACCCGCGTGACCACACCCACCGTATCGATTACCAGGGCCGCAGCTGGTATGTGCCCAGCTATCGCTATGGCGAATACAAGATCTGGGGGCTGTCGGCGATCATGATCGTCGAGCTGGTCAACCTGCTGTACGACGCAGGGATCAGCCTGCATCACCCCCCCGAACGCTACATCGAAATCTGAGCGGGGCCCACCCCGCCGCCGTTGCTACCCTGAGGAGCGAACATGAAATACCGCCTGGGCGACCTGCGGGTCGAAAGCCATCCCACCAGTTGGGCTGCACCCAACGCCATGCTGATTGGCAAAGTGCGCCTGCAGGCGCGTGCCAGCGTGTGGTTTGGCGCCGTGCTGCGCGGCGACAACGAGCTGATCGACATTGGCGAAGACAGCAACGTCCAGGACGGTACCGTGATGCACACCGACATGGGTTCACCGCTGACCCTGGGCAAGGGCGTGACCATCGGCCACAACGCCATGCTGCATGGCTGCACGGTTGGCGATTACAGCCTGATCGGCATCAATGCGGTCATCCTCAATGGTGCGCGGATCGGCAAGCACTGCATCATCGGCGCCAATGCGCTGATCCCTGAAGGCAAGGAAATACCCGACGGTTCGCTGGTGATGGGCTCGCCCGGCAAGGTGGTGCGCGAGCTGACCGAGCAGCAGAAGCGCATGCTCGAAGCCAGTGCCGCGCACTATGTGCACAACGCCCAACGTTATGCCCGTGAGCTGGTGGTCGACGATGAGTGAGCTGAGCGCCGCCGAACGCCCGGTCGCCTCGCCGTGCGTGAGCATCTGCGCGCTGGACGAGCAGGATATCTGCACCGGGTGCCAGCGTACCGTGGCCGAAATCGGCCGTTGGGGGCGGATGGACAATACCGAGCGCCGGGCGGTGCTGAAGCTGTGCCATGAGCGCGCAGTGGCAGCCGGTTTGATCATGGGCCAGTGATTGCTGCATAGGCCCTGTCGCCGGCAAGCCGGCTCATACCTCGAACGCATCGGCTTCAGACCCTGTGCGATACCTGTGGGAGCCGGCTTGCCGGCGATGAGGCCGGTGGCCACAGCACACCTCAGAGCCTGGTTGGCTGCCATTGACTCGAAAATCAAGTAATCTGTGCGGCTTGCCCGACGGTCATTGCCCATGTTCTTTCTCATCGCTTACATCAGCAGCGTTGTACTGATCAACTTCGCCTTCTCCAGTGCCCCGCACCTGGACGTGATCTGGTCCGCCTGGGGCGGGCTGGTGTTCATCCTGCGCGACATGGTGCAGACCCGCTACGGCCATGGCGCGCTGATTGCGATGCTGATGGCCCTGGTGCTGTCCTACGTGACCTCGGAGCCGGCCATCGCCCTGGCCAGCGCCACCGCGTTCTTCATCTCCGAACTGATCGACTGGCTGGTCTTCAGTATCACCCGCAGGCCTCTGCGTGACCGCCTGTGGCTGAGCTCGGCGCTGAGCATCCCGGTGGATACATTCATCTTCTTTGGCATGATCGGCGCGCTGACGCCGGCCGTGATCGGCACTGCGATGGCCTCGAAGTTCGCCGGTGTGACTGCGGTGTGGCTGGCCATGGCATTTCGCGCGCGGCGGGCTGCCGTCGCCGGCTGATGGTGTAGAATACGGGTCCTTTTTCAGCGGGCGGCGCTAAGCCTGGCGCGGCCCCGGACGCCTTCGAGGACCTGAAATGACCCGTATCGGAACCCCATTGTCGCCTACCGCGACCCGTGTACTGCTCTGCGGCTGTGGCGAGCTGGGCAAGGAAGTGGTGATCGAGCTGCAGCGGCTGGGCGTCGAAGTGATCGCCGTGGACCGCTACGCCAATGCCCCGGCCATGCAGGTTGCGCACCGCAGCCACGTGGTCAACATGCTCGATGGCGTCGCGCTGCGTGCGGTGATCGAAGCTGAAAAACCGCATTACATCGTCCCTGAAATCGAAGCCATCGCCACCGCCACCCTGGTCGAGCTGGAAAACGAAGGCTTCACCGTGGTGCCGACCGCCCGCGCCACCCAGCTGACCATGAACCGCGAAGGCATCCGCCGCCTGGCCGCCGAAGAGCTGGACCTGCCGACCTCGCCGTACCACTTTGCCGACACCTATGAAGACTACGCCAAGGCCGTGGCCGACGTTGGCTACCCGTGCGTGGTCAAGCCGGTGATGAGCTCGTCGGGCAAGGGCCAGAGCCTGCTGCGCAGCGATGCCGACCTGCAGAAGTCGTGGGACTACGCCCAAGAAGGCGGCCGTGCTGGCAAGGGCCGGGTAATCATCGAAGGCTTCATCGATTTCGATTACGAAATCACCCTGCTGACCGTGCGTCACGTCGGCGGCACCACTTTCCTGGAGCCTGTTGGCCACCGCCAGGAGAAGGGCGATTATCAGGAGTCCTGGCAGCCTCAGGCCATGAGCGCAAAAGCGTTGGCCGAATCGCAGCGCGTGGCCAAGGCTGTCACCGATGCGCTGGGTGGGCGTGGCCTGTTCGGCGTCGAGTTGTTCGTCAAGGGCGATCAGGTGTGGTTCAGCGAAGTCTCGCCGCGCCCACACGATACCGGCCTGGTTACGCTCATTTCCCAGGACCTGTCGCAGTTCGCCTTGCATGCCCGCGCCATTCTCGGCCTGCCGATTCCGGTGGTGCGCCAGTTCGGCCCGTCGGCCTCGGCAGTGATCCTGCCTGAAGGCCAGTCGCAGCAGGCCAGCTTCGCCAACCTCGGCGCGGCCTTGAGCGAGCCGGACACCGCGATCCGCCTGTTCGGCAAGCCGGAAATCAACGGCCAGCGCCGCATGGGCGTGTGCCTGGCTCGTGACGAGTCGATCGAAGCGGCGCGGGCCAAGGCGACCCGTGCAGCGCAGGCGGTCAAGGTCGAGTTCTGATCTGAGATTGCCGGGGCCGCTTTGCGGCCCTTTCGCCGGCAAGCCGGCTCCCACAGGTATGGCGTCAACTGCTGGCATCAAGCGTTGCGCAGGATCCCGCGGGAGCCGGCTTGCCGGCGAAAGGGCTGCAAAGCAGCCCCGATCACTCACAGTTCGGTATGGCGAGTCTCTTTAAGGCACAGCACCGCAATCAAGCTGATCACCGCTGCCACCGACACATACCCACCCACCCAGCTCAACCCGCCCATGCTCACCAGCTTTTGAGCAAAGAACGGCGCCGCCGAAGCCCCCACGATGCCACCCAGGTTATAGGCCGCAGACGCGCCGGTGTAGCGCACGTGGGTGGGGAACAGTTCGGGCAGCAACGCGCCCATCGGGGCGAAAGTTACCCCCATCAGGAACAGCTCGATGGCCAGGAACAGCGCCACGCCCGTGGTCGAGCCCGAGGTCAGCAGCGGCTCCATGGTAAAGCCCGAAGCCACCGCCAGCAGGCCGCCGACGATCAGCACCGGTTTGCGCCCGTAACGGTCGCTGAGCCAGGCTGACAGCGGTGTGGCCAGGGCCATGAAGACCACGGCGAAGCACAGCAGGCCGAGGAACGTCTCGCGGGTGTAGCCCAGGGTCGTGACCCCGTAGCTCAGCGAGAATACCGTCGAAATGTAGAAGAGCGCATAGCACACCACCATCGCTGCGGCGCCCAGCAGGGTCGGCAGCCAGTACTTGCTGAACAGGTCGACCACCGGCATTTTCACCCGCTCATGGCGGGCGACGGCCTTGGCGAACACCGGGCTTTCTTCCAGTTTCAGGCGCACATACAGGCCCACCAGCACCAGCGCGGCGCTGAGCAGGAACGGAATACGCCAGCCCCACTCACGGAACTGCTCGTCGCTGAGCGTCAGGGCCAGTGTCAGGAACAGGCCATTGGCGGCCAGGAAGCCGATCGAAGGGCCAAGTTGCGGGAACATGCCGAACCAGGCGCGCTTGCCGGCTGGCGCGTTTTCGGTAGCCAGCAACGCAGCGCCACCCCATTCACCGCCCAGGCCCAGGCCTTGGCCAAAGCGCAGCAGGCAGAGAATGATCGGTGCCCACACGCCAATGCTGTCGTAGCCCGGCAGCACGCCGATCAGCGTGGTGGACACGCCCATCAGCAGCAGCGAGGCAACCAGGGTGGACTTGCGCCCGATGCGGTCGCCAAAGTGGCCGAACAACGCCGAGCCCAGCGGGCGGGCGAGGAAGGCGATACCGAAGGTAAGGAACGCCGCGAGCATTTGCGCGGTACCCGACCCGGACGGGAAGAATACCGGGCCGATCACCAGCGCGGCAGCAGTGGCGTAAACGTAGAAATCGTAGAACTCGATGGCAGTGCCGATAAAGCTGGCGGTGGCCACCCGTGCAGGCGAGTTGACCGGCGCGGCAGGCGCTTCGGCATAGGTGCTGGTGGTCATTGAGTAGGTCCCTGACAGTCTTGTCGTGCTCCATGGCTTGATCCACACAGCAGCGCGCTGAACAGGCCAGGCACGGTTGCGCAGACGCCGGAGCGTATTGTTCTTTGCTCGCCCGACTGACGATAGCCCAAGGGGGATAGGGGCGGGAGCAGGCACTGTTCGGGGTGTTGAAGCAGGACTGCGGGGCGTGTCAGTGGAGCGGACTGGCCGTGGGGCGCCGGGTGCGGGTAGCAGGCGGGACGGCGGGGCTGGGTAAGCGTGACCCGAGTATAGCTAGCGGGTCACGGTCCACACCAGTACCTTGCTGGCGCAATTGTCCTCTGTTTCGAGGATTTCCAGGCGATAGCGGCCGATCTTCAGGCAAACGGCGCTTTCCGGGATGCTCTCCAGTGCTTCGGTGACCAGCCCGTTGAGGGTTTTCGGGCCGCCGTCGCAGGGCAGGTGCCAGCCCAGGGTGCGGTTGATCTCTCGCAGCGAGGCGGTGCCTTCGATGACGTACGTGCCATCGGCTTGCGGGTGCACGTGCGGGTTGTCCAGGCTGTGTTCTTCCTCGAACTCACCGACGATCTCTTCGAGGATGTCTTCCAGCGTGACGATGCCCTGCACCTCGCCGTATTCGTCCACCACCACGCCCAACCGTCGCTGCTGCTTGTGAAAGTTCAGCAGCTGCAGTTGCAGTGGCGTGCTTTCCGGAACGAAGTAGGGCTCGTAGCACGCGCCGTGAAGCTTCTCCAGGGTCAGCTCGGCCTTTGGCAGCAGGTGGCTGATCAGCTTGGTATTGAGGATCGCTTCGACCTGGTTGATGTCGTTGTGGTAGACCGGCAAGCGCGTGTGGCGGCTGACGATGAGTTGCTCGATGATGCGTTCGATCGGCTCGTCGAGGTTGATGCCATCGACTTCGTTGCGCGGCACCAGGATGTCGTTGACGGTGATCTTGTCCAGCGACTGCAGGCCGTCGAGCAGGCCGTGGCGCGGCATGTCGTGGTCTTCATCTTCGGTGAAATCATCATCAGCCTGCGGGTGCAGGGCCACCGCTGTGGGCTGCGCACGGAATGGCCGCAGGATCAGCTTGGCGATGCCATCCAGCAGGCAGGCCACAGGCTGCAGGAGGGCGAGGGGCAGCTTCAACAGGCTGGCGCCCAGGCTGATGAAGGCCAAAGGGTTGCGCCGGGCCAGGCGCCTTGGCAGGTATTCGGCAAACACCAGCAAGGCCAGGGTGGCCGCCAGGCCGGCCAGCCAGAAGCCATGCTCGCCGCTGTAACGCTGGCCGATCAGGCAGGCCAGGCCCAGCACCAGCAGCTTGCCCAGGCTGGCGCACAGCACCAGGGCCTGGCCAGGCAGTGGCGGCAGAGGGTCTTCGCCACTGCGCAGCGAGCCATTGAGCTGCAGGCGGGCGGCATCCACTGCCGAAAACAGCGCCGACCACAGCAGCGCCAGTGCCAGAGTGCCGAGTAGCGGAGCGTACGGCAGGGTGTCCATGGGCGACCGTCAGATATGCAAGATGAATTCGCGAACCAGCTTGCTGCCGAAATAGGCCAGCATCAGCAGGCAGAAACCGGCCAGCGTCCAGCGGATTGCCTTGTGGCCACGCCAGCCCAGGCGGGTGCGGCCCCACAGCAGTACGCTGAAGACCACCCAGGCGACACAGGCCAGCAAGGTTTTGTGCACCAGGTGCTGGGCGAACAGGTTGTCGAGGAACAGCCAACCGGAGATCAGCGACAGCGACAACAGGCACCAGCCGGCCCAGAGGAAGCCGAACAGCAGGCTTTCCATGGTTTGCAGCGGCGGGAAGTTGCGGATCAGGCCGGACGGGTGTTTGTTCTTCAACTGACGGTCCTGCAGCAGCAGCAGCAGCGACTGGAACACCGCGATGGTGAACAGGCCGTAGGCCAGGATCGACAGCAGGATATGCGCGAGAATCCCCGGTTGCTCATTGATCAGCGGTACCGTGCCTGGCGGGGCGAACTGTGCCAGCAGGGCGGTTATCGCGCCGAGCGGGAACAGCAGCACCAGCAGGTTTTCCACCGGTATGCGCAGGCACGCGAGCAGGGTCAGGGTAATGACCGCCACGGCAATCAGGCTGGCGGCGCTGAAAAAGTCGAGGCTCAAGCCCAGCGGGGTAATCAGCTGAAAGAACAGCGCGCCGCCCTGGGCGACCACGGCCAGGGCGCCAAGCAGGCCGAGCAGCCGCTTGTCGGCTTTGCTCGATTGGGCCAGGCGCGAGCCCTGATAAACGGTCGCTGCTATATAAAGGCCGGCGGCGATCAGGTTGGGGATGAGGCTGGGTGAGGAGAACATAAGTCCTGGTGGGCGAGCCTTAAAGACACGGAGTTTGGCATAGATCGCGCTGTGCAAGGAAGACTGCACATTGCCGCTGGGAAGCCGAGGTGTGCGCAGCGCCCGCTCTTCGCTATAATCGCCGGCTTGCTGTGCCCAGCGCGTGTGCATTTTTACCTGGGCGCCTGACAAACCTCGGCTTTTACTGGGCCTGAAAGGATCACCATGTTCGAAAACCTGACCGACCGCCTGTCACAGACGCTGCGCCATGTCACCGGCAAGGCCAAGCTGACCGAAGACAACATCAAGGACACGTTGCGCGAAGTGCGCATGGCCCTGCTCGAGGCCGACGTTGCCCTGCCGGTGGTGAAGGATTTCGTCAACAGTGTCAAGGAACGTGCGGTCGGCACCGAGGTGTCGCGCAGCCTGACCCCGGGCCAGGCGTTCGTGAAGATCGTTCAGGCCGAGCTGGAAAGCCTGATGGGCGCGGCCAACGAAGACCTCGCGCTCAATGCCGCTCCGCCCGCCGTGGTGCTGATGGCCGGCCTGCAGGGCGCGGGCAAGACCACCACCGCCGGCAAGCTGGCGCGCTTCCTTAAAGAGCGCAAGAAGAAAAGCGTGATGGTGGTGTCGGCCGACGTCTACCGCCCAGCAGCGATCAAGCAGCTGGAAACCCTGGCCAACGACATCGGCGTGACCTTCTTCCCGTCCGACATCAGCCAGAAACCCGTGGCCATTGCCGAAGCGGCGATTCGCGAAGCCAAGCTCAAGTTCATCGACGTGGTCATCGTCGACACCGCCGGCCGTCTGCACATCGACGCCGACATGATGGACGAGATCAAGGCGCTGCATGCCGCGGTCAAGCCGATCGAAACCCTGTTCGTGGTCGACGCCATGACCGGCCAGGACGCCGCCAACACCGCCAAGGCCTTTGGTGAAGCCCTGCCGCTGACCGGTGTGGTGCTGACCAAGGTCGACGGTGATGCCCGTGGCGGTGCCGCGCTGTCGGTACGTGCCATCACCGGCAAGCCGATCAAGTTCATCGGTATGGGAGAGAAGACCGAGGCCCTCGAGCCATTCCACCCCGACCGTGTTGCCTCGCGCATCCTCGGCATGGGTGACGTGCTCAGCCTGATCGAGCAGGCCGAGCAGACCATCGACAAGGCCAAGGCCGACAAGCTGGCGAAAAAGCTCAAGAAGGGCAAAGGCTTCGACCTCGAAGACTTCCGCGACCAGTTGCAACAGATGAAGAACATGGGCGGCCTGGGCGGCCTGATGGACAAGCTGCCGAGCATCGGTGGGGTCAACCTGTCGCAGATGGGCAATGCCCAGGGCGCGGCGGAGAAGCAGTTCAAGCAGATGGAAGCGATCATCAACTCGATGACCCCGGCCGAGCGTCGCGACCCTGACCTGATCAGCGGTTCACGCAAGCGCCGTATCGCCCTCGGCTCTGGTACCCAGGTGCAGGACATCGGCCGGCTGATCAAGCAGCACAAGCAAATGCAGAAGATGATGAAGAAATTCTCTGCCAAAGGCGGCATGGCCAAGATGATGCGCGGCCTGGGCGGCATGATGCCTGGCGGCGGCATGCCCAAGCTGTAAAACCCATTCAGGCCAGTGGCGGCAACCCCGCCGCTGGCCGGAACCCGCTTCGGCGGGAACACTGCCGCCTCCATTGACAGGCGGCTTAATAGCAGATCAGCAGGCTGGCCTTTTTATTTGAAGTAAAAAGGCATTTGCAAATGTCCGGATATTCCTTGAGAATGTGCGGCCTTTCGGGCACCCGTGTGCCCGCTGTGCATCATGATTTGCAGCACCGACTACAGGAACGATGTTCAATGCTTACCATTCGTCTTGCCCGTGGCGGCTCCAAAAAGCGCCCGTTCTACCAACTGACCGTAACCGACTCGCGTAACCCGCGTGACGGCTCCCACATCGAACAGGTTGGCTTCTTCAACCCGATCGCTCGTGGTCAGGAAGTTCGTCTGTCCGTTAAACAAGATCGCGTTGCTCACTGGCTGAGCATCGGCGCACAGCCGTCTGAGCGTGTTGCTCAGCTGCTGAAGGAAGCTGCCAAGGCTGCTGCCTGAACTGTATGAACGCGACGCCAGAAAAGGCTGACGACCTCATCGTCGTTGGCAAGATTTTTTCGGTTCACGGCGTTCGCGGCGAGGTGAAGGTGTATTCCTTTACCGATCCGATTGAAAACCTGTTGGATTACCGTAACTGGACGCTTCGGCGCGAAGGGTCGGTCAAGCAGGTTGAGCTGGTCAGTGGCCGTTCCAATAAAAAGGAGCTGGTCGCCAAGCTCAAAGGGCTCGACGATCGTGACGAAGCGCGTCTTCTGAGCGGTTACGAGATTTGCATCTCGCGCAGCCTTTTGCCCAACCTGACGGACGACGAGTACTACTGGTACCAGTTGGTCGGTCTGAAAGTCATCAACCAGGACGAACAGCTGTTCGGCACGGTTGATCACCTGTTGGAGACCGGCGCGAACGATGTAATGGTGGTCAAGCCTTGCGCAGGCAGCCTGGATGACCGTGAGCGCTTGTTGCCCTATACGGCGCAATGTGTGCTGACAGTCGACCTTGAAGCCGGTGTGATGCGGGTCGAATGGGACGCGGATTTCTAACTGATGGGTAACCTTCGCGTAGAAGTCATCACGTTGTTCCCCGAGATGTTCTCGGCCATTACGGAGTACGGCATTACCAGCCGCGCGGTGAAGCAGGGCTTGTTGCAAGTCACTTGCTGGAATCCGCGGGACTACACCACTGATCGCCACCACACGGTGGATGATCGGCCTTTTGGCGGTGGTCCGGGGATGGTGATGAAGATCAAGCCTCTGGAAGATGCGCTGGCCAGTGCCAGGCAAGCGACCGGAGCAGCGGCAAAGGTAATCTACCTTTCGCCACAAGGCCGCAAGCTGGATCAGC
The DNA here is from genome assembly GCF_047978245.1 of Pseudomonas sp. LFS044. Taxonomy (NCBI): domain Bacteria; kingdom Pseudomonadati; phylum Pseudomonadota; class Gammaproteobacteria; order Pseudomonadales; family Pseudomonadaceae; genus Pseudomonas; species Pseudomonas sp. LFS044. Next base: position 58,830 of record NZ_JBFPFX010000015.1, read on the forward strand.
AAGCGGTCAAAGGCTTGGCCGAACAGGAATCGTTGATCCTGATCGCCGGCCGTTATGAAGGCATTGACGAGCGTTTTATTGATGCTCATGTCGATGAAGAGTGGTCGATTGGCGACTATGTGCTTTCCGGTGGTGAGCTACCGGCCATGGTGCTGATCGATGCGGTTACGCGGCTGCTGCCCGGAGCTTTAGGGCATGTGGGGTCGGCGGAGGAAGATTCCTTCACCGATGGCCTGCTGGATTGCCCGCACTACACCCGACCTGAGGTGTATGCGGATCAGCGTGTACCCGACGTGTTGCTAAGTGGCAACCATGCACATATCCGGCGATGGCGGATGAAGCAGTCCCTTGGTAGGACCTTCGAACGACGCGCCGATCTTCTGGAAAGTCGCTCACTTTCTGGAGAAGAGAAGAAGCTGCTCGAGGAATACCTCCGCGAGCGGAACGATAGTTAACGTATCGATGGTGGATCACGTTTGTCCACCTTAGGAGCACAGCATGACTAACAAAATCATCCAGCAGCTCGAAGCAGAGCAGATGAGCAAGGAAATCCCGACCTTCGCACCAGGCGACACCGTTGTCGTTCAGGTTAAAGTGAAGGAAGGCGAGCGTTCCCGTCTGCAGGCGTTCGAAGGCGTTGTTATCGCCAAGCGTAACCGTGGTCTGAACAGCGCCTTCACCGTGCGCAAGATCTCGAGTGGCGTTGGTGTTGAGCGTACCTTCCAGACCTACAGCCCGCAAATCGACAGCCTGGCCGTGAAACGTCGTGGTGACGTGCGTAAAGCCAAGCTGTACTACCTGCGCGACCTGTCCGGCAAAGCCGCTCGCATCAAGGAAAAACTGTCCTGAGTACAGTTTGCCCGGTGGCCCAGGCCGCCTAGCGAGAAAAAAGCAGCCTTCGGGCTGCTTTTTTGCGTTTTGAAACCCAGGAAAAGTGACAGACATGATCAGCCGAGACCAGGAAATCCAGCGCCGCACCGAGCTGTCGGTGACCCGCGTGACCAAAGCGGTGTTCCCTAACACCACCAACCACCACAACACCCTGTTCGGCGGCACCGCGCTGGCCTGGATGGACGAAGTGTCGTTCATCGCCGCCACGCGTTTTTGCCGGTTGCCGCTGGTAACGGTGTCCACTGACCGCATCGACTTCAAGCACCCGATCCCGGCGGGCTCGATCGTCGAACTGGTCGGCACGGTGATCAAGGTCGGCAACACCAGCCTGCAGGTGCAGGTGGATGTGTTCGTCGAGAACATGTACCTGGACGGTCGCGAGCGCGCGATCCATGGCGTGTTCAGCTTCGTTGCCATCGACGAAGACAAGCGGCCTGTGCCCGTTTTGGCCCATGCCTGAGCCTCTTCATGGGCTGACGCGCTCCCACAGGGGGCGGTGCCAGCCGATCAGGCTTCGATTGATCACGACAACCTGTCAGTTGCTGTGAAACACTAAGCCACGTCCAACACCCAGCAGCCCCGAATGCCCGCCCTAGACCACCCCCTGATCGACCAGTTTCTCGACGCCCTGTGGCTTGAAAAAGGCCTGTCCGACAACACCCGCGTCTCGTACCGAAGCGACCTTGCCCTGTTCAACGGCTGGTTGCAGGAGCGCGGCGTGGCCCTGCCCGACGCGGGCCGCGAGCTGATCCTCGATCACCTGGCCTGGCGCCTCGATCAAGGTTACAAGCCGCGCTCCACCGCGCGCTTTCTTTCAGGTTTGAGGGGGTTCTTCCGTTATTTGCTGCGCGAAAAGCTGATCGCTGTGGACCCGACCTTGCAGGTCGAGATGCCCCAGCTGGGTAGGCCTTTGCCCAAATCCTTGTCCGAAGCCGACGTTGAAGCCTTGCTGCAGGCGCCGGACCTGGGTGAAGCCATCGGCCAGCGCGACCGCGCCATGCTTGAAGTCTTGTACGCCTGCGGCCTGCGCGTCACCGAACTGGTCAGCTTGACGCTGGACCAGGTCAACCTGCGCCAAGGCGTGCTGCGGGTGATGGGCAAGGGCAGCAAGGAGCGCCTGGTGCCGATGGGCGAGGAGGCGGTAGTGTGGCTTGAGCGCTACTTGCGCGGTGGTCGCGCCGAGTTGCTCAACGGTCGCCCGAGCGATGTGCTGTTCCCCAGCCTGCGCGGTGAGCAGATGACACGCCAGACCTTCTGGCACCGCATCAAGCATCAGGCGCAGGTTGCGGGGATCGACAAGTCGCTGTCGCCACACACCTTGCGACATGCATTTGCCACCCACCTGCTCAACCACGGCGCCGACCTGCGCGTGGTGCAGATGCTGCTGGGCCATAGTGACCTCTCGACCACGCAGATCTACACCCATGTGGCCAAGGCCCGCCTGCAGCAGCTGCACGCCCAGCACCATCCGCGTGGATGAATGATTTTCATGTTCCGCCGACCGGTACTCGCAAGCCCCTTACTGCCTGGCGTGTTGTGGTAGGCTTGGGCGGTTTGCACCAAGGGCCGCACGGTCGCCGCGTTTTTTGCGCAGGTGACGCCCTCCGGCCCCTGTCCGCCTTCAGGAGTTCCCATGCGCTTGACCCAGATTTTCGCCGCCGCCGCGATGGCGCTGGCCAGTACCTTTGCCGTTGCCGCGGCAACCGACAGCAATGCCGGTGCCGAGCAGGCCATTCGCAAGTCGTTGCAGAACCTCGAACTGGAAGTACCGGTTGAAAGCGTTGCCAGCAGCCCGCTGAACGGGCTGTATGAAGTCAAGCTGCAAGGGGGCCGGGTGTTGTACGCCAGCGCCGATGGCCAGTTCGTGATGCAGGGCTACCTGTACCAGATCCAGGACGGCAAACCGGTCAACCTGACCGAGAAAACCGAGCGCCAGGGCGTCGCCAAGCTCATCAACGGCATTCCAGCCGCCGAGATGGTGGTTTATCCTGCCAAGGGCGAGACCAAATCGCACATTACTGTCTTCACCGACACCACCTGCCCGTATTGCCACAAGCTGCACGCCGAAGTGCCGGAGTTGAACCGTCGCGGTATCGAAGTGCGCTATGTCGCCTTCCCGCGCCAGGGCCTCGGCTCGCCAGGTGACGAGCAGTTGCAGGCAGTGTGGTGCTCCAGCGACCGCCGCGCGGCGCTGGACAAGATGGTCGATGGCAAGGAAATCAAGGCCGCCAAGTGCGCCAATCCGGTCAGCAAGCAGTTCCAGCTGGGCCAGTCGATCGGCGTCAACGGCACGCCGGCGATCGTGCTCGAAAGCGGCCAGGTGATCCCGGGCTATCAGCCGGCGCCGCAGGTGGCCAAACTGGCCCTGGCCGGCCAGCAGCAGGCAGCGAAGTAATCAATTCAGTACGCCGTCGTCATGGGGTGACGGCATGTTTCACGGTCGGCGCAGGTGCCGGCCGTTCAATGGGGAGTTCACAGTGAAACCGGTCAAAGTAGGCATCTGTGGGTTGGGGACCGTCGGTGGCGGAACCTTCAATGTACTTCAGCGCAACGCCGAGGAGATTGCCCGCCGTGCCGGGCGCGGTATTGAAGTGGCACAGATCGCCATGCGCTCGCAGAACCCGAACTGCCAGATTACCGGTACCCCCATTACCGCTGATGTGTTCGATGTTGCGACCAACCCGGAGATCGACATTGTCATCGAGCTGATCGGTGGCTACACCATCGCCCGCGACCTGGTGCTCAAGGCCATCGAAAACGGCAAGCACGTGGTCACCGCCAACAAGGCGCTGATCGCCGTGCACGGCAACGAAATCTTCGCCAAGGCCCGCGAGAAGGGCGTCATCGTCGCCTTCGAAGCTGCAGTGGCTGGTGGCATCCCGGTGATCAAGGCCATCCGTGAAGGCCTGTCGGCCAACCACATCAACTGGCTGGCCGGCATCATCAATGGCACCGGCAACTTCATCCTCACCGAAATGCGTGAAAAGGGCCGCGCCTTCCCCGACGTGCTGGCCGAAGCGCAGGCGCTGGGTTACGCCGAAGCCGACCCGACCTTCGACGTCGAAGGCATCGATGCCGCGCACAAACTGACCATTCTGGCGTCCATCGCCTTTGGCATCCCGCTGCAGTTCGACAAGGCTTACACCGAGGGCATCACCCAGCTGACCACCGCCGACGTAAACTACGCCGAAGCGCTGGGCTACCGCATCAAGCACCTGGGTGTGGCCCGTCGCACTGCCGAAGGCATCGAGCTGCGCGTGCACCCGACGCTGATCCCCAGTGACCGCCTGATCGCCAACGTCAACGGCGTGATGAACGCTGTGATGGTCAATGGCGACGCAGCAGGTTCGACCCTGTACTACGGCGCCGGCGCCGGCATGGAGCCTACCGCTTCGTCGGTGGTCGCCGACCTGGTCGACGTGGTCCGCGCCATGACCTCCGACCCGGAAAACCGCGTGCCGCACCTGGCCTTCCAGCCCGATTCGCTGTCGGCGCACCCGATCCTGCCGATCGAAGCCTGCCAGAGCGCCTACTACCTGCGCATCCAGGCCAAGGACCACCCAGGTGTATTGGCCCAGGTGGCGAGCATCCTGTCGGAGCGTGGTATCAACATCGAATCGATCATGCAGAAGGAAGCCGAGGAGCAGGATGGCCTGGTACCGATGATCCTGTTGACCCACCGCGTGGTCGAGCAGAGCATCAACGATGCCATTGTCGCCCTGGAAGACCTGCAGGACGTTGTCGGCAAGGTCGTGCGCATCCGCGTTGAACAGCTCAATTAACGAATAGCGCCGTCGGGCCGCTCAGCCGGCCCCGGCCTCAGTATCGAAGGTTTGTAGCCATGCGTTATATCAGCACCCGCGGCCAGGCACCGGCCCTGAATTTCGAAGACGTTCTGCTGGCCGGCCTCGCCACCGATGGCGGCCTGTACGTGCCAGAGAACCTGCCACGCTTTACCCAGGAAGAAATCGCCTCCTGGGCCGGCCTGCCGTACCACGAACTGGCCTTCCGCGTGATGCGCCCGTTCGTCGAGGGCAGCATTGCCGATGCCGATTTCAAGAAGATCCTCGAAGAAACCTACGGTGAGTTCGCCCACGCCGCGGTCGCCCCGCTGCGTCAGCTGAACAGCAACGAGTGGGTCCTCGAGCTGTTCCATGGCCCGACCCTGGCCTTCAAGGACTTCGCCCTGCAACTGCTTGGGCGCCTGCTCGATCACGTGCTGGCCAAGCGCAACGAGCGCGTGGTGATCGTCGGCGCCACCAGTGGCGACACCGGCTCGGCCGCCATCGAAGGCTGCCGCCGTTGCGACAACGTCGACATCTTCATCCTCCACCCGCACCAGCGTGTGTCGGAAGTTCAGCGCCGCCAGATGACCACCATCCTGGGCGAGAACATCCACAACATCGCCATCGAAGGCAACTTCGACGACTGCCAGGAGATGGTCAAGGCCAGCTTCGCCGACCAGTCGTTCCTCAAGGGCACGCGCCTGGTAGCGGTGAACTCCATCAACTGGGCGCGGATCATGGCCCAGATCGTCTACTACTTCCACGCAGCCCTGCAGCTGGGTGGCCCGGCGCGCTCGGTAGCGTTCTCGGTACCGACCGGCAACTTCGGCGACATCTTCGCCGGCTACCTGGCCCGCAACATGGGCCTGCCGATCAGCCAGCTGGTGGTCGCGACCAACCGCAACGACATCCTGCACCGCTTCATGAGCGGCAACCAGTACGTCAAGGAAACCCTGCACGCGACCCTGTCGCCGTCGATGGACATCATGGTGTCGTCCAACTTCGAGCGCCTGCTGTTCGACCTGCACGGCCGCAATGGCGCCGCCATCGGCGAACTGATGGCCAACTTCAAGCTGGGCGGCGGCTTCAGCGTCGACCAGGACCGTTGGACCGAAGCGCGCAAGCTGTTCGACTCGCTGGCCGTCAGCGACGAGCAGACCTGTGAAACCATCGCCGAGGTCTTCGCCAGCACCGGTGAAGTGCTCGACCCGCACACCGCGATTGGCGTGAAGGCTGCCCGCGAGTGCCGTCGCAGCCAGGACACGCCGATGGTGGTGCTGGGTACTGCGCACCCGGTCAAGTTCCCGGAGGCCGTGGAGAAGGCGGGCGTGGGCAAGGCGCTGGAGCTGCCAGCGCACCTGAGCGACCTGTTCGGCCGTGAAGAGCGCTGCACGGTCCTGGCCAACGACCTCAAGGCCGTCCAGGCCTTCGTCAGCCAGCACGGTAACCGCGGCAAACCGCTTTAATCGAAGTGAGAAGGGGCCGCTGTGCGGCCTCTTTCTTTAGGTGCTTTCCTTCATCTGATTCGGAATTGTCCTATATAAGGCGCCCTACGCCTTACCTAGAGTGGCCGGTCCTTCCCCCAGGAGCGGCTCATGCATCAGCCCTACGTGTTGATTTACCAGGCGCGGCCTTCCCACCAGATCCTCCTGCATCAGGCGTGCAATGCCCAAGGCATGTTCAACGTCCGCGTCACCCTCGATCTCACCGACCTTGAGGCCTGCCTTGCCCGCCCTGGCAAAGCCGATCTGCTCATCCTCGATCATGCAATGGGCGATGGCCTGACCCTGCTCAAGCGCATCGAGCGCAACCGGTGCTTGCGGGCGGTGCTGTTTACCGGCCGCGCCAGCGCCCGGCGGCCAGACCTCGCCCAGGAGGCGCGCCGCCGTGGGCTCTGGGTGCTGGCTGACTTGCCCTGGCCTTTACCGGTGCTGGCCTGGCAGCAGGCATTGCAGCGTATTCAAAACGTCACATCACCCACGCATGCTCTCTGAAACAGCCGCGGCGTAACGAACTTTCCGCTGCGCTTGCTGGTCAGTTCCTTCATGTCCCACCACGCAGCGAGTGATCCGGATGGAAAGAATCTGCAGACTGCTTAATGACGCCCTGAGCCCTTATCAGACCCAGCTCGGCAACCTGGATGCCAGCGGCAATCGCCAATTGACTGTATTCGATAGCCTCGGCAGTACTACCTTGCGGCGCACGGTGTCCTTGCGCCAGTTACAGGAGCAAAGCCTGCTGATCGACCTGGTCGACGGCCTGCACCGTGACCTGCAAATCGCCGAAGGTCGCCTGCAGCCCTGTGTCATTGCAGCACTGCAACAACGCCAGCAACCTCAGGGAACCTTTGCCTGAATGGCGTATCAGACACAGCAAGGGCAGCCAGCCAGCACACAGCTCCGGTGATGGCAGGCTGCCGTGGGAAGCCCGACAGGGCTTTCGATTGGCCCCGGGCGTCCTCCCCAGCGTCCGGGGTTTCTTTTTTACTGCCCGTCGAAGAAATGTTTGCTCTGTTCCAGGTAATCGGCTTGCAGCTCCGGGTCCAGCCAGCGTGCATAAAGTGCCAGCAGCGTGCCCGAGCGCAGCGTGGGCAGCAGTTGGTCGATATGCGCCACGGCCTCGCGCCCCAAGGGTGAGTCAGAGCAGCCCACATGCAGGAACTGGTAGCGGTTCACGCCTTGAATGGGGTGAAACTGGTACTCATCCAACGCCCCACCTTGCTGCTGGATCAGGTAACGCACCTCTGGCCAGTAGCCGAGCACCCATGGCAGACGCCCAAGGCGCTGCATCTGCAGCAGGCTGGCCGTAGCATCGTTGCCGTAATGGCGGCTCAAGGCCGAATCGGGCAGTTGCCGCAAGATGTCATCGATCTGCGTGCTGTAGCTGCGTTCGGCGACGATGCCAAGCTTGAGTTGCGTGGCATTCAGCAACCCTTTCAGGTCGATCTGTTGCCCGTCCAGAAACGGCGCCAGCAGCGCCGCGCCTTGATTGCGTACCACCAGACCACCGCTGATCACACCCAAGGTCGGTTTGGAGAAGTGCACGTATTTGGCGCGCTCAGCCGTCCAGAGCAGGGTTGGGTCGCAGGTGAAACTGCTCGCGTCCTGCAGCATCTGGATGCCGCGCGCGCGGTTGACGCGGACGATGGCGTGGTCGTACTCGGGCATTTGCCTGATCAGCAGCGGCAACATCTGATCGACCACGCCCTGGCCTTTCCCTTCACCCTCGAAGATGGTGAAGGGCGGCAGGTCGCGAACCAGCCACAGCAAGCGCTCCTTGGCCTGCACCGGCGTGATGGCCATGGCGAGCAGCAGCCCGCACAGCAGGGGCAACGCGCGCATGGGCCAGGGCAATCTCAGACCGTACCCGCTTGGCGCAACCCGGCGATGGCGGGGGCGTCATACCCCAGGGTCGTCAGCAGCGCATCGGTATGTTCGCCCAACGCCGGGCCAACCCACTCTGCAGAGCCGGGCGTCTCGGAAAGCTTGGGCACGATGCCCGGCATCTTGAATGGCTTGCCGTCTGGCAGGCGGGCCTGCAAGAACATCTCGCGGGCCAGGTACTGCGGGTCGTGAAACATGTCTTCTGCCGAATAGATGCGGCTGGCCGGTACTTCGGCGGCGGTCAGCGTCTGCATGAGTTGCTCCAGCGGCAGGCTGTTGGCCCAGCGGTCGATCACCCCGTACAGCTCGTCGCGCCGCGCATCGCGGCCGTCATTGCTGGCCAGGCTCGGGTCGTCAGCCAGGTCGCTACGCCCGATGGCCTGCATGAAGCGCTTGAAGATCGCATCGCCGTTGGCGCCGATCTGTACGTGCTTGCCATCGGCGCTGGTGTGGATGGAGGAGGGCGTGATGCCCGGCATGATGTTGCCGGTGCGCTCGCGAATGAAGCCAAACACGTCGAACTCCGGGACCATGCTTTCCATCATGGCGAAGATCGCCTCGTACAGCGCCACGTCCACCACCTGGCCTTGGCCGCCGTTGACTTCGCGGTGCCGCAACGCCATCAGCGCGCCAATCACACCCCACAAAGCGGCGATCGAATCGCCGATGGAGATGCCGGTGCGCACCGGTGGGCGGTCGTCGAAGCCGGTGATGTAGCGCAGGCCGCCCATCGACTCGCCCACGGCGCCGAAGCCTGGCTGGTCCTTCATCGGGCCGGTCTGGCCGAAGCCCGACAGGCGCACCATCACCAGCTTCGGGTTGAGGGCATGCAATACATCCCAGCCCAGGCCGAGCTTTTCCAGCACGCCGGGGCGGAAGTTCTCGATGAGAATGTCAGCCTCGGCCAACAGCTGCTTGAGGATCTCGCGGCCTTCGGGGTGCTTGAGGTTGAGCGTCAGCGACTGTTTGTTGCGCGCCTGCACGAACCACCACAGCGACGTCCCCTCGTACAGCTTGCGCCACTTGCGCAGCGGGTCGCCGCCATCGGGCGACTCGACCTTGATCACCTCGGCGCCGAATTCTGCGCAGATGCGCGAGGCGAAAGGGCCGGCGATCAGGGTGCCGAGCTCGATGACTTTCAGGCCGGCGAGAGGTTTGCTGGGCGTAGACATGAGGCATCCGTGGCAACTGGTCAGAGCCGTGGTTTTATCATAGGTCGGTAACGGCAGATACTGCTGCGGGGCAACGAAGATCAGGATCGGTTAGACTGTGCGACTTTTCTTTGTGCAAGAAGCCCGTCGACCATGGCCCAGCCGTCCACCACCTACAAGTTCGAACTGAATTTGACCGACCTTGATCGCAACGTTTACGAAAGCGTCAAGCAGACCATTGCTCGTCACCCTTCGGAAACCGAAGAGCGGATGGCGGTTCGTCTTTTGGCGTATGCGCTCTGGTACAACGAGAACCTGTCATTTGGTCGCGGCTTGTCGGATGTCGATGAACCGGCGCTGTGGGAAAAGAGCCTGGACGACCGTGTCCTGCACTGGATCGAAGTCGGCCAGCCGGACGCCGACCGCCTGACCTGGTGCTCGCGCCGCACCGAGCGTACCAGCTTGCTGGCCTACGGTAGCCTGCGGGTGTGGGAGACCAAGGTGGTGAGTGCGGTCAAGGGCCTGAAGAACCTGAACATTGCCGCAGTGCCCCAAGAGGTGCTGGAAACCCTCGCAACCGACATGCCGCGTTCCATCAAATGGGACGTGATGATCAGCGAAGGCACGGTGTTCGTCACCGACGATCGTGGCCAGCACGAAGTGCAGCTGCAGTGGCTGCTTGGCGAGCGCGGCTGAGCCGACCGAACCCATGCGTATCGAACCTCGCCCGCTGCCTCCGACCCTGCCATTGCTGGGTAACCTGCCACCCTTGCTGACCCGCTTGTACGCCGCCCGCGGCGTGCAATCGGAGGCCGAGCTGGACAAGAGCCTGGCGCGACTGTTGCCGTATCAGCAGCTCAAGGGCATCGATGCTGCAGTGGACCTGCTGGTCGACGCCCTCGACCAGCGCCAGCGCATCCTCATCGTCGGCGACTTCGATGCCGACGGCGCCACTGCCAGTACCGTCGGTGTGCTCGGCCTGCGCCTGCTGGGGGCGGCCCATGTCGACTACCTGGTGCCCAACCGTTTCGAATATGGCTATGGCCTGACCCCGGAAATCGTCCAGGTAGCGTTGCAGCGCCAGCCGCACCTGCTGGTGACGGTCGATAACGGCATTTCCAGTGTCGAAGGCGTGGCGGCCGCCAAGGCGGCCGGGCTCAAGGTGCTGGTCACCGACCACCACCTGCCGGGCCAGCAACTGCCGGACGCCGACGCCATCGTCAACCCGAACCAGCCAGGCTGCGGCTTCCCGAGCAAATCGCTGGCTGGCGTCGGGGTGATCTTCTACGTGCTCATGGCGTTGCGCGCGCGCCTGCGCAGCCTGGGGCGTTATGAAACCCAGGCGCAACCGAACATCGGCGAGCTGCTCGACCTGGTCGCCCTGGGCAGCGTGGCGGACGTGGTGCCGCTGGACGCCAACAACCGCATCCTTGTGCACCAAGGCCTGGAGCGTATCCGCGCGGGCCGTGCGCGGCCGGGGTTGAAGGCGATACTGGAAGTGGCACGTCGCGATCATCGGCGCATCACCTCCACCGACCTCGGCTTCATCCTCGGCCCACGGCTCAATGCTGCCGGGCGCCTGGACGACATGAGCCTGGGCATCGAATGCCTGCTGTGCGAAGACGCGGCCCTGGCCCAGGACATGGCCCAGCAACTGGACGACCTGAACCAGGACCGCAAGTCCATCGAGCAGGGCATGCAGCGTGAAGCGCTGGCCCAGCTCAAGGATTTGCCGGTCGAGTCCATGCCCTATGGCCTGTGCTTGTTCGATGCCGACTGGCACCAAGGGGTGATCGGCATTCTCGCCTCGCGCCTGAAGGAGCGTTATCACCGCCCGACCATCGCCTTTGCCGATGCTGGCGACGGCATGCTCAAGGGCTCCGCACGTTCGGTGCCGGGGTTCCACATCCGCGATGCGCTGGATGCAGTGGCGGCGCGTCATCCTGAACTGATCAGCAAGTTCGGCGGCCATGCCATGGCTGCGGGCCTGTCGTTGCCCGAAGGTAATTTTCCGGCGTTCGCCGAAGCGTTCGATGAAGAAGTCCGTCGCCAGCTGCGCGAAGAGGATTTGACCGGCCGTCTGCTTTCGGATGGCAGTCTGGCGGTGGAGGAATTTCACCTGGACCTGGCCAAGGCCCTGCGTAATGCCGGGCCTTGGGGGCAACACTTCCCCGAGCCGCTGTTCCACGGCGTGTTTCAGTTGGTCGAACAACGTGTGGTCGGCGAGCGGCACCTGAAGGTGGTGCTGAAGAGCGAATGTGGCTCGGTTCGTCTGGACGGCATCGCCTTTGGTGTCGACCGCGAAGTGTGGCCCAACCCGACCGTGCGCTGGGTGGAGCTGGCGTACAAGCTGGATGTGAACGAGTTCCGCGGGAATGAAAGTGTGCAGTTGATGATTGCGCATATTGAGCCGCGCTGAGCAACACTAAAGTGCCTGCCCTGGTTTTGCAGAGCTGGGCGCCGCCCGCGCGGCGCTCACTTTCATAGACGATGCAAGCCTGCCGGTGAACACTGGATCGCTCTGCAGTGCCGCCGCCCTACCTGCGCAACGTCAATCCCCGTTCAGGCCACTCCCGCAGCGACCCCGCGCATTGTGGCTATATTCCGACCGTGCGCTGTTGTTTTTTATTCCTCCGGTTTTGCCAGTACATCACTGCAGCCCCTGCAAATGAGAGCAGGCTGAGCGCGCAGAAGAACACGATCCCTTCTACAGCTTTCCGATCACTCGTTTCGTTTACACGTTGCCTGATTGAAGGGTCGGATAATATTTTGTCATGGGTCGATAAAGTCCTCGCGATAGGGCCAGAAAAGGTATCTTCGATTTCTACGAACAGCGGAGTTGCCTTACTGACGTTGGCATCATCGTAGCGAGCCCGGTCCACGTACATCCATGCCTTCGCCCGTTGGCCGTTAGGCGAATAGTAGCGAACGCCTAAACCGTATATGGATTTGTCGTAATCCCATATCTCGGGTTTTGAGATCAGAGACGCGGGGATGCGAGTCCATGGAGCGGTAATGGGCTCGATTTTTTCCCCATAGCCTAAGAGAAATATGGGTAAAAAACAGAGGAATGCGAACCCCACCATGATCAGGCACTTCACACGATCGTGTGGAGGCAGGCTGCGCATCAGTTTGATCCAAGCTCCCCAAGTTAGCATGGGTGCCTCTCTACTGTAAGTGATTGCCGGTCAGCGATATTTATCTTGCTGTGGTGCAGTGCAGCAAGCATATGTATGTTGCTCCAATTGAACCCACTCGATGACTCGTGAGACTTGCTCATGATTGTTGCTTTTAGTTTGCGGTGACGGCGTGATCGAGTGTGATTGTGTTCTGTATAAATAGTTTTTTGTCGATTGTCGTGATCGCCAAGTCGATAGGTGTTTTCCTCGAGTTGCGAAGATTTTTCGCAAAACGATGGCGGCTGTGACGATAGTATTTTTTATTTTGGGAGGCGATAGGACCAAGCACTCGCTTACTGAGAAGAATCTCCTACGAAGCCGTAGGAGGTTTAGAGGTGGCGTGTAGGTACTTTCTAAATAGAGCCGTCGGCCGGCATCTGTTAGCGGTGGTGGGGTCACCTACCGCGTCGGAGCAGTCAGCAATCCCAGGGAACCTTCCCCCCCACCAATCTGGTCTAGTCTGATTAATGACCGGCACTGGGCCACGGATGTGCACTTGAGTGCCCGGGCCGGTTCACCATTGGAGTCCTTGGGAGGTGCCCTCATGAGCCTGCTGCTCGAGCCTTACACCCTGCGTCAGCTGACGTTGCCCAACCGCATCGCCGTCTCGCCGATGTGCCAGTATTCCGCCGTCGATGGCTTGGCCAACGACTGGCACCTTGTTCATCTGGGCAGTCGCGCTGTAGGTGGCGCCGGGTTGGTCATCAGCGAAGCGGTGGCCGTGACCGCCGATGGCCGTATCACTGCCGAAGACCTCGGCCTGTGGACCGATGAGCAGATCGCCCCACTGCAACGCATCACCCGCTTCATCACCGCCCAGGGCGCTGTGCCGGGTATTCAGCTGGCCCACGCCGGGCGCAAGGCCAGTACCCATCGCCCCTGGCTGGGCAAGCATGGCAGCGTCAAGATCGAAGACGGCGGCTGGCAGCCGGTGGGGCCGTCGAAGATTGCCTTCGACCCTGAGCACACTGCACCGCGTGAGTTGAGCAAGGACGAGATCCAGGACGTCATCGCCGCATTCGTCAAAGCGACCGAACGGGCGTTGCAAGCAGGTTTCAAAGTGGTCGAAATCCACGCGGCCCATGGCTATTTACTGCACCAGTTCCTCTCGCCGCTGAGCAACCAGCGCCGCGATGAATATGGCAGCTGCTTCGAAAACCGCATCCGCCTGACCCTGCAGGTGACCGAGGCAGTGCGCAAGGTCTGGCCGCAGGAACTGCCGCTGTTCGTTCGCGTTTCGGCAACCGACTGGGTCGAGGATGGCTGGAACCCTGATGAGACGGTCGAACTGGCCCGCAGGCTGCGTGGGTTGGGGGTCGACCTGATCGACGTGTCGTCGGGCGGAACCTCGATGAACGCCGAGATTCCGACCGGCCCTGGCTACCAGACTCGCTTCGCCGAGCGTGTACGCAAGGAATCGGAAATCGCTACCGGCACGGTGGGCATGATCACCGAACCGGCCCAGGCTGAACACATCCTGCGCACTGGGCAGGCCGACCTGATCTTCCTGGCTCGCGAGCTGCTACGCGATCCTTACTGGCCGTTGCATGCCGATGATGACCTGGGTGGCAACAGGGCTACGTGGCCGGCGCAGTATCAACGGGCTACCAGCCGGGCGAATCCGATACATGAGTCGGACCTGCGGGACTGATCAACCACCTCAGCTGTAAGCGGCCTTGCTCAGAATATCGCTGACCCACTGATTGATGCTTTTTTCCGCCAGCTCGGCCTTTGCGGCCACGCTGGCGTGAAGGGTTGGCTCAAGACGCAGGCTCAGCTTCCCCGAATAAGTCTTTTGCGGCTCACGGCCAAGGCGTTTACAGGTTTCCAGGTAGTCATCAACGGCCTCCTCGAATGCTTGTCGCAATTCGCTGATCGATTCGCCGTGAAAACCAATCACGTCACGTATGCCCGCAACGTGTCCAATCAGCAACTGGTCCTCGTCACTGTATTCGATTCTTGCGGCATAGCCGCGGTAGGTCATGACATTCATGGTGTTACTCCGGCCTGCTCAAGGAACTGGCGGGCGTCGCGCAATTGATAGGTTTTGGCATGCTTGTCCGGGTGAGGCCGATGGAAGGTGGCAACGGCCCCATTGAGCTCGAAACGAACTCGCGAACCTCGACCTTCGATGACATTGGCGCCAACTGATATCAACAGTGACTCCAGCCGGACCCATTCCAAGGCCTTGGGCACTGGTTTCCTGAAAATGGCTTCAAGGGTCGATCGTTGATGATTATTCATGGTATCAGACTATGATACCAGTCGATTTTTACACAACAGCCGGACTGTAGGAGATAGGGACGGTGATTGAAGGAAGGTCCTAGGTATTCCTGCGAGGACCATCGCCACTTCATACCGGCCTCCTTGCTGACTTGTCTCAGCAGAGGCCGGTAGCTTCACATCACGTTCAATGCTTGATCATCACATGCCGCACACAGGTGTAATCCTCCAGCCCATACATCGACAAATCCTTCCCATACCCCGAATGCTTCTGCCCACCATGGGGCATTTCGCTGACCAGCATGAAGTGGGTATTGACCCAGGTGCAGCCATACTGCAGGCGCGCCGCCAGGCGGTGGGCGCGGCCGGTGTCGCGGGTCCACACCGACGAGGCCAGGCCGTACTCCGAGTCGTTGGCCCATTCCAGCGCCTGGGCTTCGTCGGTGAAGCGCGTTACAGATACCACCGGGCCGAACACTTCGTTGCGGACGATCTCGTCATCCTGCAGCGTGTCGGCCAGCACCGTCGGCTCGAAGAAAAAACCATCACCCGGCAGTGCCTTGCCCCCGGTGACCAGGCGAATGTGCGGCTGGGCGATGGCGCGTTCGACCAGGCCGGCCACCTTGTCACGGTGCTGGGCGCTGATCAGCGGGCCGAGTTCGGTGTCTTCGGCGTCCTGCAGGCCGGCTTTCAGGCTGGCCACGGCTTTGCCGAGGCGTTCGACGAAACGCTCGTAGATGCCAGCCTGTACATACAGCCGGCAGGCCGCGGTGCAGTCCTGGCCTGCATTGTAGAAACCGAAGGTACGGATGCCGTCGATGGCGGCATCGATGTCGGCGTCGTCGAATACCAGTACCGGCGCCTTGCCGCCCAACTCCATGTGCATGCGCTTCACGCTGTCGGCAGTGGCGCCGATGATGTGCGCGCCGGTGGGGATCGAGCCGGTCAGCGAAACCATGCGCACTTTTGGGTGGGTGATCAGCGGGTTTCCGACGGTCTGGCCGCGGCCGAAGAGTATGTTCAGCACGCCCGCAGGCAACACGTCCTTGGCCAGGTCGCCGAGGCGCAGGGCGGTCAGTGGGGTCAGCTCGGACGGTTTGATCACCACGGTATTGCCGGCAGCCAAGGCCGGCGCGATTTTCCACGCCAGCATCATCAGCGGGTAGTTCCAGGGCGCGATCGAGGCCACCACGCCCAGCGGGTCCCGGCGGATCATCGAGGTGTGCCCGGGCAGGTATTCACCCGCCGCCGAGCCACCCAGGCAGCGGGTGGCACCCGCGAAATAGCGGAACACGTCGGCGATGGCCGGTATCTCGTCGTTCAACGCGGCGCTGAAGGGTTTGCCACAGTTCTGCGACTCCAGGCGGGCCAGCTCATCGGCGTGTGCCTCGATGATGTCAGCCAGCGCCAGCAGGGCCATGGACCGTTCTTTCGGGCTGGTTTGCGACCAGCTGTCGAAAGCCTGGTCGGCGGCACGCACAGCGGTGTCGACCTGGGCCTCGGTGGCTTCGTTGAGTTGCGCCAGGGCGCTGCCCTCGGCCGGGTTGAGCACGGTCCAGGCCGGGCCTTCGCCGGCGACCAGGCGGCCATTGATCAGCATGTTGGTTTGCATCGGGGGCTCCTTGTGGGTCATTTGCCGCTGCCCGTGACGCTTTCACCGCCGCGGGTCAGGTAGTAGGCGCCGAGGATCGGCAGCATGGTCACCAGCATCACCAGCATGGCGACCACGTTGGTCACCGGCACGTCGCGCGGGCGGCTGAGCTGGTTGAGCAGCCAGATTGGCAGGGTGCGCTCGTGGCCGGCAGTGAAGGTGGTGACGATGATTTCGTCGAATGACAAGGCGAACGCCAGCATGCCGCCGGCCAGCAGCGCCGAGCCGAGGTTGGGCAGGATGATGTAGCGGAAGGTCTGCCAGCCATCGGCGCCCAGGTCCATCGACGCTTCGATCAGGCTCTGCGAGGTGCGCCGCAGGCGGGCGATCACGTTGTTGTAGACGATCACCACGCAGAAGGTGGCATGGCCGACCACGATGCTGAACAGGCCCGGTTCGATACCCAGCGTCTTGAACGCGGACAGCAGGGCGATGCCGGTGATGATCCCGGGCAGGGCGATCGGCAAGATCAGCATCAGCGAGATGCTCTCCTTGCCAAAGAAGCTGCGCCGGTACAGCGCCGCCGAGGCCAGGGTGCCGAGCACCAGCGCGATCAGCGTGGCCAGGCAGGCCACCTGTAATGACAGCTTGATCGCTTCGAGCACGTCCGGGCGGGCGAAGGCCACGGCGAACCATTTGAGGGTAAAGCCCTTGGGCGGGAAGCTGAATGCCGCGTCTTCGGTGTTGAAGGCGTACAGAACGATGATCAGGATCGGGAAGTGCAGGAACAGCAGCCCGCCCCAGGCCGCCAGGCGCAGGCCCATCGACGCTTTTTTAGAGTGCATCGAAGGCCCCCAGGCGCTTGACGATGGACAGGTACACGGCAATCAGCACGATCGGCACCAGGGTGAACGCCGCGGCCATGGGCATGTTGCCGATAGCGCCTTGCTGGGCGTAGACCATGCTGCCGATGAAGTAGCCGGGCGGGCCGACCAGTTGCGGCACGATGAAATCGCCGAGGGTGAGCGAGAAGGTGAAGATCGAGCCGGCGGCGATGCCCGGTACCGACAACGGCAGGACCACCTGCAGGAAGGTCTGCCCCGGCCGGGCGCCGAGGTCTGCCGAGGCTTGCAGCAATGACGGCGGCAGGCGTTCCAGCGAGGCCTGCACGGGCAGGATCATGAAGGGCAGCCAGATGTACACGAACACCAGAAAGCGCCCCAGGTGCGAAGTCGACAGCGTGCTGCCGCCCACGCCGGGCACGGCCAGCAATGCCTGCAGCAGGCCTTCGAGGTGCAGTTGCTGGACGAACCACTGCGCGACGCCACCCTTGGCCAGCAGCAGCGTCCAGGCGTAGGTCTTGACGATGTAGCTGGCCCACATCGGCATCATCACGGCGATGTAGAAGAACGCCTTGGTCTTGCCGCTGGTGTAGCGCGCCATGTAGTAGGCGATGGGGAATGCCAGCACGGCGCTGGCCAGCGAGACCGCCACGGCCATGGTCAAGGTGCGCAGGATGATGTCGAAGTTTGAGGGGTTGAACAGCGCGGCGAAGTTGCCAAGGGTCAGCGTTGGGGTGACCGCCATGGTGAAGTCGTCGAAGGTGTAGAACCCCTGCCACAGCAAATTGAGCAACGAGCCCAGGTAAATGGCGCCGAACCAGGTCAGTGGCGGGATCAGCAGCAACAGCAGGTACAGGTTGGGGCGGCGGTAGAGCAGGTTGGAAAAACTGCGCAACGGGCTCATCTCACCGGCCCTCGGCCAGGACGGTTTCCTGCAGCGCCGTCATCGCCTCGCGCGGCCAATGTGCCTGTACCCGCTGGCCGGTTTGCCAGTCCTGTGGCCGTTCATGCCAGCGGTCGTTGGCCTGGCTGACCGCCAGCAGTTGGCCGCTGTCCAGCTGCAGCTCATAACGGGTGGCGCTGCCCTGGTACTGCACGTCGCGCAGCAGGCCGCTGATCTGCACGCCGTCAACCGCGCCGGGCTGGCTCAGCAGGCGGATATGCTCGGGGCGGATGGAAAAGGGGGCCCGGCTGCCACTGAGTTGCTCGGCCAGGTCGCCGCGGACCACGTTGGAGGTGCCGACAAACTCGGCAACGAAGGTGGTGGCCGGTTTCATGTACAGGTTGCGTGGGGTATCGACCTGCTCGATGCGGCCGCGATTGAACACCGCCACGCGGTCAGACATCGACAGTGCTTCGGTCTGGTCGTGGGTAACGAAAATGAAGGTGATGCCCAGCTGGCGTTGCAACTTTTTCAGCTCACCCTGCATCTGCTCGCGCAGTTTCAGGTCGAGTGCGCCCAGCGGCTCGTCGAGCAACAGTACCCGCGGCCGATTGACCAGCGCCCGCGCCAAGGCCACGCGCTGGCGCTGGCCACCGGAAAGCTGCGCCGGTTTGCGCTCGCCATAACCCGCCAGGGCCACCATCGCCAAGGCCTCTTCGGCGCGCCCATGGCGCTCGGCCTTGGCCACGCCCTTGACCTTGAGGCCGTAGGCGATGTTGTCGCGCACGTTCATGTGCGGGAACAGTGCGTAGTCCTGGAACACGGTGTTGACGTCGCGCTGGTAGGGCGGCACGCCAGCGGCTTCGACGCCATGGATGCGGATGGAGCCACTGTCGGGGTGCTCGAAGCCGGCGATCAGGCGCAGGCAAGTGGTCTTGCCCGAACCGGAAGGGCCGAGCATGGAGAAGAACTCGCCGTCGACGATGTCGATGCTGACCTGGTCGACAGCCTTGACCTCGCCGAAGGTGCGCGATACCTGGGTGAACTGGACTGCTAAGGGCATGGGCACGACTCAGTTGTTCATCAATTGGCCTCAATGGCCTAATCGCCGGCAACAACGCGAACAGTGTGGGAGCCGGCTTGCCGGCGATGAGGCCGGCACAGGCCAAATAAAACTCAACGCCCGCCCATGATCGCAATGTAGTCCTGCGTCCAGCGGCTATACGGCACGAACTTGCCGCCCTGGGCCTGTGGGGTCTTCCAGAAGGCGATCTTGTCGAAATTGTCGAAGCCGTTGGTCTTGCAGCCCTCGGCCCCCAGCAACTCGCTGCCGGTACAGGCCGCCGGCACCGCCGGCAACGAGCCGAACCAGGCCGCCACGTCGCCCTGTACCTTCGGCTGCAGTGACCAGTCCATCCATTTGTAGGCGCAATTGGGGTGCTTGGCCTCGCTGTGCAGCATGGTGGTGTCGGCCCAGCCGGTGGCGCCTTCCTTCGGTATGGTCGAGGCTACCGGCTGGTTCTCGGCCTTCAGGCCATTGACCATGTAGCCCCACGAGCTGGATGCGACCACGCCTTCGTTTTTCACATCGCTCATCTGCACCGTCGCGTCATGCCAGTAACGGTGAATCAGCGGTTGCTGCTGGCGCAGCAGGTCGAGCACCGCCTTGTACTGGGCTTCGTTCAGCTCGTACGGGTCCTGGATGCCCAGTTCAGGCTTGGCCGACTTCAGGTACAACGCTGCATCGGCGATGTAGATCGGCCCGTCATAGGCCTGCACGCGGCCCTTGTTCGGTTTGCCATCGGGCAGGTCCTGCGCTTCGAACACCACGCTCCAGCTGTTCGGCGCCTGCTTGAAGGTTTGGGTGTTGTACAGCAGCACGTTTGGCCCCCACTGGTACGGGGTGCCGAAAACCTGCTTGTCGACGACGTACCAGCCGCCGTTCTGCAGGCGCGGGTCGAGGTTCTTCCAGTTGGGGATCAGCGCGGTGTTGATCGGTTGCACTTTCTTGCCGACGATCAGGCGTAGCGAAGCGTCGCCGGAGGCGGTGACCAGGTCGTAACCGCCCTTGTTCATCAGGCTGACCATTTCGTCGGAGGTGGCGGCGGTCTTGACGCTGACCTTGCAGCCGGTCTCCTTTTCGAAACCCGTGACCCAGTCGTAGGCCTTGTCGCTCTCGCCGCGTTCGATATAGCCGGGCCAGGCGACGATATCCAGCCGGCCTTCGCCGGCGCCCAGGGCCTTGGGCAGCTCGGCGGCCTGCAGGCCGGCGCTGGCCAGCAGCGCGCCGGTCACGGCGCCGAGCAATGCGGTCTTGTGCACTGACATGGTGTTCCCTCTTTTTGGAGATCTTGGTCGGGGCAGTCGTCAAGAAAGCAGTGGAGCGATTGTCATAAGCGTAGTGCGCTTGCGCGACTTCGAGTCTAGTTGCGTTTTTTGCTTGTCCACGCAACATCCGGAAGCAAATCCAGGGATGGCCTTCCACCCGCCAGGCCGTACTCTGCGGGTTACCTTCGTTACCGTGGAGACGCACGCATGAACACCCGGGGCCTGCTCGATCAATTGCTCAAATCCGGCCAGGAACTGCTGAACAAACAGTCAGGCTCAGGCAAGCCCTCGACCGGTGGCGCCGGCCTCGGCAGCCTGCTCTCCGGGGCTGGCGGCGGGGCCTTGGGGGCTGGGGCGCTGGGCTTGTTGCTGGGCAACAAGAAAGCGCGCAAGTACGGCGGCAAGGTGATCACTCACGGCGGCTTGGCCGCGCTCGGGGTGCTCGCCTACAAAGCCTATGGCAACTGGCAGGCCCGCCAGGGGGCAGGGCAGGCGGGCGAACCGCAAACCCTCGACCGCCTGCCGCCGGCACAGGCCGAGCAGCACAGCCAGGCGGTATTGCGCGCACTGGTGGCGGCCGCCAAGTCCGATGGCCATATCGACGAGCGCGAGCGCACGCTGATCGAGGGCGAATTCACCCGCCTGGACAGCGACCGCGAGCTGCAGCACTGGCTGCACGACGAGCTGAACAAACCGCTGGACCCGGCCGAAGTAGCCCGCGCCGCGCAAACGCCGGAGATGGCCGCCGAGATGTATCTGGCCAGCCTGATGATGGTCGACCAGGAGAACTTCATGGAACGTGCCTACCTGGACGAACTGGCGCGGCAGCTGCGCCTGGACCCTGCGCTGCGCCAGGAGCTGGAAAGCCAGGCGCGCCTTGGCGCAGGGCAATAACCTGCAAATGGCCTGTCCATCAGGCATGGATGCCTGATTACCCCGCATTTCAGCCGCAAAAGCGTAGGAAGCCTGGGCTATACTTCGGCGATTTTCCCGCTCGTTGTGAATTCCTGAGGGCTGAATGTGAAGAACTGGACGTTGCGCCAACGGATCCTGGCAAGTTTCGCCGTGATCATCGCCATCATGCTGCTGATGATCGTGGCCGCCTACTCACGGTTGGTGGCGATCGAAAGTGCCGAGGAGGCGGTCGGCACCGACAGCATTCCCGGGGTTTACTACAGCTCGATGATCCGCAGCGCCTGGGTCGACAGTTACGTCACCAGCCAGCAGTTGGTGGGGTTGTCCGACCACCGCGAAATCACTGCGGCAGACATGGAGCTGTTCAAAAGCTTTGAAGACCGCCTCAAGCAGCACATGGCCAGCTATCAGCAGACCATTCAGGACAATGACGACCAGGCGCGCTTCGACACCTTCATCCAGATGGAGGAAACCTACACGCATATCATCGGCCAGGTCCTGGACGCTTACCGTCGGCACGACTACACCGAAGCCGAGCGGCTGATCAAGGACGTCCTCACCCCGGCCTGGGTGGACGGCCGCAAGCACCTCAACACGGTGATCGAGCACAACCGCGAATCCGCCGATGCCGCTACCCACGAGATCGTCAGCGCCGTGAGCACCGCCAAGGGCAGCATGATCGTCTCGCTGCTGTTGGCGATCGTTGCGGCCGGTATCTGCGGCCTGTTGCTGATGCGTGCTATCACCGCCCCCGTGCAGCGCGTGGTACATGCCCTCGACAAATTGCGTTCGGGCGACTTGAGCATGCGCCTGAGCCTCGACCGCAAGGACGAGTTCGGCGCCATCGAAAGCGGCTTCAACGAAATGGCCGAGGCGCTGGCCAACCTGGTGTCCCAGGCCCAGCGTTCGTCGGTGCAGGTGACCACCTCGGTCACTGAAATTGCCGCCACCTCCAAGCAGCAGCAGGCCACCGCCACCGAAACCGCGGCCACTACGACCGAAATCGGTGCCACCTCGCGTGAGATCGCCGCTACCTCGCGCGACCTGGTGCGCACCATGACCGAAGTCACCAGCGCCGCCGACCAGGCGTCGAGCCTGGCAGGTTCCGGCCAGCAGGGCCTGGCGCGCATGGAAGACACCATGCACCAGGTGATGGGCGCTGCCGACCTGGTTAACGCCAAGCTGGCGATCCTCAACGAAAAGGCCAGCAACATCACCCAGGTGGTGGTGACCATCGTCAA
The DNA here is from genome assembly GCF_047978245.1 of Pseudomonas sp. LFS044. Lineage (NCBI taxonomy): Bacteria > Pseudomonadati > Pseudomonadota > Gammaproteobacteria > Pseudomonadales > Pseudomonadaceae > Pseudomonas > Pseudomonas sp. LFS044. The sequence goes on from NZ_JBFPFX010000015.1 coordinate 81,242, forward strand.
GGTCGCCGACCAGACCAACCTGCTGTCGCTCAATGCCGCGATCGAAGCGGAAAAGGCCGGCGAGTACGGCCGTGGCTTTGCCGTCGTGGCCACCGAGGTGCGGCGCCTGGCGGACCAGACGGCGGTGGCGACCTACGACATCGAGCAGATGGTGCGGGAAATCCAGTCGGCGGTCTCGGCCGGGGTCATGGGCATGGACAAGTTCTCCGAAGAGGTGCGCCGCGGCATGTTCGAGGTGCAGCAGGTGGGCGAGCAACTCAGCCAGATCATCCACCAGGTGCAGGCGTTGGCGCCGCGGGTGCTGATGGTCAATGAAGGCATGCAGGCCCAGGCTACCGGTGCCGAGCAGATCAACCAGGCGCTGGCCCAGCTCAGCGACGCCAGCACCCAGACGGTGGAATCGCTGCGCCAGGCCAGTTTCGCCATTGACGAGCTGAGCCAGGTGGCCGCGGGCCTGCGCGGCGGTGTTTCGCGCTTCAAAGTCTGACCGCCATGACCGACCTGCACCCTCATACGGCAGCAGCGGCCAGCGCCAAGGGCACGCTGTACCTGCAGTTTCGTCTCAACGAGCAACGCTTTGCCCTGGACGTGCGCGAAGTGGTCGAGGTGCTGCCGCGCCGGCCGCTCAAGCCGATCGCCCAGGCTCCGGCCTGGGTCGCTGGCATTGTGGCCCACCGTGGCGTGCTGGTGCCGGTGGTCGACCTGTCGGCGCTGAGCTTTGCGCGCCCGGCGGCAGCGCGCACCAGCACACGCCTGGTGCTGGTGCGCTACCGTGGCGAACATCAGCTTGGGTTGATCCTCGAACAAGCCACCGAAACCTTGCGTTGCCCCGCCGAGGAGTTCCAGCCCTACGGCCTGGACAACGGCGAGGCGCGTTACCTGGGCCCGGTTCGTCAGGACGCCAGCGGCTTGCTGCAGCGTATCGAAGTCGATGATTTGCTAACCGATGCCGTGCGCGAGCTGCTATTCCCCCCTGAGCCCGGGCAGGTGCCAGCATGAGCGAGCAACGCTTCTTCCGCTTTTTGCAGGAGCGGATCGGCCTGGATGTCGACTCGGTGGGTGCGCCCATGGTCGAACGTGCCCTGCAGCAGCGCTGCGTCGCGGTAAATGCCAGCGACTTGCACGACTACTGGCTGCGCTTGCAGCAGTCTGCAGAAGAACAGCAGGCGCTGATTGAGGCGGTGATCGTTCCGGAGACCTGGTTCTTCCGGTATCCAGAGTCGTTCACTGCGTTGGTCGGGCTGGCCCACAAGCGCCTGGCCGAGCTTGCCGGCGAACGGCCCCTGCGCTTGCTGAGCCTGCCGTGCTCCACGGGGGAAGAACCCTATTCCCTGGCCATGGCTCTGCTCGATTCCGGGATGAGCCCGACGGCGTTCCATATCGACGGCATCGATATCAGCCCCAATTCGGTGGCCAAAGGTGTGCAGGGCGTTTATGGACGCAACTCGTTCCGTGGCAGCGAGCTGGCGTTTCGCGAGCGGCACTTCCACGAGTTCGACGACGGCCACCTGCTGGATGAGCGCGTTCGCGCGCAGGTCAGCCTGACAGTGGGTAACGTGCTCGATCCCGCTTTGAGCAGCCGCAATGGCGACTACGACTTCGTGTTCTGCCGCAACTTGCTGATCTATTTCGATGTGCCGACGCAACAGCGGGTGTTCGAAGTGCTCAAGCGCCTCACCCATGCCCAGGGCGTGCTGTTCATCGGGCCGGCTGAGGGCAGCCTGCTGGCGCGGCTGGGTATGCGGCCGTTGGGGGTCGCCCAGTCGTTTGCCTATGTCCGCCAGCCGGCGGCTACGCCCTCGGCGCCGCCGCCGATTCGGCGCAGCCTGCCGGCGCCAGCAGCGCCGAGCCGGCCCATGCCTGCAGCCGCGCCCGTTTCGCGGCCATTGCGCCAGGCCCCGGTTGCCGCGCCTGGCGCCGCCCAGCGCGAAAGCGAAAGCGAGTTGCTGGCCTGCATTGCCCGCCAGGCCAACGCCGGCGACAGCGTGCAAGCCCGCGCCAGTTGCCAGCGCTACCTGCAGCAGTTTGCGCCCAAGGCCCAGGTGTATTACTGGCTGGGCCTGCTCAGCGATACCGAAGGCGATGCCCGCCAAGCGCTGACCCATTACCGCAAGGCCTTGTACCTGGAGCCTCAGCACCCCGAAGCGCTGTTGCACTTGGCCATGCTGCTGGCGGCCCAGGGCGACGAAGCCGGTGCCCGCCGCTTGCAGGAACGCGCGGCGCGCGCAGGCCGGGAGAGTGAACGATGAATGTCGAACACGCGATCGAGCTGCTCGCTGAGGATGACGAGCGCATCGACGATTGCTGGAACCGGATCGGCGTGCACGGCGACAAGCAGTGCCCGCTGCTGGAGCGGCATATCCATTGCCGCAATTGTGAAGTTTACGCCGCCGCTGCCACCCGCCTGCTCGACCGTTATTCACTGGCCCAGGACGATCAGGTGCATGAGGCTGCAGTGCTCGAGAGCCGCGCCGGGCGCTCGTTGCTGTTGTTCCGCCTGGGCGAGGAGTGGCTGGCCCTGGCCACCGCGTGCCTGGCCGAGATTGCGCCAGTGCAGCCGGTGCACTCCTTGCCCCATCAGCGCTCGCGGGTGCTGCAAGGGGTGGCCAATGTGCGCGGTGCGCTGGTGCCGTGCCTGTCGTTGAGCGAGCTGTTGGGGCTGGCGCATGGGTCTGAGCAGGCGCGCAGCGGCCGCAGCATGCCACGGCTGCTGATACTCGCGGCGGCAGGCGGGCCCGTGGTGTTGGCGGTGGACGAGATCGACGGCATTCATCGCCTCGACACCGCACTGCCGGGCGCCCCGCAAGATTGCGCGCCGTACACCGCTGCCGTGCTGCAGTGGCGCGGGCGCAGCGTACGCGTGCTGGACGATCAACAACTACTGTCTGCCGTGCAGCGGAGCCTGTCATGACCCCTGAGCAAATGCGCGACGCATCGTTGCTCGAACTGTTCAGCCTTGAAGCCGAAGCCCAGACCCAGGTGCTCAGCGCGGGCCTGATGGCCCTGGAGCGCAACCCGACCCAGGCCGACCAGCTCGAAGCCTGCATGCGCGCGGCGCACTCCCTGAAAGGGGCGGCACGCATAGTCGGCATCGATGCCGGGGTCAGCGTGGCCCATGTCATGGAAGACTGCCTGGTAGCCGCCCAGGAAGGCCGCTTGCTGCTGCGCGCCGAGCACATCGACGCATTGCTGCGCGGCACTGACCTGCTGCTGCATATCGCCACACCCGGTGACCCCGCAGGTGAGGCGGCAGTCCCCGTGTTCCTGGCGCAGATGGCAGGCCTGCTCGACCCAGCTGCCGCGCCTTTACCACCCGCGCTGCCGGCCGAGCCTGTGGTGCCCGTTTTTGTCCCGCCAGTGGTCGAGCCGGTTCTCAGCGACCCCGAGCCCGAAGCCGAACCGCTGCTGCCGCGCAAAGCCGGTAAACGCGGTGGGGAAGGCGGCGAGCGGGTGCTGCGGGTAACCGCCGACCGGCTCAACAGCCTGCTCGACCTGTCGAGCAAATCGCTGGTCGAGACTCAACGCCTCAAGCCTTATCTCGCCACCTTGCAGCGCCTCAAGCGCATGCACGGCCAGGGCATGCGCGCCCTTGACGGGCTGAAGAGCCAACTGGAAGACAGCGGCCAGAGCCTGGAAGTGCTCGACGCGCTGGCCCAGACCCAGCGGCTGCTGGTGGAAACCCAGCAGATCCTGCAACAACAGGCCGCCGACCTCGACGAGTTCGGCTGGCAGGCCAGCCAGCGTGCCCAGTTGCTCTACGACACCGCCCTGGCCTGCCGCATGCGCCCGTTTGCCGATGTGCTCACCGGGCAGAGCCGCATGGTGCGTGACCTGGGCCGCTCGCTGGGCAAGCAGGTGCGCCTGCAGATCGACGGTGACAAGACCCAGGTCGACCGCGATGTGCTGGAAAAACTCGAAGCACCGTTGACCCACCTGCTGCGCAACGCGGTCGACCATGGTATCGAACTGCCCGAGCAGCGTTTGTTGGCAGGCAAGCCGGAAGACGGCGCAATCCGCCTTCGCGCCTCGCACCAGGCCGGGATGTTGATACTCGAACTGAGCGATGACGGCGCTGGCATCGACCTGCAGCGGCTGCGGCGCAGTATCGTCCAGCGCGGCTTGTCCCCGGCAGAAACCGTGGCGCAGATGAGCGAAGCGGAGCTGCTGACCTTCCTGTTCCTGCCGGGCTTCAGCATGCGCGACAAGGTGACCGAAGTGTCCGGCCGCGGCGTTGGCCTGGATGCGGTACAGCATATGGTTCGGGACTTGCGCGGTTCGATCGAGCTGACCCAGCAGGCCGGCCAGGGCTGCCGCTTCCACCTGGAAGTGCCGCTGACGCTGTCGGTGGTGCGCAGCCTGGTCGTGGAAGTCGGCGGTGAAGCCTATGCGTTTCCGTTGGCGCATATCGAGCGCACGCTGGAGGTAGCGGCCGAGCAGATCGTGCAGATCGAAGGCCGTCAGCATTTCTGGCACGAGGGCCGGCATATTGGCCTGGTGGCGGCCACCCAGTTGCTAAACCGGCCGACCGCACAGGGCGATCAAAGCAGCTTGCGGGTGGTGGTCATTCGCGAGCGTGAGCAGTTGTATGGCGTGGCGGTGGAACGCTTGATCGGCGAACGTGTGCTGGTGGTGATGCCGCTGGATCCGCGCCTGGGCAAGGTTCAGGACATTTCGGCAGGGGCACTGCTGGACGACGGCTCGGTGGTGTTGATCGTCGATGTCGAAGACCTGCTGCGTTCGGTCGAGAAGCTGCTCAGCACCGGCCGCCTGGAGCGCATCGAGCGTGGCGTGCAAGGCGGCCGTGGTGCCAGCCGCAAGCGCATTCTGGTGGTCGACGACTCGCTCACCGTGCGCGAGCTGCAACGCAAGCTGCTGAGCAACCGCGGCTTCGAGGTGGCGGTAGCGGTCGATGGCATGGACGGCTGGAACGCGCTGCGCAGCGAAGCGTTCGACATGCTGATCACCGATATCGACATGCCACGCATGGACGGTATCGAACTGGTCACCCTGGTGCGCCGCGACCAGCGCCTGCAGGCCCTGCCGGTGATGGTGGTGTCGTACAAGGACCGCGAGGAAGATCGACGGCGTGGCCTGGACGCTGGCGCCGACTACTATTTGGCAAAGGCCAGCTTCCACGATGATGCGTTGCTGGATGCCGTGGTAGAACTGATCGGAGATGCTCAGGGATGAAGATCGCCATCGTCAACGATATGCCCATGGCGGTAGAGGCGTTGCGCCGGGCCTTGGCGTTCGAGCCCGCGCACGAGGTGATCTGGGTCGCCGGTGATGGCGCCGAGGCCGTGCGCCAGTGCGCCGTGGCCACCCCCGACCTGATTCTCATGGACCTGATCATGCCGGTGATGGACGGTGTGGAGGCGACCCGGCGGATCATGGCCGAGACGCCGTGCGCCATCGTCATCGTCACCGTCGACCGCAAGCAGAACGTGCACCGGGTGTTCGAAGCCATGGGCCATGGCGCGCTGGATGTGGTCGACACCCCGGCCCTGGGCGCTGGGGATGCGCGTGAGGCGGCGGCGCCGCTGCTGCGCAAGATCCTCAATATCAGCTGGCTGATCGGCCAGCAACGGCCCGGCGTAACCAAACCGGTGGCGGCACCCTTGCGTGATGCCGCACAGCGCCGCGGCCTGGTGGCGATCGGCTCGTCGGCCGGTGGGCCAGCCGCGCTGGAAGTGCTGCTCAAGGGGCTGCCCAAGGCGTTTCCGGCGTCCATCGTGCTGGTTCAGCATGTCGACCAGGTGTTCGCCGCTGGCATGGCCGAGTGGCTCGCCAGCGCTTGTGACCTGCCGGTGCGCCTGGCCCGTGAGGGCGAGCCACCGCAGCCCGGCCAGGTGCTGCTGGCGGGCACCAACCACCATATACGCCTGCTGCAGAACGGCCAGTTGGCCTACACTGCCGAACCTGTCAACGAAATCTACCGGCCCTCGATCGATGTGTTCTTCGAGAGCGTGGCGCGCTACTGGCGCGGCGATGCGGTGGGTGTTTTGCTCACCGGCATGGGCCGCGATGGCGCCCAGGGCCTCAAACTGATGCGCCAGCAAGGCTTTCTGACCATCGCTCAGGACCAGTCCAGCAGCGCAGTCTATGGCATGCCCAAGGCTGCCGCGGCAATCGGTGCGGCGGTGGAAATCCGTCCGCTGGAACGCATTGCCGGGCGCTTGATGGAAATCTTCGCACAATGACGAATGTATTGAATCACCCCGCCCACGCGGCCGTGATCAGGTGAATACGGATGACTGATCTACCCATCGAAGGTTTTGCGACCGCCAATGAAAATTCGGCGATGGTCTTGCTGGTCGACGATCAGGCGATGATCGGCGAAGCGGTGCGTCGTGGCCTGGCCCACGAAGAGAACATCGACTTCCACTTCTGCGCCGACCCGCACCAGGCGGTGGCCCAGGCCATGCGCATCAAGCCCACGGTAATCCTCCAGGACCTGATCATGCCGGGCCTGGACGGCCTGTCCCTGGTGCGCGAGTACCGCAACAACCCGGCCACCCAGGACATCCCGATCATCGTCCTGTCGACCAAGGAAGACCCGCTGGTCAAAAGCGCTGCCTTCGCGGCAGGTGCCAACGACTACCTGGTCAAGCTGCCGGACACCATCGAGCTGGTGGCGCGCATCCGCTATCACTCGCGCTCGTACCTGACCCTGCTGCAGCGCGACGAGGCATACCGTGCACTGCGTGTGAGCCAGCAGCAACTGCTCGACACCAACCTGATGCTGCAGCGGCTGATGAACTCGGACGGCCTGACCGGGCTGTCCAACCGCCGCCATTTCGACGAGTACCTGGAGCTGGAATGGCGCCGGGCCATGCGTGAACAGCAGCAGTTGTCGTTGCTGATGATCGATGTCGATTACTTCAAGGTCTACAACGACAGTTTCGGCCACCTGGCCGGGGACGAGGCGTTGCGCCAGGTGGCTGAGGCCATTCGCGGTTCCTGCGCACGGCCCACCGACCTGCCGGCGCGCTACGGTGGCGAGGAGTTCGCCCTGGTGCTGCCCAATACCTCCCCGGGCGGTGCCCGCCTGGTCGCCGAGAAGCTACGCCAGACCGTGCATGGCCTGAGTATTCCGCACACAGCGCCGCAGGCCGATTCGCGGCTGACCGTCAGCATTGGCCTGGCGACCCACACACCTGCGATCGGCAGCCATTGCCGGCAGTTGATTTCGGCAGCGGACAAGGGCTTGTACCTGGCCAAGAACAGCGGCCGCAACCAGGTCGGCATTGCCTGAGGCACGAGCGGTAGCCCAACGGGCTGCCGCAGCTCCCTGGATCGGTTATACTCGCGGGCTTTTCACCGAATTCGTACGAGAGCCGCGCGCCCATGGAAATCCAACCGATTCTGAACACCATCAAGGACCTCACCGAGCGTTCCCAGTCCATTCGGGGGTATCTTTGACTACGATCAAAAGCATGACCGCCTGATCGAAGTCAACCGCGAGCTGGAAGACCCAGCCGTGTGGAACAAGCCCGAGTATGCCCAGGCCCTGGGCCGCGAACGCGCCATGCTGGCGCAGGTCGTCGAGACCCTGGACAAGATGTCCGGCGGCCTGGCCGACTGCAAGGACCTGCTCGACATGGCCGTCGAGGAAAATGACGAAAACGCCGTGAGCGACGTCGTGACCGAGCTGCAAGGCCTGGAAGAGAACCTGGCACAGCTTGAGTTCCGTCGCATGTTCAGCGGCGAGATGGACATGAACAACGCCTACCTGGACATCCAGGCCGGCTCCGGCGGTACCGAAGCGCAGGACTGGGCCAACATCCTGCTGCGCATGTACCTGCGCTGGGCCGACAAGCGCGGTTTCGACGCCACCATCATCGAGCTCTCCGAAGGCGAGGTCGCCGGTATCAAGGGCGCCACCGTGCACATCAAGGGCGAGTACGCCTTCGGCTGGCTGCGCACCGAGATCGGCGTGCACCGCCTGGTGCGCAAAAGCCCGTTCGACTCCGGCGCCCGTCGTCACACGTCGTTCTCGGCGGTGTTCGTGTCGCCCGAGATCGACGACAAGGTCGAGATCGACATCAACCCGTCCGACCTGCGTATCGACACCTACCGCTCCTCGGGTGCCGGTGGTCAGCACGTGAACACCACCGACTCTGCGGTGCGTATCACCCACGTGCCTACCAACACCGTGGTGGCCTGCCAGAACGAACGCTCCCAGCACGCCAACAAAGACACCGCCATGAAAATGCTGCGGGCCAAGTTGTACGAGCTGGAAATGCAGAAGCGCAACGCCGCTTCCCAGGCGCTTGAAGACAGCAAGTCGGACATCGGCTGGGGCCACCAGATCCGCTCCTACGTGCTGGATGACTCCCGCATCAAGGACCTGCGTACCGGCGTAGAGCGCAGCGACTGCCAGAAGGTTCTGGACGGCGACCTCGACCAGTACCTGGAAGCGAGCCTCAAGCAGGGGCTGTAAGCCGCACACCACCGCCGCGATGCCCGGCTGCCTGCCGGCATCGCGTGCCCTGCCCGACAAGGGCAACGAATACCTGATGGAAAGAATGACGACATGAGCGACCTCAAGACCGAATCGCAAGACCTGCAACAGGAAGAAAACACCCTGATCGCCCTGCGCAAGGAAAAGCTTGCCGCAGAGCGCGCCAAGGGCAATGCCTTCCCCAATGACTTCCGTCGCGACAGCTACTGCAACGACCTGCAGAAGCAGTACGCCGACAAGACCAAGGAAGAACTGGAAGCTGCAGCGATTCCGGTCAAGGTTGCCGGGCGCATCATGCTCAACCGTGGCTCGTTCATGGTGATCCAGGACATGACCGGCCGCATCCAGGTCTACGTCAACCGCAAGACCCTGCCGGAAGAAACCCTGGCCGCCGTCAAGACCTGGGACCTGGGCGACATCATCAGCGCCGAGGGCACCCTGGCGCGCTCCGGCAAAGGCGACCTGTACGTCGAAATGACCAACGTGCGCCTGCTGACCAAGTCGCTGCGCCCGCTGCCCGACAAGCACCACGGCCTGACCGACACCGAGCAGCGCTACCGTCAGCGCTACGTCGACCTCATGGTCAACGAAGAAACCCGCCACACCTTCCGTGTGCGTTCGCAGGTGATCTCGCACATCCGCAAGTTCCTCACCGAGCGCGACTTCCTCGAAGTCGAAACGCCGATGCTGCAGACCATCCCGGGTGGTGCCGCGGCCAAGCCGTTCGAAACCCACCACAATGCCCTGGACATGGCCATGTTCCTGCGTATCGCGCCGGAGCTGTACCTCAAGCGTCTGGTGGTCGGTGGCTTCGAGAAGGTCTTCGAGATCAACCGCAACTTCCGTAACGAAGGCGTATCGACCCGGCACAACCCCGAGTTCACCATGCTCGAGTTCTACCAGGCCTACGCCGACTACAACGACAACATGGACCTTACCGAAGAGCTGTTCCGCGAGCTGGCGCAGCTGGTACTGGGCAGCACCGACGTGCCGTACGGCGACAAGGTGTTCCACTTCGGCGAGCCGTTCGTGCGCCTGTCGGTGTTCGACTCGATCCTCAAGTACAACCCTGAGCTGACTGCCGCCGACCTGCAGGACGTCGACAAGGCGCGTGCTATCGCCAAGAAAGCCGGTGCCAAGGTGCTCGGCCATGAAGGCCTGGGCAAGCTGCAGGTGATGATTTTCGAAGAGCTGGTCGAGCACAAGCTGGAGCAGCCGCACTTCATCACCGAGTACCCGTTCGAAGTCTCGCCGCTGGCGCGCCGCAACGACGAAAACCCGGCGGTAACCGACCGCTTCGAGCTGTTCATCGGTGGCCGCGAAATCGCCAACGCCTACTCCGAGCTCAACGACGCCGAAGACCAGGCCGAGCGCTTCCTGGCCCAGGTGGCCGAGAAAGACGCCGGTGATGACGAAGCCATGCACTACGATGCCGACTTCGTTCGCGCCCTGGAATACGGCATGCCGCCGACCGCCGGTGAAGGCATCGGCATCGACCGCCTGGTGATGCTGCTGACCAACTCGCCGTCGATTCGCGATGTGATCCTGTTCCCGCACATGCGTCCACAGGCCTGAGCCATTTGAACAAGCCGCCTTACGAGGCGGCTTTTTCTTGCCTGAAACCTTATGTTGTCTGTCAGGTCCTATCGCTGGCAAGCCGGCTCCCACAGGTACCGCACCGCGCTTGAATACAGTGGGGTAGCTGTGGGAGCCGGCTTGCCGGCGATAGGGCCGGTACAGTCACCCCAAGATCGATGAGGTACACCCGTGACCCCCGCAACCGCCCAGCAAGGCGCCGCCGGCATTGCCACCGCCGTCGCCGAAAGCGTGCAATACCAGGGTCGCAAGACCGCCCGCCAAGGCAGCGAACAGCGTCGCCAGCTGATCCTCGACGCCGCCATGCGCATCGTCGTGCGTGATGGCGTGCGTGGCGTGCGTCACCGTGCGGTGGCCGCCGAGGCGGGCGTGCCGCTGTCGGCCACCACCTACTATTTCAAGGATATCGAGGACCTGCTCACCGATACCTTCGCCCAGTACGTCGAGCGCAGCGCCGCCTACATGGCCAAGCTCTGGGCCAATACCGAAGTGGTCCTGCGCCAGCTGCTGGCCCAGGGCGATGGCAGCGCGCAATCGCGGGCGCGGCTGGCCGACGAAGTGGCACGCATGACCGCCGACTATGTATCCCGTCAGTTGCTCAACCGTCGCGACTTCATGATGGCCGAACAGGCCTTCCGCCAGGAGGCGCTGCTGTGCCCGCGCCTGGCCGAGCTGGTGCGTGCCCATGAGCAGATTCTGCTGCATGGCACGCGGCAGCTTTTGCAGGTCGTCGGCTCGCAGCAGCCGGAACAGGACGCCCAGATGTTGACGGCGATTATCGAGCAGATGGAATATCAGGGCCTGCTCAAGGACGCCGATGCGCAAGCCGATGGGCAGATGCTCGCTATGCTTACCCGTTACCTGCACCTGGTGTTGGCATCGGCCTGAGCACAGTCCGAACTTTCAAGGAGAACCTGATGAAAGCCTGGCGTGTGGTGTTGTTGACGTTGTCATTCCTGCTGCTGGGCGGTTGTCTGGTGACCTTCCATGAGCCGCTGCCGAGTAATCAGGCGGCGCCCAAGGCCCTGCTCGGCCAGTGGAGCAGCAAGGATGCCTGGGGCGAACCGCTGAAACTGGTCATCAGCCGCAGTGGCGCCGATGCCTACAAGGCCGTGGCTACGGCCAAGGGCAAGAAACCTGCAGAATATGTGTTCACCGTATCGCGCCACGGCAACCGCTGGTACCTCTCGGCCGGTGTGCCCAAGCGCCTGGGTGGCAATTTCCTGATCGGCGGCTTCGATATCGTCGATGGCAAGGAGCTGGTGCTATACAACCTCGACGTCGAGCAGGTGCAGCAGGCGGTCGAGAAGAAGGAGCTGAGCGGGCACAGCACCGAGGTACCCGAAGACAACGGCGCAGGCGTGCTGATCGACAGCCCGTCCGCGCGGGTGCTGGCCTACCTGGATGACCCGGCCAACTCCGACCTGTTCGTCGAGGTGGCACGCTTCCAGCGCAGCGGCAAATAGCCAGGATCTGATTTCAAGGAGTCCCCGGTGGACGAGTATCAGCAGACCATACGCGCGCTGTCCGACCGCATTGTCGCGGCGCAGACCCCGATCCGCGTGCTGGATGCGGTGAAGTGGGACGACAGCATTCGCCAGGGCTTCCTCAAGTCCAAGGGCAAGGAGCCACCCGCGGTAGACCGCGCCTATTACCAGTCGCGCCCGCTGTCGTTCGATTCCAGCGCGGTCAAGGCCGAGTTCCAGAGCATCGAGCGCGACATCACCCGTCGGCTCGGCCAGTTCAACCCGGTCGGGCAGATCATGCGGCGCATGTGCAAGGAGTACCGCATGGTGGTGCGCATGCTCGAAGCGCGCGGCACCGAAGACTTCGGCCTGATCTCCCAGGAACTGTACGGCGCGGCGTCCGATGCCTTCCACGCCGGCGACCCGACCCTGGCCGATCTGGGCCTGATGCTTTCCGACTACCTGAACAACATCGATGGCCGTGGCGACCTCAAGGACGAGCCAAAGAACCTCACTGCCAAGGAGGCCGTGGACATTCTCCAGCGCCGCCTGAACAAGGTGTTCGGCGAGGCCGAGGAAACCATCCGCGTGTTCGAGTCCGATGGCATCGTCGCCGATGCTGCAGCGGGCGCCGACTACATCAAGGTCCGCGCTGACGCCATGTTCAACAGCCGCGACGTGCGCGCGCTGGAGGTGCATGAGGGGCTGGTGCACGTGGGTACCACACTGAACGGGCTCAATCAGCCGATCTGCACCTTCCTCGCCAAGGGCCCGCCCTCGTCGACGGTGACCCAGGAGGGCCTGGCGATCCTCATGGAGGTGATCGCCTTTGCTTCCTACCCCAGCCGCCTGCGCAAGCTCACCAACCGAACCCGCGCCATTCACATGGTCGAGGAGGGCGCTGATTTTCTGCAGGTGTTCGAATTCTTCCGCGCCCAGGGCTTCGAGATGGCGCAAAGCTACAGCAACGCCAGCCGGGTGTTCCGCGGTTCGGTGCCCAATGGCTTGCCGTTTACCAAGGACTTGTCCTACCTCAAAGGCTTCATCATGGTTTACAACTACATTCAGTTGGCCGTGAAGAAGGGCAAGCTTGAGCAGATTCCGCTGCTGTTCTGCGGCAAGACCACCCTCGAAGACATGCGCACCTTGCGCCAGCTGGTCGAAGAGGGCCTGGTGGAGCCGCCCAAATACCTGCCGGAGCAGTTTCGCGACCTCAACGCGCTGTCGGCGTGGATGTGCTTCTCTAACTTCCTCAACCACCTGAGCCTTGATCGCATTGAAGCCGATTACGCGAACATTCTCTGAGCGCTGCCGCTGGCTGGCACTAGGCATGTTGCTGCTGGGGCTTGGGGGGTGCAGCAGCCTGCTGTTCTACCCAGAGCCTGGCCAGCCGTTCACGCCGGAGCGGGCGAAGCTGCAGTACCGCGATGTCACCCTTTCTACCGCGGACGGTGTCCGCCTGCATGGCTGGTGGCTGCCAGCCAAGGCCGGCGTGGCGGTCAAAGGCACGGTGCTGCACCTGCATGGCAACGGCGGCAACCTGGCCGGGCACCTTGGCGGCAGCTACTGGCTGCCGGAGCAAGGCTACCAGGTGCTGATGATCGACTACCGCGGCTATGGCTTGTCCCAGGGCAAGCCTGGCTTGCCGGAGGTCTATGAAGACATCGCGGCGGCCATGGCCTGGCTCGACCAGGCACCCGAGGTCAAGGGCAAGCCCTTGGTGTTGCTGGGGCAGAGCCTTGGCGGGGCGATGGCCATTCACTACCTTGCCGAGCACCCGGACCAGCGCCAGCGCTTCAGCGCGTTGGTGTTCGATGGGGTGCCGGCCAGCTATCGCGATGTAGGGCGGTTTGCCCTGAGTACCTCATGGATGACCTGGCCGTTGCAGGTGCCGTTGTCCTGGCTGGTGCCCGATGGCGACAGCGCGATCCGTTCGGTGGAGCGCCTGAGTAGCCCGCCGAAGCTGTTCTTCCACAGCATCGACGACAACCTGGTGCCGATGAACAACGGCATCCGGCTGTACCAGCACGCACCGCCACCGCGGGTGCTGCAACTGACCCGTGGCGGCCACGTGCAGACCTTCGCTGACCCGGTGTGGCGCCAGGTGATGCTGCGCTTTCTCGATGACCCGAGCCATTTCAACGGCCTGCGGCGGCTTGCCGAAGTGCCCAACTACCCTGACGAGAAGAACAAGCAATGAGTGAAGAACGCAACGCCATCCCGCTGATTCTGACCGGTGTCGGCAGCATCATCGTGACGGTGGGGGCCCTCTGGTATTACGGCTACCTGCATTTCGCAAAACCGGAGGATGCACTGCTGTTGCAGGACTTCACCATGCTCAAGACCATTCCCGGCGAGGATTACAAAGTATCCCTCGACCGGGCGCCGCAGGTGGCGCAGTGCGTGGATGGCGTGCTGGTGTTGTTCGACACCGAGCAGAAAGGCCTGACCGGCGTGCTGGTGGACAACCGCAAGCGTGCGGTGCGGTGCATGGGCGAGGAGACGCCGAAGCAGGTGCAGTGAGCAGTCACTTGCTTTGGCTGTACCGGCCTTTTCGCGAGGCAAGCCCGCTCCCACAGGTACCTCACTTGTGGCAGCAGGCTTGCCCCGCGAAGAGGCCGAAACAGACAAACAAAAAACCCCGCCATCACGGCGGGGTTCTTGTTTCAGCTAGCCAGCTTACTGCGCCTGGCTTACCGAACGCGGTGCCACCGGCTGGTTGTCGTTGGAGATGGTCACCTCCACGCGGCGGTTCTGCGCACGGCCCGAGTTGCTGGAGTTTTCAGCAACCGGGTACTCCTTGCCGTAGCCTTGGGCGACGATGCGCGCCGGGTCTACGCCTGCACGTACCAGGGCCATGCGCACGGCAGCGGCGCGGCGCTCGGACAGGGTCTGGTTGTAGTTGGCCGAGCCGACGCTGTCGGTGTAGCCCTCTACGATCACCTTGCGCTCAGGGTTTTCCTGAAGGAACTGCGCCAGCTTGGTGACGTTAGGCAAGGCGCTGCTCTTGAGCTCGGCCTTGTTGAAGTCGAACAGCACATCGCCGAAGGTGACCAACGTACCGCGGTCGGTCTGCTTGGCGTTGAGGCTGTCCTGCAGCTTGGCAATCTGTGCGTCGCGGGCATCCAGCTTGGCCTGGGCACGCTGGGCGGAGGCGTTTTTCAGCTCGCCTTCGGCGGTGCGCAGGGCGATGGTCTGCTTGGCCACTTCGACACGCTGGTTGGTCAGGTAAGCCAGCTGGTCGACCTTCTGGGTGTCCTCACGGTCCATGTAGGCCTTGTCGGCCTTGTTCAGCCAGTCCTGGGCGTCCTTGGTTTCAAGGGCCGCGACCTTGCTCGACTGCGGGTCGCTCTGCAGCGACGAGAAGTTGGTGCGGGCCGACTCCAGGTTGGCGTTCGGGTCGTGCGAGCAAGCAGCGAGACCGACGCTCAGGGCCAGCAGGGCGGGAATCATGACGTAGTTGCGCATAGTGTTCATCCTTTGATCGAGTGCGAAGGCTAAGGCGGGCAGGGCAGGGCTCACTGAGCGCTGCGCAGGCCTTCCTCACGTACGTCCTGAACGCCCTGGCGGGCATCCTGCACGGCCTTCTGGGCCTTGGCAGCCTGGGCTTTGCGTTCGGCGAGGCGAGCATCCCATTCGGCCTGCTGGGCCAGGCGTCGGGCGTCGTCATACTTCTTGTCATGCATGGCAATTTCAGCCTGCTTGAACTTGTCCTGCGCCGCTTTCATTTCGACGGCGGCAAACTCGGTACCGCCAGCGCTGACGGCGGAGTTCACGGCGGACTGGGTGACGGCATACTGCTCGGTTGGCGGGTTGCCTGCACAGCCGGCCAGGACCAGGCTACTGCCCAGGGCCAGCGCGGCCAGCTTGAACCCGCGCAGGTGAGTGGATGTAAATTTCGAAGTGCGGGTCTTCATGGTGGTCAGCTCCATTGGATCACTCCTGATAACGACGATGTCCGTAGCAGTCCATCGCTCAATCCCTGGCATCGCCTCGCGTGTCGGCTGAACGGTGCACAACGGCAGGTGTGCAGGGTTTTAGCGTGATGGCTATTGGCTCTGACTGAGGCGTTTTTTGAATAGTTCAGAAAAAAATACCAAGTATTTCTGACTGATTGGTCAGCGGTTTTCCCATGGAACTTCCACTGACAGCAGCGGTATTCCGGGCCGATGGGCGGCCCGGAACATCAGGAAGGCGCGTCAGTTGCCGCTGTCGTCGCCGGTGTTGCTGAGGCTCTGCAGGTGGCGCCGTGAAAGGGCCAGAAAGCGCGGCGTAGAGCCGATGTCTTCATAAAGCGGGTCGCCTTCCTCATCGGTCGAAATGACCTTGCGGCCCTGCACGTAAGGGAAGCTGGCCTCGAGCTCTTCGAGTGCGGCGGCGACCAGTTCGCCGAGCAGTTCTTCGGCGGTGCGCTTGGGGTACATGTCGATCAGGGCCGCCAGGCGTGCTTCGGACTCCAGGTCCAGGTGCAAGCTATGGCCGGTCGGGCTCAGGGTGCCGGCGGCATTCTGTTCCCAGTGCTGGGCGAGTTCGCGGATTTTCATGATGACCTCGGTAAACGCCTTCAAAGGCTGCATCGCATCGGACTGTTGTGCCTTTACTTTAGTTTGCTTTGCCCGATCGCGGCTTGCCATCACGCCCCGGCTATGGGCACTCTTGGGCCAGTGCTGTTTCCGGAGCAGAGCGCGGGCGAGCCGCGCCGAAGAGAGGGCCAATGACCGATATCGATGTGCGCTTGCGTGAAGATGTGCATGTGTTGGGCGAATTGCTCGGCGATACCATTCGCCAGCAGCACGGTGAGGCGTTTCTGCAAAAGATCGAGGCCATCCGCCACAGCGCCAAGGCCGACCGGCGCAGTGCCGGCGAGCAGTTGAGTTCGACCCTCGCGGACCTCGCCGAGGAAGACCTGCTGCCAGTGGCGCGGGCATTCAACCAGTTTCTCAACCTCGCCAACATGGCTGAGCAGTATCAGTTGATCCGCCGCCGTGATGCCGACCAGCCCGAGCCCTTTGAAGCGCGGGTGTTGCCCGAGCTGCTGGCACGCCTCAAGCAGGCCGGGCACAAGGACGATGCCTTGGCCAGGCAGTTGGCCAAGCTCGACATCCAGCTGGTGCTCACGGCCCACCCGACCGAAGTGGCACGCCGCACGCTGATCCAGAAATACGACGCCATCGCCGGCCAGCTGGCCGCCCAGGACCACCGCGACCTGACCCCCGCCGAGCGCGAGCAGGTGCGCGAACGCCTGCGTCGGCTGATCGCCGAGGCCTGGCACACCGAAGAAATCCGCCGCACCCGGCCAACCCCTGTAGACGAAGCCAAATGGGGCTTCGCGGTGATCGAGCACTCGCTCTGGCATGCAATCCCCAGCCACCTTCGCAAGGTCGACAAGGCATTGTTCGAGGCCACCGGCCTGCACCTGCCGCTGGAAGCTGCACCCATTCGCTTTGCCTCGTGGATGGGCGGCGACCGCGACGGCAACCCCAATGTCACCGCCGCCGTCACCCGCGAGGTGCTGCTGCTGGCGCGCTGGATGGCCGCAGACCTGTTCCTGCGTGACATCGATGCGCTGGCCGCCGAGTTGTCCATGCAGCAGGCCAGCAGTGCCGTACGCGAGCGGGTGGGGGAGAGTGCGGAGCCTTACCGCGCCGTCCTCAAGCAGTTGCGCGACCGCCTGCGGGCGACACGTGCCTGGGCCCATGCGTCGCTGGCCAGCAACCAACCGGCCAGCGCCGACGTGCTGGTGGACAACCGTGACCTGATCGCGCCGCTGGAGCTCTGCTACCAGTCGCTGCACGAATGCGGCATGGGCGTTATTGCCGATGGCCCGTTGCTCGACACTTTGCGCCGCGCGGTGACCTTCGGCCTGTTCCTCGGTCGCCTGGACGTGCGCCAGGATGCGGCCCGGCACCGCGACGCGCTGTCGGAGATCACCGATTACCTTGGCCTGGGCAACTATGCCGACTGGGATGAAGACAAGCGCATCGCGTTCCTGCAGGCCGAACTGAAAAACCGCCGGCCATTGCTCCCCGCTCACTTCACGCCCCAGGCCGACACCGCCGAAGTGCTTGCCACCTGCCGTGAAGTAGCCGCAGCACCTGGCGCATCGCTGGGGTCGTACGTCATTTCCATGGCCGGCGCGGCGTCCGATGTGCTGGCCGTGCAGTTGCTGCTCAAGGAGGCCGGCCTGACCCGGCCCATGCGTGTGGTGCCACTGTTCGAAACCCTGGCCGACCTGGACAACGCCGGGCCGGTGATGGAGCGGCTGCTGGGCCTGCCGGGCTACCGTGCGGGCCTGCGCGGGCCGCAGGAAGTGATGATCGGTTACTCCGATTCGGCCAAGGACGCCGGCACCACGGCTGCAGCCTGGGCGCAGTACCGCGCGCAGGAAAACCTGGTGCGCATCTGCCGTGAACATCAGGTCGAGCTGCTGTTGTTCCATGGCCGTGGCGGCACTGTCGGCCGTGGCGGCGGCCCGGCCCACGCGGCGATCCTGTCGCAGCCACCGGGTTCGGTGGCGGGGCGTTTTCGCACCACCGAGCAGGGCGAGATGATCCGCTTCAAGTTCGGCTTGCCGGGCATTGCCGAACAGAATCTCAACCTTTACCTGGCTGCGGTGCTGGAGGCCACCTTGTTGCCGCCGCCACCCCCTGAACCGGCCTGGCGTGCGTTGATGGACCAGCTGGCGGCCGACGGTGTCGACGCCTACCGCAGCGTCGTGCGGGAGAACCCAGACTTCGTCGAGTACTTCCGCCAGTCCACGCCGGAACAGGAACTGGGGCGCCTGCCACTGGGCAGCCGCCCGGCCAAGCGCCGTGCCGGGGGTATTGAAAGCCTGCGGGCCATCCCGTGGATCTTCGGCTGGACCCAGACGCGCCTGATGCTGCCCGCCTGGCTGGGTTGGGAAACGGCCTTGAGCAATGCGCTGGCCCGTGGCCAGGGCGCGTTACTGGCGCAGATGCGCGAGCAGTGGCCGTTCTTCCGTACCCGCATCGACATGCTGGAGATGGTCCTGGCCAAAGCCGATGCACAAATCGCCGAGGCCTACGACGAACGTCTGGTGCAACCCGGCCTGCTTCCTTTAGGTGCACATCTGCGCGACCTATTGTCGCAGTCGTGCCAAGTGGTCCTGGGCCTGACCGGGCAGCCGGTGCTACTGGCGCACAGCCCCGAGACCCTGGAATTCATCAGCCTGCGTAACACCTACCTCGATCCGCTGCACCGCCTTCAGGCCGAGCTGCTGGCGCGTTCGCGCAGCCGTGAAGCCGCTCTGGACAGCCCATTGGAGCAGGCCTTGCTGGTCACCGTGGCGGGCATTGCCGCAGGCCTGCGCAATACCGGCTGAGGCTATCGTGCGGTGCCCGCCACCCTGGGCGTCGGGTTACCCAGGGTAAGGTGGGGAGGGTGGTTGCGCCGGGCGCAACCGCCTGCAGCCGCAGGCAGGCATGGCACATTCCTGTAACTTTGGGGCGCTTGTCTGGCTGACGGGCGCTGTGTATCTTGAGCAGCCTTCTGACCGATTTATGGTCATACCCGATATTCCGGACTTGGCCCTGGTTGCCGAATCCATTGAATTTCATAAAAAAATTTGAGGAGCACGAGATGCGCGTAATTCTGCTGGGAGCTCCCGGGGCCGGTAAAGGTACTCAGGCAAAGTTCATCACCGAAAAGTTCGGTATTCCACAGATCTCCACCGGTGACATGCTGCGTGCTGCCGTCAAGGCTGGCACCCCGCTGGGCCTGGAACTGAAGAAAGTCATGGATGCCGGCCAGCTGGTTTCCGACGAGCTGATCATCAGCCTGGTCAAGGAGCGCATCGCCCAGCCAGACTGCGCCAACGGCTGCCTGTTCGACGGTTTCCCACGGACTATCCCGCAAGCTGAAGCCATGGTCACTGCCGGTGTCGACATCGACGCCGTGGTCGAAATCGCTGTCGACGACGAAGAGATCGTTGGCCGTATGGCTGGCCGCCGCGTGCACCTGGCCTCGGGCCGCACCTACCACATCCAGTACAACCCGCCGAAAGTGGAAGGCAAGGACGACGTCACCGGCGAAGACCTGATCCAGCGCGACGACGACAAGGAAGAAACCGTGCGTCATCGCCTGTCGGTCTACCACACCCAGACCAAGCCGCTGGTGGAGTTCTACCAGAAGCTGTCGGCTGCCAATGCTGGCAAGCCTAAGTACAGCCACATCGAAGGTGTTGGTTCGGTCGACGCCATCACGGCCAAGG
This sequence comes from Pseudomonas sp. LFS044, assembly GCF_047978245.1. NCBI lineage: Bacteria > Pseudomonadati > Pseudomonadota > Gammaproteobacteria > Pseudomonadales > Pseudomonadaceae > Pseudomonas > Pseudomonas sp. LFS044. Next base: position 100,998 of record NZ_JBFPFX010000015.1, read on the forward strand.
TCCTGGCAGCTCTGAGCTGATCCATCACCTGCCGCACATCACAACGGCCCGCTAGCGGGCCGTAGTCATTTCAAGGCCTCGAACCACGGCTCCTGCAGAGATCGCGTCAAAGCGCTGTTGTGCAAAGGCCACACGGCGGCCCCTGGGGACACAACGTCGCTGGTGCCCTATACTGCCGCTCTTTTCATTCGCACCTGGATACCCGTTCGATGACCACCCTGCTGGCCCTGGATACCGCCACCGAAGCCTGTTCCGTCGCGCTGCTGCATGATGGCAAGGTAACCAGCCATTACGAGGTGATCCCGCGCATGCACGCGCAGAAGCTGCTGCCAATGATCAAGCAGCTGCTGGGTGATTCCGGTGTGGCGCTCAATGCCCTCGATGCCATCGCCTTCGGCCGTGGCCCGGGCGCGTTCACCGGTGTGCGTATCGCCATCGGCGTGGTGCAGGGCCTGGCTTTTGCCCTGGAGCGCCCGGTGCTGCCGGTGTCCAACCTGGCCGCGCTGGCCCAGGGCGCGCTGCGCGAGCACGGTGCCGAGCAGGTGGCAGCTGCCATCGACGCGCGCATGGACGAAGTATACTGGGGTTGCTACAAGGCGGTGGCCGGCGAGATGCGCCTGCAAGGCCAGGAAGCAGTGCTGCCTCCGGAGCGCGTGGCGTTGCCTGAGGCCAGCAGCGGCGACTGGTACGGCGCCGGTACTGGCTGGGGCTACGCCGAGCGCTTCGCTGTGCAGGCCAGTGCCAGCAACCCGGCGGCGCTGCCGAACGCGTTGGATATCCTCAGCCTGGCACGCTTTGCCTGGGCGCGTGGCGAGGCAATCGCCGCCGACCAGGCGCAACCGGTTTACCTGCGCGATAATGTAGCTACGCCCAAAGCCCGCTGAGTGCTGTTCGTCGGTTATCGCGGTTGTCGATAAAACCTTTGGTGCAAACTGTGGTCCAGTTATCACTCGAGCATTAGCGACGGAACACTGATGCTGCTAAATTGCCATCATTGGTCCTGAGTGCTCATCATGCGTATCGACGGTTTCTCATCGCAGTCCTACCCGGTCAAGCGCACACCGCGCAAAGCGGCGGTGCGCGATGAAAGCATCGACGATGCCGAGCTGGTCGAAGACGCCGAAGTCGCCCCGGAGGCCGCGCAGCGCCGCCGCCCCGGTGGCCTGCCGGCTCGCCAGCAAGACATGGTCTTCCCCCGCGCCCGTGACCGCCGTACTGCAACCGCGCTTGCAAGCTACCTCAGTACTGCCGGTTTTACCGATTGGGACATGGAAGTGCTGGGGCTCGACCTGTACATTTGATGGATGATTCCATCACCCCTGCCCTATTTTCTCGGTTGTCCGTCATGGAGTGAAAACGCCTGGCGCGACTACCTGTACCCCGCTGATGCCACAACCCGCGAATATCTTGGCCTGTATAGCCAGGTGTTCAACGCGGTCGAGGGCAATACCACCTTTTACGCCCGCCCCGCACCCGGCACCGTCGCGCGTTGGGCGCAGGTGATGCCGGCGCACTTTCGCTTCACCGCCAAATTCCCCCGCGATATCAGCCATGAAGGCGACCTGCGCGAGCGTTTCGAAGCCGCCTGCGATTTCACCCGGCTGCTGGCGCCCCTTGGCCAGCGAGTGTCGCCGTACTGGCTGCAATTGCCGGCGCAGTTCGGCCCGGAGCGCCTGGCGGAACTGGGGCAGTTTCTCGATGAGATCGGTGTGCCGGTGGCCGTTGAGGTACGCAACCAGGCCTTCTTCGCCAAAGGTGAGGAAGAGCGCCTGCTCAACCGCCTGCTACATGAGCGCGGCGTGGAACGTATCTGCCTGGACCCGCGCGCGCTGTTCAGCTGCACGTCACGCGACACCGCGGTGCTCGACGCTCAAGCCAAGAAACCCAAGGTGCCGCCGCGCCCGGCAGCGTTCAGCCAGCACCCGCAGGTGCGCTTCATCGGCCACCCCGTGCTGGATGCCAACGAACCCTTCCTCTTGCCCTGGGTTGAGAAGGTCGCCCGTTGGATCGAGGAAGGCCGTAGCCCTTACATTTTCCTGCATACCTCCGACAACCGCCTGGCTGCCGCACTGGCCCAGCGTTTTCACCAGCGCCTGATGACGCGCTTGCCCGGCCTGGCAGCTCTGCCGGAATTGCCGCGCGCCCCTGAGGTCGAACAACTGGGACTACTCTGACCATTTCCCGACCACCCGGAGGTTGTGACCATGGATGTACAAACCCTGCGTGCCGAAGCCTTCAAGGCGCTGCACGAGCGCGATGGCGCCTTCGTCATCCCCAACCCGTGGGATGCCGGCTCCGCCAAGCTGCTGGCCAGCCTGGGCTTCGAAGCGCTGGCCACTACCAGTGCGGGACTGGCCTTCAGCCTGGGCCGACCGGATGCGGAAGCGGCCTTGAGCCTGGACGAGACCTTGGACAACGCCGGGCTGATCGTCGACGCCACGGCCTTGCCCGTCGCCGCAGACCTGGAAAACGGCTTCGGCGACCTGCCCGATGACTGTGCGCAGACCATTCTGCGGGCTGCCGAGGCCGGGTTGGTCGGCGGCTCGATCGAAGATGCCAGCGCCCGGAGCGACGCCCCGATCTATGACTTCGGGCTGGCCGTGGAGCGCGTGCGCGCTGCGGTGCAGGCAGCTCGCAGCCTGCCATTCCCCTTCATGCTCTGTGCCCGCGCAGAAAACCTGCTGCACGGGCGCATGGACCTGGACGACACCATCCTGCGCCTGCAGGCTTACGCCGAAGCGGGGGCCGATGTGCTCTATGCGCCGGGCTTGCGCAGTGTCGACGAAATTCGCGCGGTGGTGCAGGCCGTGGCACCGAAACCGGTCAATGTATTGATGGGGCTGGCCGGCGTGCCGCTGAGCGTCAACCAGTTGCAAGACCTGGGTGTACGCCGCATCAGCGTTGGGTCATCGCTGGCCCGAGCGGCGCTGGGGGCGTTCCAGCGCGCGGCGCTGGAGATCCGTGACCAAGGCACGTTCAGCTACGGTGAGCAGGCCTTGCCGTTCGCCCAGCTCAACGACCTGTTCCGCCGCTGAGGCGCAGTGCGCGCACTGGTGCTGCTGTGCGGCCTGCTGTTTGTGGCGGGCCTGCCCTGGCTGCTGGGTTGGCGCCTGCCGGATGCCTGGAACCCATGGGCGCCGCTGGACGCGCGCGAGGCTCCTAACCTGCTGACCCCTTACAAGTTGTCGCGGCTGCGCGATGACCCGGGCTTGTGCAAACAAGCGCTCGAGGCCAGCCAGCTGCGCTTCAGGGCACAAGCCGACAGCCCGGCCTCGGCCAAATGCCCGTTGCAGAATGTGTGGCGCATCGAGCAAGGCGATGCGCGCTTGAGCAGCAGCTTCCTGGCCAGTTGCCCGCTGGCAGTGGCTTACGCGCTGTTCGAGAACCATGGCCTGCAACCGGCTGCGCAGCGGGTGTTCGGCCAACCGGTCGTGCAAGTGGATCACTTGGGCAGTTTCGCTTGCCGCAATGTGTATAACCGCAAGCAGGGCCGGCTCAGCCAGCACGCCACGGCCAATGCGCTGGACATCAGCGGCTTCCGTCTGCAGGACGGCCAGCGCATCGTGCTGGCGCGGGACTGGCAGGCGGATGGGCAGAAGGCGAAATTTCTGCGCGAAGTGCAGCAGGCCGCCTGCGAAAGTTTCAGTACGGTGCTGGGCCCGGATTACAACGCGGCGCACCACAACCACTTTCACCTGGACATGGGGCGCTGGCAGATCTGCCGCTGATGTCAGGCGTGGACGCGGACGTTGTTCAGCACCACCGGGCGCGCCCAGTGCATGTCGAATTCCAGGTCGTTCTGCTGCTTGGCCATGGTCGCTTCGTCGAACGGCTCCGGCGCGGGGTCGAGCAGGTTCAATTCAAGCTCGGCGATGGGCAGGTGCAGCGGGCGCGGGGAAGGGGCCGGGCCGGGTTCGCCGAGCGGCTGGCCCTGGCTCATGACCACCGGGCGCAGCCAGGTGTTGCTGATGTCGAGTTGACGCTGCTGCTGGATCATCTCGGCGGTGCTGAAAGGCTCGGGGGCCGGCTCCAGCAGGTTGGCTTCCAGTTCAGCCTTGGGCAGAAACAGTGGCTCGGGCGGTGCGACGATGGTGTCGTGCACAGGGCAGGCCCGCTGGGCGTCGATCAACGCCAGGGCCTTGGCCCCGCCAATCGGCTCACCGCTGTGCTGGTCGTACTGCACCAACGCCTGGCTGACGCTGTCGGGCTCTTGCGCTTGCTGCTCGGCCAGCGCACGAGCAAAGAAATCCTGCCACAGGTGGCTGACGCCCCCGAGTGCCTGGGTATTCTGCCGACCGTAGTTGCCGACAGGCGACAAGTAGGTCAAACCGATGGGAAGAGTATCTGTCATGGCAGTCGCGCGCGTTGTGCTCTGGCAGAATAGCGGGATATTGCCTGTATCGGCCGTTTTGCCGATTCATTGAGGGCGTGGTTTGATTTTTTAGGTGTGGACGATGCAAGAGCAAGGCACGGGTATCAGGGTCGAGGCGATGGCGGCCGAGTATGCGGATCAGGCCAGGGCATGGGCCGAGCGTCTGGGCCTGCCGCTGCAGGACGATGCGGCAGGCTTCGCCGTGCAGGTAGGCGCCGAAGGCTTGCAGATCCAGCAACTGGGGCCGCAGGCGCCGGGGCCGGTGCGGGTCGATTTCGTCGAAGGCCAGGCCGCACATCGGCGCCAGTTTGGCGGTGGCAACGGGCAGATGATCGCCAAGGCGGTAGGCATCGCCCAGGGCGTGCGGCCGCAGGTGCTGGATGCCACGGCAGGCCTGGGCAAGGACGCATTCGTGCTGGCCAGCCTGGGTTGCCAGATGACCCTGATCGAGCGCCAACCGCTGATCGCGGCGTTGCTCGAAGATGGCCTGGCACGGGCCAGGGCCGACGCTGAGGTAGGCCCGATCGTCGGTCGCATGCGCCTGCTGACCGGCAACGCTATCCAGCGCATGCGCGCCTGGGAGGGCGAACCGCCGCAAGTGATCTACCTCGACCCGATGTTCCCGCACCGTGACAAGAGCGCATTGGTGAAGAAGGAAATGCGCGTGTTCCGGCCGTTGGTCGGTGATGACATGGATGCGCCGGCATTGCTGGAAGCGGCTCTGGCGCTGGCCAGCCACCGAGTGGTGGTGAAACGCCCGCGCAAGGCACCAATCATCGAAGGGCCGAAGCCTGGCCATAGCCTGGAAGGCAAATCGAGCCGCTACGACATCTATCCCAAGAAGGCCTTGAAAGCCTGATAGCCCGCGAGCGCGCCGCATACCCTGTGGGAGCGGCTTCAGCCGCGAAGCAGGCGCCGCGGTGATGGCACCGGCTACGCCGGTGTTCGCGGCTGAAGCCGCTCCTACAGGATCCCCGCCAAATCAGTAAGCTGGCGTTTGTTCTATGAGGGCGGGCTTGCCCGCGACGGGGCCGGTTCACTCAGGCGAAAGCTTCAGGGCTTGAATGCCCGAATGAACACCCCGACCACCTCACGCACATGCGCCTCGGCCGCGTCCCCTTCCAGCGGCCCGGCACACCCCAGCAGCAGCCGGTAATCCGGCGCGCCTTTTACAAGGCAGAAAAAGTGCTCCGCCGCGTGCAGCGGATTGTCGATGCGCAGCAACCCGCGCTCGGCCACCCCGCGCAGCAGCGCTTCCATCCCGGCCAGCACGCGCTTGGGCCCGGCCTCGTAGAAGAATTCGCCAAAGCCTGGGTCCTGGTTACCCAGCGCCATGATCAGGCGGCTCAACTTGACCGCCTCATCACTGCTGATCAGCGCCTGGAAGCCCCTGCCAATATTCAGCAGCACGTCCTCGACGGGCGCGCCCTCGGGGTATTCGAACATCAAGTCGGGCAACTGATTCTGGCACGTTGCCATGACCGCCGAGCCGAACAGGGTCTGCTTGTCGGTGAAGTGGCTGTACACAGTGAGTTTTGAAACACCTGCCGCCGCAGCGACCGCATCCATGCTGGTGTTGGCATAGCCAAGGCTGAGGAACAGCGTCTTGGCCGCTTCGAGGATCGCCTCGCGCTTGGCCAGGTCCTTGGGGCGACCTGGGCCGATGGGTGCGTCGTTGGGCATTGGAGTCCGCATCTGGTTGAAGGGGCGCCCATCTTACCGGCTCGGATGCCATCCGGCTTGAAGGAATGCCCTGACGTTAATGTTGATTTTCTTTCCGACGCTGGCTTCCCGGCTTCGGTTCCCTGACTTAATATACTCGCCAGTATAAATATTCGATGCGCTCGTCGCGGAAGGATTCATCATGTTGCGTCATGCCTTGTCCCTCGCCCTGCCTGCCGCCGCCGTGCTGTTCCTGGCGGCCTGTGGCCAGGAAGCCGCCGCCCCGGCCGCGCCGCGCCCCGCGCTGGTGGTGCAGCCGCAGCCGGCCGAAGCCGCTGCCGACAGTTACCCTGGCGAGGTGCGCGCGCGCCTGGAACCGGAGCTGGCGTTCCGCATCGCTGGCAAAGTCAGCAAACGCCTGGTAGAGGAGGGGCAACGGGTCAAGGCAAACCAGCCTTTGGCCGAGCTCGACCCCCAGGACGTACGCCTGCAACTGGAAGCCAACCGCGCGCAACTGGCGGCCGCCGAAGCTAACCTGGCACTGGTGCGCGCCGAGCGTGACCGCTACCAGAAATTGCTCGACCGGCAGATGGTCAGCCATTCCCTCTACGACAATGCCGAGAACCTGTACCGTGCCGGGCTGGCGCGCCTCAAGCAGGCCAAGGCCGAATTCGACGTGGCCGGCAATCAGGCTGAATACGCTGTGCTGCGTGCGCCGCAGGCCGGCGTCATCGCCAAGCGCCAGGTCGAGGTCGGCCAGGTGGTCGCTGCCGGGCAAACCGTGTTCACCCTGGCTGCCGACGGTGAGCGGGAGGTGGTGATCGGGCTGCCCGAGCAGCAGTTCGCCCGCTTCGCCGTGGGCCAGGCGGTCAGCGTAGAGCTGTGGTCGCATGGCACCGAACGCTTTCCGGGGCGCATCCGTGAGCTGTCGCCGGCAGCCGACCCGCGCTCGCGCACCTTCGCTGCGCGCATCGCCTTCACGTCGGCCAAGGTGCCCGCAGACATCGGCCAGAGCGCACGCGTGTTCATCGCCCATGATGGGCTGATCCCGTTGGCTGTGCCGCTGGCGGCGGTTACCGCGGAAAACGGCCAGGCCTATGTCTGGCGGGTCAACCAGGACCGTCGCCTGGAGCGGGCGGCGGTGAGCCTCGGGGTGTATGGCACCGACAGTGTGCCGGTGCTCGAAGGTTTGAACCCTGGCGACTGGGTGGTCGCCGCTGGCGGCCATGTGCTGCGCGAAGGGCAGGAGGTGCGGCCTGTGGACCGCACCAACCGCGTGGTGAACCTGACGGCCAAGGAGTAAGTCCCGATGGGTTTCAACCTTTCCGCCTGGGCGCTGCGCAATCGCCAGATCGTACTGTTCCTGATGATCCTGTTGGCTGCCATTGGCGCCATGTCCTACACCAAGCTTGGCCAGAGCGAAGACCCGCCGTTCACGTTCAAAGCCATGGTGATCCGTACCCTGTGGCCGGGTGCTACGGCCGAGGAAGTGTCGCGCCAGGTAACCGAACGGATCGAGAAGAAGCTGATGGAAACCGGCGAGTACGAGAAGATCGTCTCGTTCTCGCGCCCCGGCGAATCGCAGGTGACCTTCATGGCCCGCGACTCGCTGCACTCCAAGGACATCCCCGAGCTGTGGTACCAGATCCGCAAGAAGGTCGCGGACATCCGCCACACCTTGCCACCGGAAATCCAGGGGCCGTTCTTCAACGACGAGTTCGGCACCACCTTCGGCAACATCTACGCGCTGACCGGTGCTGGCTTCGATTATGCGATGCTCAAGGACTACGCCGACCGTATCCAGATCCAGCTGCAGCGGGTCAAGGACGTGGGCAAGGTCGAGCTGGTCGGGCTGCAGGACGAGAAGATCTGGATCGAACTGTCCAACCTCAAGCTGGCCACCCTGGGTGTGCCGCTTGAGGCCGTGCAGCAAGCCCTGCGCGAACAGAACGCGGTGAGTACCGCCGGGTTCTTCGAAACCCCCAGCGAGCGCCTGCAGTTGCGGGTGAGCGGGCAGTTCGACAGTGTCGAGCAGATTCGCCAGTTCCCCATCCGGGTGGGTGACCGCACCTTCCGCATCGATGACGTCGCGGACGTGCACCGGGGTTTCAACGACCCACCCGCGCCGCGCATGCGCTTCATGGGCGAGGACGCAATCGGCCTGGCCGTGTCGATGAAGGATGGCGGCGACATTCTTGTGCTGGGCAAAGCGCTGGAAGTTGAGTTCGAACGCCTGTCGCACAACCTGCCGGCGGGCATGGAGCTGCGCAAGGTGTCCGACCAGCCGGCAGCGGTCAAGGCGGGTGTTGGCGAGTTCGTCCAGGTGCTGGTCGAAGCGCTGATCATCGTGTTGCTGGTGAGTTTCTTCTCGCTGGGCCTGCGCACCGGCCTGGTGGTGGCGCTGGCCATCCCGTTGGTGCTGGCCATGACCTTTGCGGCCATGCATTACTTTGGCATCGGCCTTCACAAGATCTCGCTCGGTGCGTTGGTGTTGGCACTGGGCCTGCTGGTGGACGACGCGATCATTGCGGTGGAAATGATGGCGATCAAGATGGAGCAGGGCTTCGATCGGCTCAAGGCGGCCAGCTATGCCTGGACCAGCACGGCCTTCCCGATGCTCACCGGCACCTTGATCACCGCTGCCGGCTTCCTGCCGATTGCCACGGCAGCGTCGAGCACGGGTGAATACACCCGCTCGATTTTCCAGGTGGTGACCATTGCGCTGCTGACCTCGTGGGTCGCGGCGGTGGTGTTCGTTCCCTACCTGGGCGAACGGCTGTTGCCGGACCTGGCCAAGTTGCATGCCGCCCGCCATGGCAGCGACGGCCATGCACCAGACCCTTACGCCACCCCGTTCTACCAGCGCGTACGGCGTGTGGTGGAGTGGTGCGTGCGGCGGCGCAAGACGGTAATCCTGCTGACCATCGCCGCCTTTGTCGGTAGCATCCTGTTGTTCCGCTTCGTGCCCCAGCAGTTCTTCCCCGCCTCCGGGCGCCCGGAGCTGATGGTCGACCTGAAGCTGGCCGAGGGCGCCTCGCTGGCCAATACCGCCGAGCGGGTCAAGCAATTGGAAGCGCTGCTCAAGCAGCAGGACGGCATCGACAACTATGTGGCCTACGTGGGCACGGGCTCGCCCCGTTTCTACCTGCCCCTGGACCAGCAGCTGCCGGCGGCAAGCTTTGCCCAGTTCGTCGTGCTGGCCAAGTCGATGGAACAGCGCGAACGCCTGCGCAGCTGGCTGATCGATACCGTTGACCAGCAGTTCCCCGACCTGCGCGCTCGTGTCACCCGCCTGGAGAACGGCCCGCCCGTGGGTTACCCGGTGCAGTTCCGTGTCACCGGCGAGCATATCGAGAAAGCACGCGCCCTGGCCCGTGAGGTCGCAGCCAAGGTGCGCGAAAACCCGCATGTGGTGAACGTGCACCTTGATTGGGAGGAGCCGAGCAAGGCCGTGTTCCTGTCGATTGACCAGGACCGTGCGCGTGCCCTCGGCGTCAGCACTGCGCGCTTGTCGAGCTTCCTGCAAAGCTCGCTGACCGGTACCACGGTCAGCCAGTACCGCGAGGACAATGAGCTGATCGAGATCCTGCTGCGCGGCACCCAGAAGGAGCGCGGCGAGCTGGGCAACCTCGGTAGCCTGGCGCTGCCCACCGACAACGGCCAGAGCGTGGCACTGTCGCAGGTTGCGACCCTGGAGTACGGGTTCGAGGAGGGCATCATCTGGCACCGCAACCGCTTGCCGACGGTGACCGTGCGTGCCGACATCTACGACAAGGAGCAGCCGGCGACCCTGGTACGGCAGATCGAGCCGACCTTGAGTGAAATCAAGGCCAAGCTGCCGGATGGCTACTTGCTGGAAGTGGGCGGTACCGTCGAGGATTCGGAGCGTGGGCAGAACTCGGTGAATGCGGGCATGCTGCTGTTCATCGTGGTCGTATTGAGCTTGTTGATGATCCAGCTGCGCAGCTTCTCGCGCACGGTGATGGTGTTCCTTACCGCGCCCTTGGGGCTGATCGGCGTCACCCTGTTCCTGCTGGTGTTCCGGCAGCCGTTCGGGTTCGTCGCCATGCTCGGCACCATTGCCCTGGCAGGGATGATCATGCGCAACTCGGTGATACTGGTGGACCAGATCGAACAGGACATCGCTTCGGGGATGGACCGTTGGCAGGCGATCATCGAGGCCACGGTGCGGCGCTTCCGGCCGATCGTGCTGACGGCGCTGGCGGCGGTGCTGGCCATGATCCCCCTGTCGCGCAGTGTGTTCTACGGGCCGATGGCGGTGGCGATCATGGGCGGGCTGATTGTCGCGACGGCGTTGACGCTGCTGTTCCTGCCGGCGTTGTATGCGGCGTGGTTCAGGGTGAAGAAGGGCTGAAGGCCGCAGGGGAGGGCGGTTGCCCTCCATTCGCCGGCAAGCCGGCTCCCACAGTGTCGGCGCCGCTGGTGAAAGCTGTGCTGTACCTGTGGTAGCCGGCTTGCCGGCGATGGGCTGCAACGCAGCCCTTGGCCTCTACAGGGCGCCGAAGACCTTCTTCGCCAGGCTGGTAGCCGCCTGCGCCGGGTTCTGGCGAATGCTCTGCTCCTGTTTGGCGATCATTTCGAACAGGCCATCGAGGGCCTTTTCGGTCACATAGCTCTCGACGTTGGCGCTCTTGGCGTTACCCAGGCCAAGCGCTGAAGCCTGGCCAGCAAAGCTGTTGTACTGCTGAACCACGCCAACCTTGTCGGTTGCCGCCTTGACGATCGGCAGGAACTTGGCGCGGATCTGCTCGCGGCTGCTTTTGTTCAGGTATTGGGTAGCCGAGTCATCGCCACCGCTGAGGATGCCCTTGGCATCGGTCACGCTCATGTTCTTCACCGCATCCACCAGGATCGCCTGGGCTTGCGGTACCGCTGCTTCAGCGGCTTTGTTCATGCTGTCTTCCAGGGCCGTGACCTGGTCACCCTTGCCGAACATTTTCATGGCCTTGGCGGCCTTGCCAAGGTTGCCCGGCAGCTCGATGCGCACGTCGGGGTTGTTGCTGAAACCGCCGGGGGTGCTCAGCTGCTTGACGGCAACCTGTGCACCTTGGGTGAGGGCGTCCTTCAGGCCGCCGGTGGCGTCTTTCTGGGTCAGGTCGCCCAGCGACAGGGCCAGGGCGCTGGCCGACAGCAGCAAGCCGGCGCACAGGGCGGTGAAGCGCAGGGAGGAGCGAATCATGAAGCTTTCCTTTTCAACAGAAGTAGGCGGATATCAGCGCACCGGATCGACTTTGATCCGTACGGGCTGCGCGTCGCTGCCATCCAGCGTGACGCCGTGGTGCTCGGTGTTGATGAACAGCAACTTGCCGTCCAGCTCGATACGGGCGCTCAGCGCATAGCGGTGGCCAGGCTTGACCTGGGCCGGGTCATAGGTGAGGTGAAACGGCAGCGGCACGTTGCCTTTCACAGGGCCGGCCTGGCGGGCCAGGGTGACGGCAGGGGCGTCCATCAGCGACACGTCCTGCAGCTCCACGCTCAAGGTGGCCGCAGGTGGCAGGGCAATGCGCTGCAGGTAGAAGACTTCGCCATCCAGGCTGGCCTGGGTGGTCGGGGTGTTGCTGGAACAGGCTGCGAGCAGGGATGCGCAACACAGCATTACGAGCTTTTTCATGGAATCTCCGTTGTCCTTGGGGCTGGCTTGTGGCCAACCCCAGGGACTTTAGCGGATTTTCCCGGCTGATAAAGCCTCAGAGGCCCGAAGTTTCCGGTGAATAATCGCGGTGCAGTGCTACCTGCCGGATCGACAGGCGCAGCTCGGCCGACAGCACGCGCTTGGCCACCCCTTCGGCCAGTTCGCCGAGCTTGTCGTGATAACCCAGCTTGCCGTTGCCATCCGGGCGCAGCACGCCTTGCTCGATCAGGGTCTGAATAAAATGGCGGAACAGGGCCTTGTCGAAGAACTCCGGGGCATTGAGCCCATGCAGGATCGACAGGCGCTGGGCCATCATCACGCAGAGGTCTTCCAGCTCTTCGGCGGTAAGGGTGTGCTGGCCGCTGTTGAGCAGCAGCGACGTGGCCATGTAGAAGCGCTGCAGGGTCTGGGTGATGGTGCGGGCAAGCAGGGTCAGCAGGACGAACTGACGTGAACTCGGTGGTGGGCGCACGTAGCTGTCGTTCTCCTGGCGCAGCAGGCCATGTTCAACCAGCGCCGACAGCCATTGGTCGATCACCGCGTCGAGCTGATCGGGTGACCAGCGCAGGAACAGCTCGGCCTGCAGGTACGGGTACAGCGCGTGTACGTATTGGCCGAGCAGTTCGCGGCTCATCCGCGAGCTGCTGTGGAAGAAACTCGCCAGCAGCGCCGGCAAGGCAAAGATGTGCAGGACGTTATTGCGGTAATAGGTCATCAGCACCGCGTTGGCTTCATCCAGGTAGAGGATGCGGCCGAGGGCGTCTTTCTGCTCGGACAGCAGGTCCATGCCCCTGACGTGCTCGATCAGCGCCTGGCCGTCGCCATCCGGCAAGGTGGTGTGCTCGGAGTAGGGCACCTTGCGCAGCAAGGCCAGGTACAGGTCCAGCACGCGCGTCAGCGCGCTTTCGTCCAGTGCCAGGCGGCTGGTGGAGAGCAGCGCCAGGGCCACCAGGTTGACCGGGTTGACTGCAGCCGCCTCGTTGAGGTGACGGGCCACGGTTTCGCCCAGGCGGGTGGTGGTCTCGTTGAGCCAGGCCGGGCGGAACTGCGGGCCCAGGTCCTGCTCGCGCCAGCCGGGTTGCTGCTGGTCGAGAAAGCCCGCCAGGCGGATCGGTTCACCGAAGTTCACGTAGACCTGGCCGAAGCGTTGCTTCAGCGCACCGATGACCTTGAAAATATCGAAGATCGACTCTTTCTTCTTGCTCGCCCCGCGTAGCTCACCGAGGTAGGTGCGGCCTTCGAGCACGCGCTCGTAGCCGATGTACACCGGTACGAAGACGATCGGCGTGCGCGATGAGCGCAGGAAGCTGCGCAGGGTGATCGCCAGCATTCCGGTACGCGGTTGCAGCATGCGCCCCGTGCGCGAGCGCCCGCCCTCGACGAAGTACTCGACCGGGAAGCCCTTGGTGAACAGAGTGTGCAGGTATTCGTTGAACACGGCGGTGTACAGCGGGTTGCCCTTGAACGTGCGGCGCATGAAGAAGGCGCCGCCGCGGCGCAGCAGGCTGCCGACCACCGGCATGTTGAGGTTGATGCCGGCGGCAATGTGCGGCGGCGTCAGGCCGTTGCGAAATAGCAGGTAGGACAGCAGCAGGTAGTCGATGTGGCTGCGGTGGCAGGGTACGTAGATGACTTCGTGGCCCGGTGCGATGCCTTGCACCTGCTCGATGTGGTTGACCTTGATGCCGTCGTAGATCTTGTTCCAGAACCAGCTGAGCACCACTTCGAGGAAGCGGATGGCGGTGTAGGTGTAGTCCGAGGCGATCTCGTTGCCGTAGCGCAGGGCCAGCGCTTCAGCCTTGGCCACAGGGATGTTTTCCCGTTGCGCTTCGTCGCTGATCGCCTGGCGCACCATCGGCGCATGCACCAGGCCTTTGACCAGGTTGCGCCGGTGCGAGATGTCCGGGCCGATCACGGCGGTCTTGAGGTTGCGAAAATGCACGCGCATCAAGCGTTGGGCCATGCGCACCGTGCGTTCATGGCCTTTGTTGTGCTGCACCAGCTCACGCACGTGGATAGGCGCGGAGAACTGCACGCGGGTCTTGCGCCCCAGAATCAAGATGGTCAGCAGCCGGCGCAGGCGCCCGGTGACTGCCCAGCTGTCGGCGAACAGCAGCTTCCAGGGGCTGGACTCGCTGGCCGGTGTCTGGCCCCAGAACACACTGACCGGGATGATCTGTGCGTCTTCTTCGGCATGCTGGCTGACGGCTGCAATCACCCGCTCGAGAGTCGGTGGTGCACCGCGCTTATCGTGGCGGCCGAGCCAGTCCGGGTCGGGGGTGAGGTAGAAGAAACCGGCTGGCTCATGCAGCGTGCCCACCGCCACCGGCAGTACCGGGCGTGGTAGCCCTGCTTTGGTGCACTCGTGGTCGAGCACGGCCAGGTCGGTGAGCGATGGCGAGGGCAGGGCGTAGAACACCGGGCGGCTGCGGTCCAGTTGCAGGCTGGTGGCGGACTGGTTGATGGTCTCGGAGCGCACCCACAGGTACAACAGGCGACGCAACGCGCCGAAGATCAGGCGGCGCAGGGGGGAACGGGTCATGGGGTGTGTGCCCTGGGTGTGATTTTTAGTGAGTGTGCAAGCAGTTAGTCTGCCGTATCTGCGTAAGTTCAGCAAAAACCTGCAAATGGCGCGGCGGTCATGAAAATTCTTTGTTCTGTGTCATATACTCGGCCTGCCACTTGCAGGATATTTCGGCAAGCGGCGTCGACACGGGGAGCGATACCTGTGTCTGCAAGGCGATCTTCACAATAAAAATCCGGAGTAGTTCAGATGTCGTCTCGTGAGACTGGGAATGTAAAGTGGTTCAACGATGCCAAAGGCTTTGGCTTCATTCAGCGCGAAGGTAGTGCGGATGTGTTCGTCCATTATCGGGCGATCCGCGGTGAGGGGCATCGTACCCTGGTCGAAGGGCAGCGGGTCGAGTACTCCTGCGTGCAGGGCCAGAAAGGCCTGCAAGCCGAGGATGTAGTTGGGCTCTGAGCCTCCTGAGGCAACGCTCAAGCTGTAGGCGCTGGTTTGCCGGCGATGACCGGCAAAGCCGGTGCCATACACCGCCGTGGCTGCATCGCCGGCAACCCAGCGCCTACAAAAACTGCCGAGCACTCATGTGCGCCAGGTGATTTCCTCTTCACCGTCGGCGCTGATGCGGACCCAGCGGTCGGCATCTTCCTCGCCATCCTCTTCGACCCAGCCACCCGGTGCGCAGCGTACTTCCACGCCCAGTGCGGCGAACGCGGCGCGTGCACAGGCGACGTCATCGGCCCATGGGGTCTGGTCACTTTCCAGGTACAGGCTGTTCCATTTCCCTACAGCTTTGGGTAACCAAGTCACTGAAATGTTACCGGCCTTGCATTTGAAGGTCTGGCCTTTCTGCTGCCATTCGCTGCAGGGGCCAATCGCTTCGCCCAGCCACTGGGCAATCTGCTTGTGGTCGACGTCGGCGTCCTTCAGGTAGATCTCGATATCAGGTTGGCGCATAAGGGCTCCGGGTGTGCTCAGTCTTGGCGCACGAAATAGTCATAACGCATGGAAACCGTGACCTCGAACGGCTCGGCCTGGTCGATGACCAGGGCGCGCTTCTCGGCGCTGGCGCGCCAGCCGTGCGGGGTCATGGCCAGCAGGTCGGCGCGGGCCTTGGGCGCGGCCAGGCTCAGGCGGAACTCGAGGGTTTCGCTGTGGGCGTGGGCCATGCCTTCAGGTACCAGGGCCAGGTGCTTGTCGTCGGCGTAGGGGCGTACTTCATCGTAGAGCACCTCGCGCAGTTCCATCAGGTGGCCGCTGGTCGGGCCCACGCGCATCAGGCCGCCGCCTGGGCTGAGCAGGCGCTTGGCCTCGGCCCAGTCCAACGGGCTGAACACGCTGGCGAGGAACTGGCAGCTGGCATCGACCAGGGGCACACGGGCCATGCTGGCGACCATCCAGGTGACCGAGGCGTCGCGGCGGCACGCGCGCTTGACGGCTTCGCGCGAGATATCCAGGGCGTAGCCTTCAGCCTGTGGCAGGGCCTGGGCGAGCTGCGCGGTGTAATAGCCTTCGCCGCAACCGATGTCGAGCCAGGCGCGGGGTTTGCGCTCGGCGGCAAGCTCCGCCAGGCGGCGGGCTACCGGGGCGTAGTGGCCGGCGTCGAGGAAGTCACGGCGTGCTTCGACCATGGCTTGGTTGTCGCCCGGGTCACGGCTGTTCTTGTGCTGCACCGGCAGCAGGTTCAGGTAACCCTGGCGGGCACGGTCGAAGCGATGGCCAGCCGGGCACACCACACCGTTGTCGAGCCGCGTCAGGGCCGCCTGGCAAATTGGGCAGGCAAGCATCAGGCGAGCAACCGGACCAGGGTCTGGTAGTAGATCTCGGTCAGCAGGTCGAGGTCGCTGGCCAGGATGCGCTCGTCCACCTGGTGGATGGTGGCGTTGACCGGGCCAAGCTCGACCACTTGGGTGCCCATGGTGGCGATGAAGCGGCCATCGGAGGTGCCACCGCTGGTGGACGGTTGGGTGTCGCGGCCGGTGACGCCCTTGATGCTGGCCGAGACGGCATCGAGCAGCTCACCCGGTTCGGTGAGGAACGGCAGGCCCGACAGCGCCCAGTCGATCGACCAGTCCAGCCCGTGCTTGTCGAGGATTGCCGATACCCTTGCCTGCAAACCGTCGACCGTCGACTCGGTAGAGAAACGGAAGTTGAACAGCGCGGTCAGGTCGCCCGGGACCACGTTGGTGGCGCCGGTGCCGGAGTTGAGGTTGGAGATCTGGAAGCTGGTCGGCGGGAAGAATGCGTTGCCTTCGTCCCAGTGTTCGGCGGCCAGCTCTGCCAGTGCTGGCGCGGCCAGGTGGATCGGGTTGCGCGCCAGGTGCGGGTAGGCCACATGGCCCTGTTTGCCACGTACGGTCAGCTTGGCACCCAACGAGCCACGGCGGCCGTTCTTGACCACGTCACCGAGCAGACTGGTGCTCGACGGTTCGCCGACGATGCACCAGTCCAGCCGCTGGTTGCGCGCTTTCAGGCGCTCTACCACCGCCTTGGTGCCGTGATGGGCCGGGCCTTCCTCGTCACTGGTGATCAGGAACGCGACCTGGCCACGGTGGTTTGGGTAGTCACGCACAAAGCGCTCGCTGGCCACTACCATGCACGCCAGGCTGCCCTTCATGTCGGCCGCGCCACGGCCACAGAGCATGCCATCGGCATCGATCAGCGCCTCGAACGGCTCATGCTGCCACTGCTGCACCGGGCCGGTTGGAACCACGTCGGTGTGGCCGGCAAAGCACAACACCGGGCCTTGCTGGTTGCCGTGGGTAGCCCAGAAGTTGTCGACGTCCTCGATGCGCATCGGTTCGAGCTGGAAGCCCACGGCGCCCAGGCGGTTCATCATCTGCGCCTGGCAATCGGCGTCGATGGGGGTGACCGAGGGGCGACGGATCAGGTCGCAGGCCAGTTGAAGGGTAGGCGAGAGCTCGGCTGGGGCCGTCATGGGGAACTCCGGGGCAAGGCAAGGCGGGGAAATCTGAGGGGCGTTATCTTATATCAAATAGCGTCGCGATAGGGGCGCAAAGCGCCCCCGGCAATCTCAAGCCTGTTGCGGTTCGGCGGCCTTTTCCTGCGGCTTGGGCAGCGAAGACAGAAACGCCATCACCAACGCCGCCAGGTACGGCAACGACTGCACCAGCAGCATCGCCACCCAGAAGCGCATGTCGGAGCTCGGCAGCCCCTGCACCAGGTAGATGCCAAGCGCAGCCCCCCACAGCAGCAACATGATGAACAGCTCTTCCCGCGCTTCGGAAATGGCCACCAGCAGCCCATGGCTGTCGGCATTCTTCGGCGTGCGGAAGAACGGCATGCTGCTGGTGAAGAACCCGTACAGCACCGCCTTGGCGATGGTGTGCGACAGCGCCAGCCCCGCCAGTGCCGCGGCGAAGGCATCCTTGAGGTTGACCCCTACTGCCCGACGGTACAGGAAGATGATCTTGCCGACCTTGAAGAAGAACAGCGCCAGCGGCGGGATGGCGAAGATCATCAGGGGCGGGTCGACCCGGTGCGGCACGATGATCATCGCCGCCGACCACAGCAACGCACCGACGGTGAAGAAGATGTTCATACCATCGGCGACCCACGGCAGCCAGCCGGCCAGGAAGTGATAACGCTGGCCACGGGTCAGCTCGCTGCCCTTGCCGCGCAGCAGGGCGGCGGCGTGGTGCTTGATGATCTGGATAGCACCGTAGGCCCAGCGGAAGCGCTGCTTCTTGAAGTCGATGAAGGTGTCGGGCATCAGGCCCTTGCCGTAACTGTTGTGGGCGTAGGCGGCCGACAAGCCTTTCTCGAACACCCTCAGGCCCAGCTCTGCATCCTCGCAGATGCACCACTCGGCCCAGCCTAGCTCCTCGAGCACGCTGCGCCGGGTCATGGTCATGGTGCCGTGCTGGATGATGGCGTCGCGGTCGTTGCGGGTCACCATGCCGATGTGGAAGAAGCCTTTGTACTCGCTATAGCAGAGCTTCTTGAAGGCGCTCTCGTGCTGGTCGCGGTAGTCCTGCGGCGATTGCACCACGGCGATTTTCGGGTCGGCGAAGTGCGGCACCATGTGCTTGAGCCAGTTGCGATCGACGCAGTAATCCGAGTCGATCACTGCAATCACTTCGGCATCCTTGGCGGTGTGGGGCAGCAGGTAGTTCAGGGCGCCACCCTTGAAACCGGCCAACGGTGCGACATGGAAGAACTTGAAGCGCTCGCCGAGCTTTTCGCAGTGGGCCTTGAGCGGCTCCCACACGGCAGGGTCCTTGGTGTTGTTGTCGATCACCAGTACTTCGTAATCCGGGTAGTCCAGCGCGGCGAGCGCGTCGAGGGTCTGTTTGACCATCTCCGGCGGCTCGTTGTAGCACGGCACATGCACCGAGACCTTCGGCCGGTAGGCGCTGTCGCCTTGTACTGGCAGGAACTCCCGGCGCCGCTTGTGGATCCACACGGCCTCGGCCAGTTCGTGGGCCTCGGTCAGCAGCACGATGAACACCCCCAGCGCGCCCAGCGCCAGCAGCACGCCCACGGTCAGGCTGAACCAGGTGCTGTACTGCTGGCTGTAGTCGTAGGCGATCCACACCAGTACCGACCCGCACAGGAAGGTGATGAATGTCAGGAAGGTTCGCCCGCGCTGGCGCAGGGCCGAGCCGTCGATGAACAACACCATCAGGGCGATCACCGCCAACACCACCGAGGCTACCGCCAGGGCACGCCATTGCGGGATCGCCACCACAGGCCCTTCAAAGTTGAACTTCTGCTGGCGCTCAGCGTTGTACACGCCCCAGTAGGCACCCACGGAACCTTCGTCACTGGCCTTCCACGGTTGGTCATAGGCTTCGATGACAAAGTAGTTGTAGCCGCGGCGGTTGAGGGTGTTGACCAAGGTGCGCAGGTAGATGGCCTGGTCGGCCTGAGTGGCATCGGCGCCCCCGCGCATGCGGCCGTTGCTCGGCCAGCCGACTTCCGAAAGCAGCAGCGGTTTACGGGCAAACTGTTGCTTCAGTTCACGTGCGCGGTCCAGCACGAACTCGACCGAATCCTTCATCGGCACGAACTCCCAGTAGGGCAGGATGTGCGCGGCAATCAGGTCGACGTGCTTGGCCAGCTCTGGGTGTTCTTTCCAGATGTGCCACTGCTCACTGGTGGTGACGGGCACTTTGACGGCTGCGCGTACCCGGTCGAGGTATTTGATCAGGTTTTCCGGGGTGACTTCTTCACGGAACAGTGCCTCGTTGCCCACCACAACCCTCACCACGCTGCGTGACGTGTTGGCCAGCTCGATGGCGGTGGCGATTTCGCGCTCGTTGCGTTCCAGGTCCGGGCTGATCCAGATGCCCAGCGTTACCCGCAAGCCGAACTCTTCTGCCAGGCGCGGGATATCAGCCTGGGTACCCTCCACGGTGTAGATACGAATGCTGTCGGTCAGCTTGCTCATCTGCTCCAGGTCCTGGCGCATCTCGTCATCGCTGGGGTATTGACCCTTTTGCGGGCTTTCCCCAAGGCGGAATGGCGAGTACGAGAAGCCGGAGATCTGCTCGGGCCAGGCAGGTGCGGAAACCGGGCGGTTGATCAGCGCCCAGAACCCGGTGAACAGCGCGGCGATGGCCAGGACCACCACCAGGTTGAGGCCGAATTTGCGTGATGACATTGTGGTCCATTTCTTTCTAGGTGGTAGGACATTAAAGCAGCATTGGTAGTCTCTTTCCTAACGATGGAGCTGAAAGCGGCTGCTGGCCTATAATGCGCGCCGGTTTTCGAGGTATAGGTTTCGGGTAGCACCATGAGCACAGAAGATCCACGCTTCGCCGGCGTTGCCCGGCTTTACGGCGACGACGGGCTGCAACGCCTGAGCCAGGCCCATGTGGGGGTCGTCGGAATCGGCGGGGTTGGCTCGTGGGCGGCTGAGGCGCTGGCGCGCAGTGGCGTGGGCGAGATCACCCTGTTCGACTTGGACGATGTCTGCGTCAGCAATACCAACCGCCAGGCCCATGCCCTGGAAGGGCAGGTGGGGCGGCCCAAGGTCGAGGTGATGGCCGAGCGCCTGCGCGCGATCAACCCGGCGTGCACGGTGCATGCAGTGGCCGACTTCGTCACCCGCGAGACCATGGCCGAATACATTACCGAAAACCTCGATTGCGTCATCGACTGCATCGACAGCGTGATGGCCAAGGCCGCGCTGATTGCCTGGTGCCGGCGGCGCAAGATCGCCGTGGTCACCACCGGTGGCGCGGGCGGGCAGATCGACCCGACGCAAATCCAGATAGGCGACCTCAACAAGACCTTCAACGACCCGCTGGCATCGCGCGTGCGCTCCACCTTGCGCCGGGACTACAACTTCTCGCGCAACGTCAGCCGCAATTACGGTGTGCCGTGCGTGTTCTCCAGCGAGCAGCTGCGCTATCCCAAGGGGGATGGCAGCGTGTGCCTGCAGAAAAGCTTCGTCGGTGAGGGCGTGCGCCTGGACTGCTCAGGGGGCTTTGGCGCCGTGATGATGGTCACCGCGACCTTCGGCATGGTGGCTGCCAGCAAGGCGGTGGAAAAACTGGTGGCGGGTGCGCGGCGGCCTTCTGAACGGGTCAAACCGGAGTAAGGCGCTGGACCTGTGCGGGCTTCATCGCAGGCAAGCCCGCCCCCGCAGGCCCCTGTAGGAGCGGGCTTGCCCGCGATGAACCCCCCGCCGATTCAACTGACCGAAACCAGCTCCGCCATCCGCTGCAACACCGCATGCAACCCATTGCTGCGCGACGGCGACAATTGCCGCTCCAGCCCCAGCCGGGTGAACCACTCGCGCAAATCCAGTGCAGCCAGTTCAGCACTGTTCAGGCCTTGCACCCGGACCAGCAGCAACGCCAGCAAACCGCGCAACAACCGCGCGTCACTGCCTGCCTTGAACCGCCACTGGCCATCGCGCTGTTCAACCACCAGCCACACCAGGCTTTCGCAGCCATGCACCCGGTTGGCTTCGCACTTTTGCGCATCCTCCAGCGGAGCCAGGCGGTCACCCATTTGCATCAGCAACCGCGCACGCTGCTCCCAGCCACGGGCCTGTTCGAAGCTGTCCAGCGCCGTTTGGGCGTCTGCAGGCAGGCTCATCGCAGCAACTCCAGGCCTTGGTCGAGGGCGTCGAAAAACCGCTGCAGGTCGTCGCTGTCGTTGTACAGCCCCAGCGACACCCGAATCGCCCCGTCCAGCCCCAGCCCTTTGAGCAATGGCATGGCGCAGTGATGGCCAGCGCGTACGGCAATGCCCTGTTCGGTCAGCAGGTGAGCGATGTCGGCATTGTGCACGCCGTCGATGACGAAGCTGGCCAGGGCCGCCTGCGGTGAGCCCAGTACGCGCACGCCGTCACGGTCAGCCAGCCCGCGCAACAGGTGCTGATGGAGGCTGGATTCATGGTTACTGACCGCCATGGCATCCAGGCTGGCCAGGTAATCGAGGGTCGCGCCCAGCCCGATCACACCGGCGATGGGCGGTGTGCCGGCCTCAAAGCCCAGCGGGGCAGGGCGGAAGCTGGCGCTGTGGTAATCGGCCAGCTGCACCATCTCTCCGCCGAACTGCCAGTGGCGCAGCAGTTCCAGCGCCTGCGCGCGGCCATAGAGCACGCCGACGCCTTCAGGGCCGTACAACTTGTGGCTGGAAAATACATAGAAGTCACAGCCCAGTTGCTGCACATCGTGACGCCCATGCACCACGCCCTGTGCACCATCCACCACGGTCAACGCCCCTTGGGCGCGTGCGTGGGCGAGCAAGCTTGGCAGCGGCTGCCAGGTGCCGAGCACATTGGACAACTGGCTGACGGCCAGCACCCGTGTGCGTGGGCCAATCAGTTGCAAGGCCTGGTCGAGGTCGATGCGGCCATGCGCGTCCACGGGCAGTACTACCAGGCGCATGTTGCGCCGCTGCGCCAGTTGCTGCCAGGGCAGCAGGTTGGCGTGGTGTTCCAGGGCGCTGACGGCGATCTCTTCGCCCGCCTCAAAGCGGTGTTCCAGGCCATAGGCCAGCAGGTTCAGCGCCGACGTGGCGCCGTGGGTGAAGATGATTTGCCGCGATTCGGCAGCATTGAGCCAGGTGGCCACCTTGTCGCGGCTGGTTTCGAACGCTTGGGTCGCCAGCGCGCCGGGCAGGTGCTGGGCACGGTGCACGTTGGCCGCGCCGTGGCCGTAATAGTGGCTCAGGGCATCGAGCAGGGCCTGGGGCTTCTGGGTGGTGGCGGCGCTGTCCAGGTAGGTCTGGTGCTGCCGTTGCAGGGCGTCGATAGCGGGGAAATCGGCACGCCAGGGGGAGGGCTGGAACATGATCACGGGGCCTGGAATGAAAATCGGGTCTGGCGTGGTGCCAGACCCGATCTTAACATTTCATACGCTGAGCGTGCGCTGTTCGCGGGCAAGCCCGCTCCTACAGGTACTGAAGGATTCTCAGTTGTGCGCGTGCAGCGCCTCGTTCAGCTCGATCGCCGACTTGTGCGTCTTGCACTCGACGGCGCCATTGAGCGAGTTGCGGCGGAACAGCAGGTCGGTCTGGCCGGCCAGGTCACGGGCCTTGACCACTTTGACCAGCTCGTTGTTCTCGTCGAGCAGGTTCACCTTGGTACCGGCAGTGATGTACAGGCCAGCTTCGACGGTGTTGCGGTCGCCCAGCGGGATGCCGATACCGGCGTTGGCGCCGATCAGGCAGCCTTCGCCGACTTTGATGATGATGTTGCCGCCGCCGGACAGGGTGCCCATGGTCGAGCAGCCGCCGCCCAGGTCCGAGCCCTTGCCGACGAAGACGCCCGCCGAGACACGGCCTTCGATCATGCCTGGGCCTTCGGTGCCAGCGTTAAAGTTGACGAAGCCTTCGTGCATGATGGTGGTGCCTTCGCCGATGTAGGCGCCCAGGCGCACACGGGCGGTGTCGGCGATGCGCACGCCGGCCGGGACCACGTAGTCGGTCATCTTCGGGAACTTGTCCACCGAGAACACTTCCAGCAGCTCGCCCTTCAGGCGCGCTTCCAGTTGCAGTTCGGCAAGCTCCGCCAGGTCGACGGCGCCCTGGTTGGTCCAGGCCACGTTCGGCAGCAGCGGGAAGATACCGGCCAGGCTCAGGCCGTGCGGCTTGACCAGGCGGTGCGACAGCAGGTGCAGCTTGAGGTAGGCCTCAGGGGTCGAGGTCAGCGCAGCGTCTTCGGCCAGCAGGGTGGCGACCAGCGGCTTGTGGCTTTCGGCCAGACGGGTCAACAGAGCGGCCTGGGCAGCATCAACGCCTTTCAGGGCTTCGGCCAGTTTCAAGGCCTGGCCGTTGCTGAAGGTGATGGCCTGGTTGCCGCCTTCGTAACCGAGGATCGGCGCTACGGCGGCGACCAGCTCGGCGCTCGGCTTGAGCAACGGTTGTGCGTAGAACACTTCCAGCCAGGTGCCCTGGCGGTTCTGGGAGCCGACACCGAAGGCCAGGCTGAACAGGGTATTGGACATGTGATTACCTCGTGCGAAATAGGGTATGAAGCGCCAGCGGGCTCAGGCCAGCGCGGCGGCGTACAGGTCAGGCTTGAAGCCGACCAATGTGCGCGCGCCCAGGTCGAGCACCGGGCGCTTGATCATCGACGGCTGGGCCAGCATCAGTTCGACGGCCTTGGCCTGGTCGAGATCGGCCTTGCTGGCGTCGTCGAGCTTGCGGAAGGTGGTGCCGGCACGGTTGAGGATGACTTCCCAGCCGTGTTCGTCGCACCAGCGGTTCAGGCTGTCACGGTCGATGCCTTGAGCTTTGTAGTCATGGAATTCGTAGGCGATGGCTTTGTCTTCGAGCCAGGTGCGCGCCTTTTTCATGGTATCGCAGGCTTTGATGCCGTAGAGCGTGTAGGTCATTGTGTGCATTGAGGCCACAGGCTGCCCCAATCTCTCCATTTCCGAATGTCAGTCGCGGGATTATGCGGGAACGATTCTTTGAGCGCCACGGGTGTGGGGTGAATGGGGGGCGGTGTGAGCTACGTGCATCGAAGTCGCAGCTCTCTAGTATCATCATGTTACATATTCATCCGTCACCTGCGACTATCGTGCAGCGGTCTCGATTTAGCCATCACCGCTAACATATTGTTTCAATGGCGATGTTTCGCCCCGCTGTCGTTCTTGATTCATAAAGGAAGCTTTTACGGATGCAGTCAGCCTATACCGTCCTCATCCTGCTGACGCTGGTAAGCGTGTCGAAACTGGTCGGGCGCATGGTCCCGCTACCCCTGCCACTGGTGCAGATCGCCGCCGGCGCATTGTTGGCCTGGCCGACCCTGGGCCTGCACGTGGCGCTGGACCCTGAGCTGTTTCTCTTCCTGTTCCTGCCCCCGCTGCTGTTCGCCGACGGCTGGCGCATCCCCAAGCGTGAGCTGTGGCGCATTCGCGGGCCGGTGGTGGCATTGGCCGTGGGGCTGGTGCTGTTCACCGTGGTGGGTGCCGGCTACTTCATCCACTGGCTGCTGCCGAGCATCCCGCTGCCCGTGGCCTTCGCCTTGGCAGCCGTGTTGTCGCCGACCGACGCCGTGGCGGTTTCGGCGATAACCCAGGACCGCCTACCCACCCCGCTGATGCACATGCTCCAGGGCGAGGCGCTGATGAACGACGCGTCGGGCCTGGTGACCTTCAAGTTCGCGCTGGCAGCGGCGATCACCGGCGTGTTCTCGTTGGCCGATGCCAGCTTCAGCTTCGTGCTGGTCGCATTGGGTGGCCTGGCGGTGGGTGTGGCCCTGAGCTGGCTGATCGGTCGCCTGCGCGCCTGGATGATCGCCCGTGGCTGGGATGACCCGGCTACCCATGTGGTGTTCATGCTGCTGCTACCGTTTGCCGCTTATGTGCTGGCCGAGCGCCTTGGTGTGTCGGGCATTCTCTCGGCGGTGGCGGCCGGCATGATGCAGAGCTGGCTCGACCTGCTGCCGCGCCAGACCAGCACCCGCTTGCTCAACCGCAGCGTCTGGTCGCTGCTGGAGTTTGCGTTCAACGGCTTGATCTTCTTGCTGCTGGGCCTGCAGTTGCCCGACATCATCAAGGCGGTGGTCAGCCACGAGGCGACGGTCTGGCCAACCCTGGCCTGGCGTTGCCTGGACGTGCTGGCGATCTTCGCGGCGTTGATTCTGCTGCGGTTCATCTGGGTGCAGAGCATCTGGCGGGCGATTGGTGTGGTGCGGCGCTGGCGCGGCAAGCCGGCGCTGGTGCTGATGCCAACCGCACGCTCGTGCTGGCTGCTGACCTTGGGCGGGGTACGGGGTGCGGTGACCCTGGCGGGTGTGATGTCGATACCGTTGCTGATGGGGGCGGGCCAGGCGTTCCCTGAACGCGACCTGCTGATCTTCATTGCCGCCGGGGTCATTTTGTTGTCGCTGATCAGTGCCTGCATCGCGTTGCCGATCCTGCTGCGTGGCATCACCAAGAGCCCCGACGAGCGCCTGCATCAGGAAGTGCAGGAAGCCTGGCGCCGTACCGCCGAGGCGGCGATTCATGCGTTGGAAGCTGAGGAAGTGATCGACGCCAACGCGCCGCAGGATGCCGCGCAGGCGACGCTGGCCACCGAGCTCAAGGCAAGGTTGATGGCCGAGTATCGGGACGAGCTGAACAGTTACAACGACACGGCTGAGGCGAGAGCTTTGGCTGAGCAAATGGATTTGCTCGAGCGGCGTTTGCGTTTGCGCGCACTACGGGCGCAGCGGCTGGAGCTGTATAACCTGCATCGCCAGCACCTGGTGGGCGATGAGGTGGTGCGGCAGGTGTTGGGTGAGCTGGATATGAGTGAGGCCAACCTGGGGCAGGTCAGGTAGAACTCATTGTTGCCATTCGCGGGACAAGCCCGCTCCCACAGGTACCCAGCAACCTCAAATGCAATGGAGAACCTGTGGGAGCTGGCTTGCCCCGCGAATGGGGCACAAAGTGCCCCCAGTTCCGTCAGCGGTTTTGCAGGAAGGCGCGAATCCGCTCAGCCGCCTCGATGCATTCGGCCAGCGGCGCAACCAGCGCCATGCGCACCCGGCCGGCACCAGGGTTGACACCCTCTACTTCGCGGGACAGGTACGAGCCCGGCACCACGGTCACATGCTGCGCTTCGAACAGGTCGCGGGTGAACGCAGCATCGCAGCCCGGCACCTTGGCCCAAAGGTAGAAGCTGCCATCCGGCCGCTGCACATCCATTACCGGCTGCAGGATATCCAGCACGGCATCGTACTTGGCGCGGTACTGGTCACGGTTCTCGCGCACATGCGCCTCGTCCTGCCAGGCAGCGATGCTGGCCAGCTGGGTCTGCACGGGCATGGCGCAGCCATGGTAGGTGCGGTACAGCAGGAACGGCTTGATGATCGCGGCGTCACCGGCGACGAAGCCCGAGCGCAGGCCCGGCAGGTTGGAACGTTTGGACAGGCTGTGGAACACCACGCAACGCTTGAAATCGTTGCGGCCAAGCTCGGCGCAGGCGCTGAGCAGGCCCGGTGGTGGCGCGTCTTCGTCGAAGTACAGTTCGCTGTAGCACTCGTCGGCGGCGATCACGAAGTCGTGCTCGTCGGCCAGGGCAATCAGCTTCTTCAGGGTGTCCATCGGCACCAGCGCACCGGTGGGGTTGCCCGGCGAGCACAGGAACAGGATCTGGCAACGCTTCCAGACTTCCGTAGGCACGGCATCGAAGTCCGGGTTGAACCCGTTGGCTTCCAGGCACGCCAGGTAGTGCGGGGTGGCACCGGCGAGCAGGGCTGCGCCCTCGTAGATCTGGTAGAACGGGTTGGGGCTGACTACCAGGCCATCATTGTCGCGGTTGACCACGGCCTGGGTGAAGGCGAACAGCGCCTCGCGGGTACCGTTGACCGGCAGAATGTGGCGGTCGGCATCCAGCCAGCCGGCCGGCACGCCGAAACGGCGTTCGCACCACTGGCCAATGGCCTGGCGCAGGGCTGGCAGGCCGAGAGTGCTGGGATAGACCGCCAGCTTGTCGAGGTTGTCGGCCATGGCCTGGGCGACGAACGCAGGCGATTCGTGCTTCGGCTCACCAATCGACAGAGCGATGGCGCGTTTGTCCGCTGCAGGCTTCACGCTGCCCAGTAGGGCGCGGAGTTTCTCGAACGGGTAGGGCTGAAGCTGGGTCAGGGCAGGGTTCATCGGCGCAAGGTCTCGTCAATCGTCTAATCGTTAAAAGGTCACGCGGTTCGGGCTGGTGTCGCTGGCCTGGCCGGCCTGCAGCTGCTGCACGATGGCTTCCTGCAGGCGGCTGCACAGTTGCGGGTCGGACAGCGGCTGGTTATCGGCGTCGGTAATGAAGAACACGTCTTCCACGCGTTCGCCGAGGGTGGCGATCTTGGCATTTTGCAGCGACAGGTCGAACTCCAGGAAGATTCGCCCGATGCGTGCCAGCAGGCCGGGGCGGTCGGGTGCGGTGATCTCCAGGATGGTCACCGGCCGCTGGGCATCGTTGAGGATGGTCACCTGCGGCGGGAAGTTGAAGTGCTTGAGCTGGCGCGGCACCCGACGCTGGATGATCGTTGGGTAATCCTCGGGGTTGCGCAGCGCTTCGGTCAGGCCGTCGCGGATCTGCTTGACCCGCTGCGGGTTGTCGCCGATCGAGCCGCCGTCGTTGTCGAGCACGATGTAGGTGTCGAGGGTGAACTGGCTGCTGGAGGTGATGATCCGCGCGTCATGGATGTTCAGGTTGAGCTGCGACATGGCCGCCACGGTCACGGCAAAGAAGTCGTGCTGGTCGGGTGCATAGATGAAGATCTGCGTGCCGCCTTCGAACTCGCGCTGGGTGGTTTCCTTGATCAGTACCAGCGGCCCGCCGTCAGCGGGTTGCTGGAGGATGGCGTCGGTGTGCCAGGCCACATCGGCGGCGTTGTGCTTGAGGAAGTAGTCGTCGCCAAGCTGGGACCACAGTTGCTCGACGTCGTCCGGGTCGGTGCCCTCGCGCACCAGAATGTCCAGTGCCGAGCTTTGCGTCTGGCGGATCTGTTCTTCGCGATCGAGCGGGTTTTCCAGGCCGCGGCGCAGGGCGCGCTTGGTCTCGGTGTACAGCTGGCGCAGCAGGCTGGCGCGCCAGGAATTCCACAGGCTGGGGTTGGTGGCGTTGATGTCGGCCACGGTCAACACATAGAGGTAGTCCAGGCGCGTTTCGTCGCCGACATGCAGGGCAAAGTCGTTGATCACCTGCGGGTCGGACAGGTCTTTGCGCTGGGCGGTGGTCGACATCACCAGGTGGTTCAGCACCAGCCAGACGATCAGGCGGCTGTCCCAGGCCGGCAGCTGGTGGCGTTCGCAGAACTTCTGCGCATCCACCGCGCCCAGTTCGGAATGGTCGCCTTGGCGGCCTTTGCCGATGTCGTGGTACAGCCCGGCCAGGTAGATCAGCTCCGGCTTGGGCAGGCGGCCCATGAGCTTGCTGGCCAGCGGGAATTTCTCGGACACCGGCGTGTACTGCAGCTTGCGCAGGTGCTTGATGAGGTTGAGGGTATGCGCATCGACCGTATAGATGTGGAACAGGTCATGCTGCATCTGCCCGACGATCAGGCCGAATTCCGGCAGGTAGCGGCCAAGGATGCCGTAGCGGTTCATCCGCCGCAGGTTGCGGTGGATGCCGATTTCGCATTTGAACAGCTCGATGAACAGGCTGGTGTTGCGGATGTCGTTGCGGAAGGTGTCGTCGATCAGGTGGCGATGCTCGCGCAGCAGGCGCACGGTGTCGGCGCGCACACCCTTGATCTCGGGGTGTTGGGCCATCAGCACGAAGATTTCCAGCATGGCGAACGGCGTGCGCTTGAACACGTTCGGGCTGACCGCCTCGATATAGCCGTCGTGCAGGCGGAAGCGCGCATTCAGCGGCTGGGTGGTGCCGCTGTCGTCATCGGCGAGGATGACTTCCTCGAAGTGCTGGATGATCAGGTCGCACAGCTGGCTGATGCTCATCACCACCCGGTAGTACTGCTGCATGAACTGTTCGATGGCGCGCTTGGGGTTTTCATCGGTGTAGCCCAGCAGCGCGGCGATGCTGCGCTGGTGGTCGAACAGCAGGCGGTCCTCGGCGCGGCCCGCCAGCATGTGCAGGGCGTAGCGCACTTTCCACAGGAAGTCCTGGGACGAGGCCAGCAGTTCGTTTTCGCTCTCCAGCAGAAAACCTTCGCCGGCCAGGGCGTGCAGGTTCAGCGTGCCGTATTGGCGCCGGGCCACCCACAGCACCGTCTGGATGTCGCGCAGGCCGCCGGGCGAGCCTTTGACATTGGGCTCGAGGTTGTACTCGGTGTCGTTGTACTTGTGGTGGCGGGCCTTGAGTTCGGCGCGCTTGGCCAGGAAGAACTCCCGGCTCGGCCACATGTGCGCGGTGCTGGTGACATCCAGCATGCGCTGGCGCAAGGCTTCGGGGCCGGCGATGGTGCGGCTTTCCATCATGTTGGTAATGACCGTCAGGTCGGCACGCGCCTGCTCGGCACATTCATCGACGGTGCGCACGCTCTGGCCCACTTCCAGGCCGATATCCCATAGCAGGGTCAGGAACCGTTCGATGGCGTCGCGGTACTGCTCGTGCTCGGCGGCGCCGAGCAGGATCAGCAGGTCGATGTCCGAGTGCGGGTGCAATTCGCCGCGCCCGTAACCACCGCACGCGACGAGGGCGATGCCGCTGGTGTCGCCCCAGTCGAACTGGTTCCAGGCCTGCTGCAGAATGTTGTCGACGAGCCAGGCGCGGTCCTCGATCAGCCGACGGATCTCCCGGCCTTCGCGAAAACGCTTGTCGAGCACCTCGCCGGCCTGGCGGATGGCCTTCTTGAAGGCGGCGATTGGGCTCGCCTTGAGGGCCAGTTCCGCCTGGAACTGGCCGCGGTCGAACAGCTCGGGATCCACCTGGGGCATGCGTCGCGTTCCTGTCGTAAAGGCCTTGGCGTCAAATCAGGCCGAGGTGCGCGGGATGGTGTCGTCCTTGCGCAGGGTGAAGATCTCGTAGCCGGTCGCGGTCACCACCAGGGTGTGCTCCCACTGGGCCGAGAGCTTGCGGTCCTTGGTGATGGCCGTCCAGCCGTCGCCCAGCACCTTGGTATCGGCCTTGCCCTGGTTGATCATCGGCTCGATGGTGAAGGTCATGCCTTCCTTGAGCTCCATGCCAGTGCCGGCACGGCCGTAGTGAAGGATCTGCGGCTCTTCGTGGAACACCTTGCCGATGCCATGGCCGCAGAACTCGCGCACCACCGAGAAACCGTTCTTTTCGGCGTGCTTCTGGATCACTTCACCGATGTCGCCCAGGCGGCAGCCCGGCTTGACCAGTTCGATGGCCTTGTACATGCATTCCTGGGTGACCTTGGACAGGCGCTCGGCCCATACCGGCACGGTGCCGACGTGGAACATGCGGCTGGTGTCGCCGTGGTAGCCGTCCTTGATCACGGTGACGTCGATGTTCAGCGTGTCACCGTCCTTGAGCGGCTTGTCGTTGGGGATGCCGTGGCAGACCACATGGTTGATCGAGGTGCAGATCGACTTCGGGTAGCCTTTGTAGTTGAGCGGTGCCGGGATCGCCTGCTGGACGTTGACGATGTAGTCGTGGCACAGGCGGTCGAGCGCTTCGGTGGTGACACCGGGCTTGACGTGCTCTTCGATCATTTCCAGCACTTCGGCGGCCAGGCGGCCGGCGATGCGCATCTTCTCGATGTCTTCTGCGGTCTTGATGGTAACGGTCATTACAGGCTCTCTACGGCGCCGCGGGCGGCGCGAACAAACGGGAAAGGCCGGATTCTAGCAGAGCAGGGCGGCATTCTGTCGGGATAAAGGCGGCCATGCTGCTGTCTACAGGGGGCATTCTGGCCTGTTTGGCGGGGTGCTGCAAAAACCGCTGACGGACGAGCGATTATCCTGGTTCCGTTCGGTCGCGGTCTGTGGTATAAAATGCGCCGCTTTCGGGGACGACCCCGTGAGCATAAACCCACACACGTGTCGACACGATGACCTGGGTGCCCCGAGTTCTCGAATTTGCGGGTTGGTCATTGGGATACGTGGAGGCCCAACCCGACTTATCAAGGAACTATCATGTCCCAAGTCAACATGCGCGATATGCTGAAGGCCGGTGTGCACTTCGGCCACCAGACCCGTTACTGGAACCCGAAAATGGGCAAGTACATTTTCGGCGCGCGTAACAAGATCCACATCATCAACCTGGAAAAAACCCTGCCAATGTTCAACGAAGCTCTGGCTTTCGTAGAGCGTCTGGCTCAGGGCAAGAACAAGATCATGTTCGTCGGCACCAAGCGTTCCGCCGGCAAGATCGTTGCCGAGCAAGCTGCTCGCGCCGGTTCGCCATACGTTGATCACCGCTGGTTGGGCGGCATGCTGACCAACTACAAAACCATCCGTGCTTCGATCAAGCGTCTGCGCGACCTGGAAACCCAGGCCGAAGATGGCACCTTTGCCAAGCTGACCAAGAAAGAAGCCCTGATGCGTTCGCGCGATCTGGAAAAGCTGGACCGCAGCCTGGGTGGTATCAAGGACATGGGCGGCCTGCCTGATGCCCTGTTCGTGATCGACGTTGACCACGAGCGCATTGCTATCACCGAAGCCAACAAGCTGGGCATCCCGGTAATCGGCGTTGTCGATACCAACAGCAGCCCGGAAGGTGTTGACTACATCATCCCAGGCAACGACGACGCCATCCGCGCCATCGAGCTGTACATGACTTCGATGGCCGACGCCATCATCCGCGGCCGCAACAACGTTGCTGGCGGCACCGAAGTCTACGCTGAAGAAGCGGCTGCACCTGCTGCTGAGTAATAGGCGCTAGCGTCTACTTGGCACGCAAAAAGGGGGCTTTGCCCCCTTTTTGCCACCTTGAAATCCTGCTGTCAGCAATGCCCCCGCATCATGGGCTGGCTGAGACAACAACAGCGGATTCGCAGAATTGAACGCCCGTGACGAGCGGGTGGAATGGTTGAAAAACTTTCCAAGAGGATTTTGAAATGGCAGCAATTACTGCAGCGCTGGTCAAAGAACTGCGCGAGCGTACCGGCGAAGGCATGATGGATTGCAAGAAGGCCCTGGAAAAGGCCGGCGGCGACATCGAAAAAGCCATTGACGACATGCGTGCCTCGGGCGCCATCAAGGCCGCCAAAAAGGCTGGCAACGTCGCTGCTGAAGGCGCGATCGCAGTCAAGACCGACGGTAAATCCGCCGTTCTGCTGGAAGTGAACTCGCAGACCGACTTCCTGGCCCTGCAAGACGACTTCAAGAACTTCGTTGCCGAAAGCATCGAAGAAGCCTTCGCCCAGAAGCTGACTGACGCAGCTCCGCTGATCGCCTCGCGTGAAGCTGCTCGTGAAGCCCTGGTTGCCAAGTGCGGCGAAAACGTCAATATCCGCCGCTTGGTGCGCGTTGAGGGTGACGTTGTCGGTGCTTACCTGCACGGCAACAAGATCGGTGCCGTTGTTGTCCTGAAAGGCGGCGACGTCGAGCTGGCCAAGAACATCGCCATGCACGTTGCAGCCTCGAACCCAGAGTTCCTGGATGCTTCGGAAATCTCCGCCGAGGCCATCGAGCGCGAGAAGAATGTCTTCCTGCAGCTGAACGCCGACAAGATCGCCGGCAAGCCGGAAAACATCGTTGAGAACATGATCAACGGCCGTATCACCAAGTTCAAGGCCGAAGCCTCGCTGAAAGAGCAAGCCTTCGTCATGAACCCGGAAGTCAAAGTCGGCGAACTGGCCAAGAAAGCCGGCGCTGAAATCGTTTCCTTCACTTACTTCAAAGTAGGCGAAGGCATCGAGAAGCCGGTCGACGACTTCGCTGCTGAAGTAGCCGCTCAGGTAGCAGCTGCCAAGCAGTAAGACAGACTCGTCTGTCGCCCCAAAGAGGCTGCCCGCTCACGCGCGCAGCCTCTTTGTCAAAGCGGGAGCGGTTTTCGAACCGTTGTTCGCTGACGCAGTCGCTGCGTCACGTTAGAGTTACACGCAGGCTCGAAGCAGCCCGCCAGAATTTTACAAACGCCGCAGGAGAGATTCGCAATGGCTCAGCAGGGCAGTGGTTATCAGGCTCGCTATAAACGCATTCTACTCAAACTTAGCGGCGAGGCCCTGATGGGCTCGGAAGAGTTCGGGATCGACCCCAAGGTCCTGGATCGCATGGCACTTGAGGTCGGCCAATTGGTCGGCATCGGTGTTCAGGTAGGTCTCGTTATCGGTGGTGGCAACCTGTTCCGTGGTGCGGCGCTCAGTGCAGCCGGCATGGACCGTGTCACCGGCGACCACATGGGCATGCTGGCAACCGTCATGAATGGCCTGGCCATGCGCGATGCGCTGGAGCGGGCGAACATCACTGCCATCGTGATGTCGGCCATTTCCATGGTGGGTGTGACCGATCATTACGATCGCCGCAAAGCCATGCGCCACCTGAACGCCAAAGAAGTCGTAATCTTCGCTGCCGGTACCGGCAACCCGTTCTTCACCACCGACTCTGCCGCTTGCCTGCGCGCCATCGAAATCGATGCCGACGTGGTATTGAAGGCAACCAAGGTCGATGGTGTATACACTGCAGATCCATTCAAAGACCCGCATGCCGAGAAGTTCGATCATCTGACCTACGATGAAGTGCTGGATCGCAAGCTGGGCGTGATGGACCTGACGGCAATCTGTCTGTGCCGCGACCACAAGATGCCGCTGCGCGTCTTCAACATGAACAAGCCCGGCGCCCTGCTGAACATCGTGCATGGCGGCGCGGAAGGAACTCTGATCGAGGAAGTTCAAAAATGATCAACGACATCAAGAAAGACGCCCAGGACCGCATGGGCAAGTCCATCGAGGCACTGGGTCGCAACCTGGCGTCCATCCGTACCGGTCGCGCCCACCCAAGCATCCTGGACAGCGTCAAGGTTCCGGCCTGGGGCAGCGAAATGCCGCTGAACCAGGTGGCTGCCGTGTCCGTTGAAGATGCCCGTACCCTGAAGATCGTCGCCCACGACAAGAACCTCAGCGCTGCCATCGAAAAGGCCATCCTGACGTCCGACCTGGGCCTGAACCCGTCCAGCGCCGGTACCACCATTCGTGTGCCGATGCCTGCCCTGACCGAAGAAACCCGCAAGGGTTACACCAAGCAGGCCAGCGCTGTTGCCGAAGACGCCAAGGTTGCCGTGCGCAACGTGCGTCGTGACGCACTGGCCGACCTCAAGAAGCTGACCAAGGACAAGGAAATCAGCGAAGACGAAGAGCGTCGCGCCGCTGACGAGATCCAGAAGCTGACCGACAAATTCGTCGCCGAGATCGACGCTGCGTTTAAAGCCAAGGAAAAGGACCTGTTGGCCGTCTAAGGCCGAGGTTTTTTAATGGAAAAGACCAAGCTGGCGGCACCGTCATCGGTGCCGCGTCACGTCGCGATCATCATGGATGGCAATAATCGCTGGGCAAAGAAGCGCCTGTTGCCCGGCGTCGCCGGGCACAAGGCCGGCGTCGATGCGGTGCGTGCGGTCATCGAAGTCTGCGCCAAGTCCGGGGTCGAGGTGCTGACCCTGTTCGCCTTCTCCAGCGAGAACTGGCAGCGCCCGGCCGAAGAGGTCGGTGCGCTGATGGAGTTGTTCTTCTCGGCACTGCGCCGTGAGGCCAGGCGCCTCAACGAGAACAACATCAGCCTGCGTATCATTGGTGACCGTTCGCGTTTTCACCCGGAGCTGCAGGCCGCCATGCGCGAGGCCGAGGCGCTGACTGCCGGCAACAACCGCTTCATCCTGCAGATCGCCGCCAACTACGGTGGGCAGTGGGATATCGCCCAGGCCGCGCAACGGCTGGCGCGTGAAGTTCAGGCCGGCCATCTGCGCCCGGACGACATCACGCCGGGGTTGTTGCAGACATGCCTGGCCACCGGCGAGCAGCCGTTGCCGGACCTGTGCATCCGCACCGGTGGCGAGCACCGCATCAGCAACTTCCTGCTGTGGCAGCTGGCCTACGCCGAACTGTACTTCTCCGACCTTTATTGGCCGGACTTCAAACACGAGGCCATGCGCAATGCCCTGGCCGATTTCGCTTCGCGCCAGCGCCGCTTCGGTAAGACCAGCGAGCAGGTCGAGGCTGGAGCTCGTGCTTAATGCTTAAACAACGCATCATTACCGCGCTGATCCTGCTGCCGGTCGCGCTGGGTGGTTTCTTCCTGCTCAACGGCGGGGACTTCGCCCTCTTCATCGGCTTCGTGGTTACCCTGGGTGCCTGGGAATGGGCGCGCCTGGCCGGGCTTATGGCTCAGCCCCTGCGCATCGCCTACGCCGCGGTGGTCGCCGGGGCGCTGATGCTGCTCTACCTGATGCCTGACCTGGCGCCCTGGGTGCTGGGTGCTTCGGTGATCTGGTGGGCGCTGGCCACCTGGCTGGTGCTGACCTACCCGCGCAGCAGTGAATTGTGGGCCAGCGCCGCCTGCCGCCTGCTGATCGGCCTGCTGATACTGCTGCCGGCCTGGCAGGGGTTGGTGCTGCTCAAGCACTGGCCGCTGGGCAACTGGCTGATTCTCTCGGTCATGGTGCTGGTGTGGGCTGCCGATATCGGCGCCTATTTCTCCGGTCGTGCCTTTGGCAAGCGCAAGCTTGCGCCGCAGGTCAGCCCGGGCAAGAGCTGGGAAGGCGTTTATGGCGGCCTGGCTGTCAGCCTGCTGATTACCCTGGGGGTCGGCATCAGCCGCGACTGGGGTATTGGCCAGATCCTGCTGGGTCTTGTGGGCGCCGCGCTGGTGGTCATGTCGTCGGTGATCGGTGACCTGACCGAAAGCATGTTCAAGCGCCGTTCCGGTATCAAGGACAGCAGTAACCTGTTGCCTGGCCATGGTGGTGTGCTTGACCGCATCGACAGCCTGACAGCGGCCATCCCGATCTTTGCCGTGCTGTTGTGGGCTGCCGAATGGGGTGTGATGTGACTGCCATACAGCGCATTACCGTGCTGGGCGCTACCGGCTCGATCGGCCTTAGCACGCTGGATGTGATCGCCCGTCACCCCGAGCGCTATCAGGTGTTCGCGTTGAGTGGTTATTCGCGCATCGACGAGCTGCTGGGCTTGTGCGTACAGCATCGTCCGGCCTTTGCCGTGGTGCCGAATGGCGAAGCGGCCGCACGCCTGCGTGCTGGCCTTGTGGCTGCGGGCTGCGCCACCGAGGTGCTGGAAGGGGAGGCAGGCCTCTGCGAAGTCGCCTGCGCCCCTGAAGTGGATGCGGTGATGGCGGCTATCGTCGGCGCTGCCGGGCTGCGCCCGACGTTGGCAGCTGTCGAGGCAGGCAAGAAGGTGCTGCTGGCCAACAAGGAAGCGCTGGTGATGTCCGGCGCACTGTTCATGGATGCCGTGCGTCGTAGCGGCGCCGTGCTGCTGCCGATCGACAGCGAGCACAATGCGATTTTCCAGTGCCTGCCGGGCGATTACGAGCGCGGCCTGGGCCAGGTTGGCGTACGCCGGATCCTGTTGACCGCTTCGGGTGGTCCGTTCCGCGAAACGCCGCAAGCGGCGCTGGCCGATGTCACGCCGGAACAGGCCTGCGCCCACCCGAACTGGTCCATGGGGCGCAAGATTTCGGTGGACTCGGCGAGCATGATGAACAAGGGGCTGGAGCTGATCGAAGCCTGCTGGCTGTTCGATGCGGCGCCGGCCAAGGTTGAGGTGGTGGTGCACCCGCAGAGCGTGATCCACTCGCTGGTGGATTACGTCGATGGTTCGGTATTGGCCCAATTGGGCAACCCGGACATGCGCACGCCCATTGCCAACGCCCTGGCCTGGCCTGAGCGGATCGATTCCGGGGTTGCGCCGCTGGATCTGTTCGCCATTGCCCGTCTGGATTTCCAGGCCCCCGACGAACTGCGCTTTCCTTGCCTGCGCTTGGCGCGGCAGGCTGCCGAGGCTGGCAACAGTGCACCTGCTGTGCTCAATGCGGCCAACGAGATCGCTGTCGAGGCATTTCTCGAGCGGCGTATCCGCTTCCCGGAGATCGCGGGTATGATCGAGCAGGTGCTCGACCAGGAGCCTGTGGTTCCGGTGACGTCGCTGGATGCAGTGTTCGCTGCCGACCAGCGCGCCCGCGAGCTGTCTCGTGAGTGGTTGAGGCGCCACGGCCGTTGATTGCGATCGGCCCAGGGTTTGTACGAAAAGTCGTTCCGCTGAACGTCATTCGGAGAAAGACATGACTGCGTTGTACATGATTATCGGCACCCTGGTGGCCCTGGGTGTACTGGTCACTTTCCACGAATTCGGCCACTTCTGGGTAGCGCGGCGTTGCGGTGTGAAGGTGCTGCGCTTTTCCGTAGGCTTCGGGCCTGGCCTGTTGCGCTGGCATGACCGCCATGGCACCGAGTTCGTGGTGGCGGCGATCCCCCTGGGCGGTTACGTCAAGATGCTCGACGAGCGCGAGGGCGATGTGCCCCCGGCACTGGTCGATCAATCGTTCAATCGCAAGTCGGTCCGCCAACGCATTGCCATCGTTGCAGCGGGGCCGATTGCCAACTTCCTCCTGGCTATCGTGTTTTTCTGGGTGCTGGCGATGCTCGGCACCCAGCAGATCCGCCCGGTAATCGGTGCGGTAGAGTCCGGCAGCCTGGCAGCGTCGGCTGGGCTGGTGGCGGGGCAGGAAATCGTCTCCATCGATGGCAAACCGACCAATGGCTGGTCGGCGGTCAATTTGCAGCTGGTTCGCCGCCTTGGCGAAAGCGGAACCTTGCAAGTTGGCGTGCGCGATGAAGGCGCCAGCGCCGAACGTCAGTTGCAGGTGAAGCTTGATAGCTGGCTTAAAGGCGCCGATGAGCCCGACCCGATTCAGTCCCTCGGGCTGCGCCCTTGGCGCCCCGCGGTGCAGCCTGTGCTGGCGGAGATCGACCCCAAGGGCCCGGCTGCTGCTGCCGGCCTGAAGACCGGGGACAAGCTGCTGGCCCTTGATGGCGTTGCACTGAGCGACTGGCAGCAAGTGGTCGACAGCGTGCGCGCGCGCCCCGAGGCCAATGTGGTGGTTCGTGTAGAGCGCGATGGCGCTGCGCTGGATGTGCCGGTAACCCTGGCCCGCAAGGGTGAGGGCAAGGCTGCCGGTGGTTACCTGGGTGCCGGTGTCAAAGGCGCCGAATGGCCTGCCAGCATGCTCCGCGAGGTGAGCTACGGGCCGCTGGATGCAGTGGGCGAGGGCATCTCACGGACCTGGAACATGAGCGTCCTGACGCTCGAGTCACTGAAGAAAATGCTGTTCGGTGAGCTCTCGGTAAAAAACTTGAGCGGACCGATAACCATTGCTAAAGTGGCGGGCGCTTCAGCCCAGTCCGGCGTCGGGGATTTCCTGAATTTCCTCGCCTACCTGAGCATAAGCCTGGGGGTTCTTAACCTGCTGCCCATTCCGGTTCTGGATGGGGGACATTTGCTGTTTTACCTGGTCGAGTGGGCGCGCGGTCGTCCGCTGTCCGATCGGGTACAAGGTTGGGGGATCCAGATCGGTATCAGTTTGGTCGTAGGGGTGATGTTGCTCGCCCTGATCAACGATCTGGGTCGACTATAAAAGCTTCGCATTGCGAACCTGCCGCCCTTTCGCGGCAGGTTGTTTATTGCCAGTTGGAATAAAAGGACTTCATGAAACGTCTGCTGCTAACTGCGGTCCTCTCCGCACTGATGATCGCTGAAGTTCACGCCGAGTCCTTCACCATCTCCGATATTCGTGTCAACGGCCTGCAGCGGGTATCCGCTGGCAGCGTGTTCGGCGCCTTGCCCCTGAACGTGGGCGACCAGGCCGATGACCGGCGCCTGGTGGAGTCGACCCGTTCGCTGTTCAAGACTGGCTTCTTCCAGGACATCCAGCTGAACCGCGATGGCAATGTCCTGATCATCAACGTGGTCGAGCGCCCGTCGGTGTCGAGCATCGAGATCGAAGGCAACAAGGCGATCAGCACCGAAGACCTGATGAAGGGCCTGAAACAGTCGGGCCTGGCGGAAGGCGAGATCTTCCAGCGCGCCACCCTCGAAGGTGTGCGTAACGAACTGCAGCGCCAATATGTCGCCCAGGGCCGCTACTCGGCCGAGGTCGACGCCGAAGTGGTGCCGCAGCCGCGCAACCGCGTCGCGCTGAAAATCAAGATCAACGAAGGCACCGTCGCTGCCATCCAGCACATCAACATCGTTGGCAACACCGTGTTCGACGATGAAGAGCTGTCGCAGCTGTTCGAGCTGAAGACCACCAACTGGCTGTCGTTCTTCAAGAACGACGACAAGTATGCCCGCGAAAAACTCTCCGGTGACCTGGAGCGCCTGCGTTCCTACTACCTGGACCGCGGCTACATCAACATGGACATCGCCTCTACCCAGGTGTCGATCACCCCGGACAAGAAGCACGTCTACATCACCGTCAACGTCAACGAAGGCGAAAAGTACACCGTTCGCGACGTGAAACTGTCCGGTGACCTCAAGGTGCCGGAAGACCAGGTCAAGTCGCTGCTGCTGGTGCAGCCGGGCCAGGTATTCTCGCGCAAGGTGATGACCACCACGTCCGAGCTGATCACCCGTCGCCTGGGTAACGAAGGCTATACCTTCGCCAACGTCAACGGCGTGCCACAGCCGAACGACCAGGACCACACCGTCGACATCATGTTCGTCGTGGACCCGGGCAAGCGTGCTTACGTCAACCGCATCAACTACCGCGGCAACACCAAGACCGAAGACGAAGTGCTGCGCCGCGAAATGCGCCAGATGGAAGGCGGCTGGGCGTCGACCTACCTGATCGACCAGTCCAAGACCCGTCTGGAGCGCCTGGGCTTCTTCAAGGAAGTCAACGTCGAGACCCCGCCGGTGCCAGGCACTGACGACCAGGTCGACGTCAACTACAGCGTTGAAGAGCAAGCCTCCGGTTCGATCACCGCCAGCGTCGGTTTCGCCCAGAGCGCCGGCCTGATCCTCGGTGGTTCGATCAGCCAGACCAACTTCCTCGGTACCGGTAACAAGGTCTCCATCGGCCTGACCCGTTCCGAATACCAGACCCGCTACAACTTCGGCTTCGTGGACCCCTACTTCACTGCTGACGGCGTCAGCCTGGGCTACAACGCGTTCTACCGCAGCACCGACTACGACGACCTCGACGTCGACGTGGCCAGCTATGCGGTCGACAGCCTGGGTGCGGGTGTCAGCCTCGGCTACCCGATCAGTGAAACCTCGCGCCTGACCTACGGCCTGAGCGTGCAGCAGGACAAGATCAAGACCGGCCGTTATACCGTCGACGAGATCTTCGACTTCCTCGAAGAAGAGGGCGATAGCTTCCTGAACTTCAAGGCGTCGGTCGGCTGGTCCGAATCGACCCTGAACAAAGGCGTGCTGGCAACCCGTGGTCACTCCCAGAGCCTGACCCTGGAAACCACCGTGCCGGGCAGCGACCTGTCGTTCTACAAGCTCGACTACCGCGGCCAGCTGTTCAAGCCAATCAACAATGATTACACCCTGCGCCTGCACACCGAACTGGGCTATGGTGATGGTTTCGGTGGTACCTCGGGCCTGCCGTTCTACGAGAACTACTACGCGGGTGGCTTCAACTCCGTCCGTGGCTTCAAGGACAGCAGCCTGGGGCCGCGCAGTACGCCTAGTACCGGCAAGAACCCAGGTACGATTGCCGACCCGGATCAGGATCCGCTGCCATTCGGTGGCAACGTGCTGGTGCAAGGTGGCGTCGAGCTGCTGTTCCCGCTGCCGTTCGTCAAGGACCAGCGTTCGCTGCGCACCTCCTTGTTCTGGGATGTGGGTAACGTGTTCGACACCAATTGCGGCAGCAAGCCGGATTGCGAAAAGGTCGGCTTCTCGGGCATGGCCAGTTCGGTCGGCCTGGGCGTCACCTGGATTACTGCCCTGGGCCCGTTGAGCTTCAGCCTGGCGATGCCGGTCAAGAAGCCGGACGATGCCGATACCCAGGTGTTCCAATTCTCTCTGGGCCAGACCTTCTAAGGTCGGCCCTAGCTTAATGACAACGGTTTATCCAGGAGTGCATCGTGCGTAAATTGGCTCAACTGGCCGTAGTGGCCGCGGCGCTGGTCGCCACCCCGGCGTTCGCCGAAATGAAGGTTGCCGTACTGAACTATCAGATGGCCCTGCTCGAATCCGATGCCGCCAAGAAGTACGCGGTGGATGCCGAGAAGAAATTCGGCCCGCAACTGACCAAGCTCAAAGGGCTGGAAAGCAGCGCCAAGGGCATTCAGGACCGCCTGATCAAGGGCGGCGACAAGATGGCCCAGCCAGAGCGCGAGCGCCTGGAGCTTGAATTCAAGCAAAAGGCCCGTGACTTCCAGTTCCAGTCCAAGGAACTGAACGAAGCCAAGGCCGTCGCCGACCGTGACATGCTCAAGCAGCTCAAGCCCAAGCTGGATGGCGCTGTCGAGGAAGTGATCAAGAAAGGCGGTTACGACCTGGTTCTCGAGCGCGGTGCGGTCATCGATGTCAAGCCTCAGTACGACATCACCCGCCAAGTCATCGAGCGCATGAACCAAGCCCGTTGATATGACCGTGACCATGACGCTCGGCCAGCTGGCCGAGGCCCTCGGGGCCACTCTCAAAGGCTCCGAGGCGCTGCAGATTACCGGGCTTGCCACCTTGCAGGAGGCAGGGCCCGGGCAGTTGAGCTTCCTCGCCAACCCGCAGTACCGCAAATTCCTGGATAACAGCCAGGCCGCTGCGGTGCTGCTGAAGGCTGCGGATGCCGAAAGCTTCACCGGCAACGCCCTGATCGTCGCCGACCCGTACCTGGCTTACGCGCGCATTTCCCACCTGTTCGACCCGAAACCCAAGGCTGTGGCGGGAATACATCCCAGCGCCGTGGTGGCCGAGGACGCGCAGGTCGATGCCAGTGCCAGTATCGGGCCGTTCGCGGTTATCGAGAGCGGCGCACGCATCGGCGCCAACGTGAGCATCGGCGCGCATTGCGTGATCGGTGCCCGTTGCGTGGTCGGCGAGGGCGGCTGGTTGGCGCCACGGGTCACGTTGTATCACGACGTGACCATCGGCAAGCGCGTGGTCATCCAGTCGGGCGCCGTGATCGGTGGTGAAGGCTTCGGTTTCGCCAACGAGAAAGGTGTATGGCGCAAGATTGCCCAGATCGGCGGGGTCACCATCGGTGATGACGTCGAGATCGGCGTGAATACCGCGGTAGACCGTGGTGCGCTGTCCGACACGCGGATTGCCGACGGGGTCAAGCTGGACAACCAGATCCAGATCGCACACAACGTCCAGATCGGTGAGCACACGGCCATGGCCGCCTGCGTCGGGATTTCCGGCAGCACGCGCATTGGCAAGCACTGCACCATCGCCGGCGGCGTCGGCATGGTTGGCCACATCGATGTCTGCGACAACGTATTCGTGTCCGGGATGACCATGGTGACCCGTTCTATCACCGAACCGGGCGCCTATTCTTCCGGTACTGCCATGCAGCCATTGGCTGACTGGCGCAAGAGCGCCGCGCGTATCCGCCAGCTGGATGACATGTCCAAGCGTCTCCAGCAGCTGGAAAAACGTGTCGATACCGTGACCTCAGGTGGCCAGCCGGCATCAGAAGGCTGATACCATTTCCTGAGCAAGAGTGAACAGTCGCTAGCTGGCTCCTCTTTGGATTGCAAAAGGAGCGTGTGGTCAGCACCTGCGCTCCCTATTCTTATTACAGGCTTCCCCCCGAAATGATGGACATCAACGAGATTCGCGAATACCTGCCTCACCGCTACCCGTTCCTGCTGGTAGACCGTGTGACGGATCTGGACTTCGAGGCCCAGAGCATTCGTGCCTACAAGAATGTCAGCATCAACGAGCCGTTCTTCAACGGGCATTTCCCGGAACACCCGGTAATGCCAGGCGTGCTGATCATCGAAGCCATGGCGCAGGCTGCAGGCATT
Source organism: Pseudomonas sp. LFS044 (assembly GCF_047978245.1). Classification (NCBI taxonomy): domain Bacteria; kingdom Pseudomonadati; phylum Pseudomonadota; class Gammaproteobacteria; order Pseudomonadales; family Pseudomonadaceae; genus Pseudomonas; species Pseudomonas sp. LFS044. The sequence continues at coordinate 143,979 of NZ_JBFPFX010000015.1, forward strand.
CTCGGTTTCAAGATGCTCGATACCAAGCCCGCCGATGGCACGCTGTACTATTTCGTCGGTTCCGACAAACTGCGTTTCCGTCAGCCGGTATTGCCGGGCGACCAGCTGGTGCTGGAAGCGAAGTTCATCGGCCGCAAGAAGACCATCTGGAAGTTCGAGTGCCGGGCGTTGGTCGATGGCAAGCCTGTGTGCTCGGCCGAGATCACCTGTGCGGAACGTGAGCTATGAATTCGATTGATCCGCGAGCGATCATCGACCCGTCGGCCAAGCTGGCCGACGGCGTCGAGGTCGGCCCGTGGTCGATCATTGGCCCCGACGTTGAAATCGGGGAGGGTACCGTCATCGGTCCCCATGTGGTGCTGAAGGGCCCGACCCGGATCGGCAAGCACAACCGCATCTACCAGTTTTCCTCTATCGGCGAAGACACCCCTGACCTCAAGTACAAGGGTGAACCGACGCGGCTGGTGATCGGTGACCACAATGTGATCCGCGAGGGGGTGACCATCCACCGTGGCACGGTCCAGGACCGCGCGGAAACGACCCTGGGTGACCACAACCTGATCATGGCCTATGCCCATATCGGCCATGACAGCGTGATCGGCAACCATTGCATCCTGGTGAACAATACGGCGCTGGCCGGGCATGTGCACGTGGGAGACTGGGCGATCCTGTCCGGTTTCACCCTGGTGCACCAGTATTGCCACATCGGTGCCCATGCGTTTTCGGGCATGGGTACAGCGATCGGCAAGGATGTCCCGGCCTTCGTCACGGTGTTCGGCAGCCCCGCCGAGGCCCGCAGCATGAACTTCGAAGGCATGCGCCGTCGCGGTTTCAGCGACGAGGTGATCCATGCCCTGCGTCGTTCCTACAAGATCGTCTACCGTCAGGGCCTGACCGTCGAAGAGGCGATCAAGGAGCTGGACGAGCTGGCCGGCAAGCACCCCGAGGTCGACCTGTTCCGTCAGTCGATCGTGAATTCTGCCCGCGGCATCACCCGCTGACATGGCGCAGCTTTGCGTAGCCCTGGTCGCGGGTGAGGCCAGCGGCGATATTCTCGGTTCCGGCCTGATGCGCGCCTTGAAGGCGCGCCATCCCGATGTGCGTTTTATTGGTGTCGGCGGCCCGTTGATGGAAGCCGAAGGCCTGCAGTCGTATTTCCCCATGGAGCGTCTCGCGGTCATGGGCCTGGTCGAGGTACTGGGGCGCCTGCGCGAGCTGCTGAAGCGGCGCAAGGCGTTGATCCAGACCCTGATTGCCGAAAAGCCCGATGTGTTCATTGGCATCGACGCCCCTGACTTCACCCTCAATATCGAATTGAAACTGCGCCAGGCCGGTATCAAGACCGTGCATTATGTCAGCCCGTCGGTCTGGGCCTGGCGGCAGAAGCGTGTGCTCAAGATCCGTGAGGGCTGCGACCTGATGCTGACCCTGCTGCCGTTCGAGGCGCGCTTCTATGAAGAGCAGGGCGTGCCGGTGCGCTTCGTTGGCCATCCCTTGGCAGATACTATTCCATTAGAGGCTGATCGCCAGGCGGCGCGCGTTGCCCTGGGCCTGGGCGGCGGCCCGGTAGTGGCATTGATGCCGGGTAGCCGGGGGGGCGAGGTCGGTCGCCTCGGCGCGCTGTTCCTCGACGCAGCGCAGCGCCTGTGCGAACGGGTGCCGGGTGTACGCTTCGTATTGCCCTGCGCCAATGCGGCGCGGCGTGCGCAGCTCGAGCAGATGCTCGAGGGTCGTGACTTGCCCCTGACGTTGCTCGATGGCCAATCGCACCAGGCCCTGGCTGCCTGTGATGCGGTGCTTATCGCCTCCGGTACCGCTACGCTGGAGGCCATGCTGTACAAGCGCCCCATGGTCGTCGCCTACCGCCTTGCGCCGCTGACTTACTGGATACTCAAACGCCTGGTAAAAAGCCCCTACGTGTCGCTGCCCAATTTGCTGGCCCAGCGCGAGCTGGTGCCCGAGCTGCTGCAGGACGCCGCTACCAGCGAAGCCCTGGCGCAGGCCTTGGCACCGCTGGTTACCGATGGCAGCCAGCAGACCGAGCGCTTCGACGAGATCCACCGTACCCTGCGCCGCGACGCCTCCAACCAGGCGGCAGACGCGGTGCTCGCTTTGCTGAAGGACCGCTGACATGCAGATAGGACTGGACTTCAACCTGGTCGAGGAGCTGGTCGCCGGCGTCGATGAAGTTGGCCGTGGCCCGCTGTGCGGCGCGGTGGTAACGGCAGCGGTGATTCTCGACCCGGCACGCCCGATCCTGGGCCTGAATGATTCGAAAAAGCTCACCGAAGCCAAGCGCGAAGCGCTGTTCGACGAAATCTGCGAAAAAGCCCTGAGCTTTTGCATCGCCCGGGCCGAAGTGGATGAAATCGACCGGCTGAACATTCTTCACGCCACCCTGTTGGCCATGCAGCGTGCGGTCGAGGGCTTGCACATCACGCCCAAGCTCGCGCTGATCGACGGTAATCGCTGCCCCAAGCTCGCGGTGCCGGCTGCGCCAGTGGTCAAGGGCGATAGCCAGGTGCCGGCGATCGCTGCCGCGTCGATCCTGGCCAAGGTCACCCGTGACCGCGAAATGAGCGCTTTCGAGCTGATCTATCCGGGGTACGGCATTGGCGGGCACAAGGGCTACCCGACCCCGGTGCACCTTGAGGCCCTGGCGCGGCTGGGGCCTACGCCGATTCATCGGCGCTCGTTTGCGCCGGTGCGTGCCGCCTGGGAAGCCCGTGAAGGCATTACCGATTCTCTGATCTAGGCCAGCGGCCGCTTTGCGGCCCATCGCCGGCAAGCCAGCTCCCACAGGGGGCGGCGGCAACCCCAGCGAAGGGGCTGCAAAGCAGCCCCAAACCCCCCTCGCATTTACGTTACAATCCCGCCTCGTCGTTCAGCACTGCTACAGGATCTTCCATGTCGGTACCCTTCGTTCACCTGCGCGTCCACTCCGAATTCTCGCTGGTAGACGGCCTGGTGCGGATCAAGCCGCTGGCCAAGGCGCTGGCGGGGATGAACATGCCGGCAGTGGCGATCACCGACCAGAGCAACATGTGCTCGCTGGTGAAGTTCTACAAGGCCGCCATGGGCGCTGGCATCAAGCCGATCTGTGGTGCCGACCTGTGGCTGGCGGGGGGCGACCCGGAGGCGCCACTGTCGCGCATCTGCTTCCTGGCCATGAACCCTGCGGGTTATCGCAATCTCACCGAGTTGATCTCGCGGGGTTGGACCGATGGCCAGCGCAACGGCCTGGTGATTCTTCAGCGTGACTGGATCGCCCCGGCCAGCGACGGGTTGATTGCCCTGTCTGCAGGCAAGGAAGGCGATATCGGCATGGCCTTGATGGCGGGCCGGACCGACGAGGCCGAGGCGCTGCTGCACGATTGGATGGGCATGTTCCCCGATCGCTTTTACGTCGAGGTGCAGCGCACCAACCGCGCCGGTGACGAAGAGTACGTGCATGCCGCCGTGGCACTGGCCGACAAGTTCAGTGCGCCGCTGGTGGCGACCAACGATGTGCGTTTCATCAAGCAATCCGACTTTGACGCCCACGAAAGCCGCGTGTGCATTGGTGAAGGCTGGACCCTGGACGACCCGCGTCGCCCGCGGATGTACAGCGATCAGCAGTACCTCAAGAGCGCGGACGAAATGGCCGAGCTGTTCAGCGACCTGCCCGACGCCGTCGCCAACACCGTCGAAATCGCCAAGCGCTGCAACATCCAGGTGCAGCTGGGCAAGTACTTCCTGCCCGACTTCCCGACGCCCAACGGCATGGGCATCGATGACTACCTGCGCCACGTCTCCCATGAAGGGCTCGAGGAGCGCCTTGCGGTGCTCTGGCCGAAAGAGACCACGCCCAATTACGAAGAGAAGCGCCAGGTCTACCTGGACCGCCTGAAGTTCGAGCTGGACATCATCATCCAGATGGGCTTCCCCGGCTACTTCCTGATCGTGATGGACTTCATCAAATGGGCCAAGAACAACGGCGTGCCGGTAGGCCCTGGGCGGGGCTCGGGTGCCGGCTCGCTGGTGGCCTACGTATTGAAGATCACCGACCTCGACCCGCTGGCCTACGACCTGCTGTTCGAGCGTTTCCTGAACCCTGAACGGGTTTCCATGCCCGACTTCGACGTCGACTTCTGCATGGATGGGCGTGACCGGGTGATCGACTACGTCGCCGAGGCCTATGGTCGCAACGCGGTCAGCCAGATCATCACCTTCGGCACCATGGCCGCCAAGGCGGTGGTGCGCGACGTGGCGCGGGTGCAAGGCAAGTCGTATGGCCTGGCCGATCGCCTGTCGAAGATGATCCCGTTCGAAGTGGGCATGACTCTGGAGAAGGCGTACGAGCAGGAAGAGATTCTGCGCGACTTCCTCAAGGGCGATGAAGACGCCCGTGAAATCTGGGAGATGGCGCTCAAGCTGGAGGGTGTCACCCGGGGTACCGGCAAGCACGCCGGTGGCGTGGTCATCGCCCCGACCAAGCTTACCGACTTCTCGCCGATCGCCTGTGACGAAGAAGGCGGCGGCCTGGTTACCCAGTTCGACAAGGACGACGTCGAGGCCGCAGGCCTGGTCAAGTTCGACTTCCTCGGCCTGCGTACCCTGACCATCATCAAGTGGGCAATGGAGACGATCAACCGCGAGCAGGCCAAGAACAACCTGCCCGACCTGAACATCGACTTCATCCCGCTGGACGACCGCAAGACCTACGAGCTGCTGCAGAAGGCCGAAACCACGGCGGTGTTCCAGCTTGAATCGCGGGGCATGAAAGAGCTGATCAAGAAGCTCAAGCCCGACTGCCTGGAAGACCTCATCGCACTGGTGGCATTGTTCCGCCCTGGCCCGTTGCAATCGGGCATGGTGGACGACTTCATCAACCGTAAGCACGGGCGCGCCGAGCTGGCCTACCCCCACTCGGACTACCAGTACGAAGGCCTCAAACCGGTATTGGCACCAACCTACGGCATCATCCTGTATCAGGAACAGGTGATGCAGATTGCCCAGGTCATGGCCGGTTATACCCTGGGCGGCGCCGACATGCTGCGCCGAGCCATGGGCAAGAAAAAGCCCGAAGAGATGGCCAAGCAGCGCGGCGGTTTCATCGAGGGTTGTGTCGCCAACAACATCGAGGCAGACCTCGCCGGTAACATCTTCGACCTGGTAGAGAAGTTCGCCGGCTACGGCTTCAACAAATCCCACTCGGCAGCCTATGGCCTGGTCTCCTATCAGACCGCCTGGCTCAAGACTCACTACCCGGCGCCGTTCATGGCTGCGGTACTGTCGGCGGACATGCACAACACCGACAAGGTGGTGGTGCTGATCGAAGAAGTGCGCACCATGAAACTGCGCCTCGATGCACCGGACGTGAATGCCTCCGAGTTCAAGTTCACGGTCAACGACGACGGCCGCATCATCTATGGGCTGGGTGCCATCAAAGGTGTCGGTGAAGGCCCGGTGGAAGCCATCGTCGAAGCGCGCGCCCAGGGCGGGCCGTTCAAGGACTTGTTCGACTTCTGCGAGCGGGTCGACCTCAAGCGCGTCAACAAGCGGACCCTCGATGCGCTGATCCGCAGCGGGGCCCTGGACCGTCTCGGCCCGCACTTCCATGATGAGATCAAGGCGTACCACGCCAGCATCGACATCAACCGTGCGACCTTGCTGTCGGCCCTGGAAGAAGCCATCAAGGCTGCAGAACAGACCGCGCGCACGGCCGACAGCGGCCATGTCGACCTGTTTGGCGGGCTGTTCGTCGAAGCCGACTCGGATGTCTACGCCAACCACCGCAAGGTGCGCGAGCTGACGCTCAAAGAGCGCCTGAAGGGCGAGAAAGACACCCTGGGTGTGTACCTTACCGGCCACCCGATCGATGAATACGAAGGGGAGATCCGCCGCTTCGCCCGCCAGCGGATCATCGACCTCAAGCCGTCGCGCGAAACGCAGACCATCGCCGGGATGATCATTGCCCTGCGCGTGATGAAGAACAAGAAGGGCGACAAGATGGGCTTTGTCACCCTCGATGACCGGTCCGGGCGCATCGAGGCGTCGCTGTTCGCCGATGCCTTCATGGGCGCTCAAGCGCTGTTGCAGAACGATGCCATGGTGGTGGTCGAAGGCGAGGTCAGCAATGACGACTTCTCGGGTGGCCTGCGCCTGCGCGTGAAGCAGGTGATGACCATGGAAGATGCCCGGACCAAGCTGGCCGAGAGCCTGCGCCTGAAGATCACCCACGAGGCGCTCAAGGGTGACCGCCTGAACTGGCTGGGCGAGCTGATCACCCGCCACCGCGGCGGTTGCCCGATCACCCTCGAATACACGGGCAGCGATGCCAAGGCCATGTTGCAGTTCGGCGAGCAGTGGTCGATCGACCCGGCCGATGGCCTGATTCAGGCGCTGCGTGACCAGTTCGGGCGTGAGAACGTCTTCCTGCAATATCGTTGAACCGACGAAATTTACGCTCGACCTGAATGCGCCTGATCCCTTAAGGTAGGGCGCCAAACGGATCAACCGGCCGGCCGCCTGGCCGTAGACCCAAGACGGATGACTATGAACCCGAATTTTCTCGATTTCGAACAGCCGATTGCCGACCTGCAAGCCAAGATCGAAGGGCTGCGTTTGGTGGGTAACGACAACTCGCTGAATATCAGCGATGAAATTGCCCGTCTGCAAGACAAGAGCAACACACTGACCGAAAGCATCTTCGGCAACCTGACCAGCTGGCAGATCGCCCGCCTGGCCCGCCACCCACGTCGTCCTTACACCCTGGACTACCTGGAGCACATCTTCACCGAGTTCGAAGAGCTGCACGGCGACCGCCACTTCTCCGACGACGCCGCCATCGTCGGCGGTACCGCGCGCCTGGATGGCAAGCCGGTAATGGTCATCGGCCACCAGAAGGGCCGTGAAGTGCGCGAAAAGGTTCGCCGCAACTTCGGCATGCCGCGCCCGGAAGGCTACCGCAAGGCTTGCCGCCTGATGGAAATGGCCGAACGTTTCAAGATGCCGATCCTGACCTTCATCGACACCCCGGGTGCCTACCCGGGCATCGACGCCGAAGAGCGCAACCAGAGTGAAGCGATCGCCTGGAACCTGCGCGTCATGGCGCGCCTGAAAACCCCGATCATCGCCACCGTGATCGGTGAAGGTGGTTCCGGCGGTGCATTGGCCATCGGTGTGTGCGACCAGCTGAACATGCTGCAGTATTCCACCTACTCGGTGATCTCGCCGGAAGGCTGTGCCTCGATTCTGTGGAAGACGGCCGACAAGGCTGCCGACGCTGCCGAAGCCATGGGCATCACTGCCGAGCGCCTGAAGAGCCTGAACATCGTCGACAAGGTCATTCAGGAGCCGCTGGGCGGCGCCCACCGTGACCCGGCGCAGATGTCCGAAAGCATTCGCGCCGACCTGGTTGAGCAGCTGGACATGCTGGGCAAGTTCGACAATGACGCGCTGCTGGCCCGTCGTTACGAGCGCCTGATGAGCTACGGCATCTGATGTAGCCCTGGGGCCGCGTTGCGGCCCTTTCGCCGGGCAGCCGGCGCCCCCATTTTGCGCGGTGTGGGCGGCTAATGTGGGGGGCGGCGTGGCGGCGCAAGGGGGG
>NZ_JBFPFX010000016.1:0-150508 GCF_047978245.1 Pseudomonas sp. LFS044
AGTCCGTACTCACAAGCACCCACACGAATTGCTTGATTCAATTTGTTAAAGAGCGTTTGGTTAAGAGCTTTTCGTCTCAACCGAGGCGCGCATTCTACGCTTTCCTCAGAGCCTGTCAAGCGTTTATTTTGAAGTTTTTACCGAGAAACTCGTTTAGCTTCAAACACTTAACTCGCTGCGATCTCTCGTAGCGGGAGGTGAATCATACAGCGTTTAGAAGCGCTGTCAATCACCATTTCAACCGCTTGCGATCATTCGATCGTAGCCCTTGCAGCACCACCTTAACTACTTAACCCATTGAATCTCAAGGAGTTTGTCGTTCCGATGCCGCTGGAAGTGGGGCGCATTATAAGGGGATCTGGAAACGGGTCAAGGGTTAATTTCAGTTATTTGAAATATTCCCGGCGAAGGCCGTATCAAGACCACCAGGTGTCCGCCACAACACGTTCAGCGCTTTGGAGATCGAGCGCCGCCCGCGCGGCGCATCGCGGGCAAGCCCGCTCCTACATTTGTTGCAACGTGCCATGGCCTGATAGGGGATAGTTGTCAGCCTTGTTGGCACGGCGTGATATTTCGGCTGGCGCTGCCGGCGCCCCACTCGTCTTCAGCCATGCGCCAAAGCGGACAACCATGGCCTGACTGGAATGGCACGTTGCAACAAATGTAGGAGCGGCTTTAGCCGCGATGCGCCGCGCGGGCGGCGCTCGATCTCAAGGGCGCCGAATCCTCAAAGCCAAGCACCTCTCAGCCCACCCACAAAACAAAGCGGGGAGGCCTTTCGGCCTCCCCGCTTCTATATAGCTACATAGCTACACCAACAGGCAATCACTCTGCCTTGAGGGTAACCCGGGCAAACGACTTCTTGCCTGCCTGGCACACATGGGTCGCGCCAATCGCAAACACAAAGTCACGATCAACCACCGCACCGTCGACCTTCACCGCACCACCATTGAGAAGATCACGCGCCATTGCCGAGTTTTTCACCAGGCCCGCCCGATTCAGCACAGCAGCGATCGGCAAGCTTTCAGCCGCCGCCACTTCGACCTCAGGCAGGTCTTCCGGCAACTCACCCTCCTTCATGCGGTTACCCGCCGCACGGTGGGCATTGGCCGCCGCTTCTTCACCGTGGAAACGCGCAACGATCTCTTCCGCCAGCTTGATCTTGATATCACGCGGGTTCGCGCCATTGGCGACATCGGCACGGAACTGATCGATCTCATCCATCGAACGGAAGCTCAGCAGTTCGAAATAGCGCCACATCAGCGTGTCCGGGATCGACACCAGCTTGCTGTACATCACCCCCGGCGCTTCCTGGATACCGACATAGTTGCCCAACGATTTGGACATCTTCTTCACGCCATCCAGCCCTTCGAGCAAAGGCATGGTCACGATGTTCTGCGCTTCCTGGCCGTAGGAGCGCTGCAACTCGCGCCCCATCAGCAGGTTGAATTTCTGGTCAGTACCGCCCAACTCAACGTCAGCGTTCAGTGCCACCGAGTCGTACCCCTGCACCAGCGGGTACAGGAACTCGTGGATAGCAATCGGCTGGTTGGTGGTGTAACGCTTGTCGAAGTCATCACGCTCAAGCATGCGCGCCACAGTGTACTGCGACGCCAGGCGAATGAAGTCGGCCGGGGTCAGCGCGTCCATCCAGGTGGAGTTGAAGGCGACTTCGGTCTTGGCCGGGTCGAGAATCTTGAACACCTGCTGTTTATACGTCTCGGCGTTCTCCAGCACCTGCTCACGGGTCAGCGGTGGACGTGTGGCGCTCTTGCCGCTCGGGTCACCGATCATCCCGGTGAAGTCACCGATCAGGAAGATGACCTGATGGCCCAGCTCCTGGAACTGGCGCAGCTTGTTGATCAGCACGGTGTGCCCCAGGTGCAGGTCAGGCGCAGTCGGGTCGAAACCTGCCTTGATACGCAGAGGCTGGCCGCGTTTGAGCTTCTCCACCAGTTCCGACTCGACCAACACTTCTTCCGCACCGCGCTTGATAAGCGCCAGCTGCTCTTCAACCGACTTCATAGACAGACCCGCAAGGCTCAGATTCAAGGGGAGCCAACCATACAAGATCGGCCATCAAATACAAGTTTCGCAATGGAATGTGACCTGACCGCAGGCTTGCGGCGTCTACGCGCCCTTGCGTGAAAATGGATTTGGTTATATTTTATACAGTTATTTCATCTTCATCATGTCATTCATCTTTTCCATATTCATTTTTCTTCAAAAGTCACCTACCTATGACCAACGAAACGCCTAAAGCGCCCCCGCTTTATCCGAAAAGCCATCTGTTGGCCGCCAGCGGCATCGCCGCCCTGCTCAGCCTGGCCCTGCTGGTATTCCCGTCCAGCGAAGTCGAAGCCAAGAAGACCACCCTCAGCCTCGAACTGGAAAGCCCGGCCGAGCAGCTGAAGGACGAGTCCCAGGCCGCACCTCTGGTGCAGGGCCAAGCCGACCACGGTTCACCTTTCGCACAGATCGAAGGCGGCGAAACACAGACCGAGCAAGCAGCCCAGGCAGCCCCAACCCCCGAAAAGAAGCCCGAGGCCAAGGAGCCTGGGCATCGCGAAGTTACCGTGGCGCGTGGCGATACCCTTTCAACCCTGTTCGCCAAGGTAGGCCTGCCCGCCAATGCGGTGCACGACCTACTGGCCAGCAACAAGCAGGCCAAGCAGTTCAGCCAACTGAAGCATGGCCAGGTGCTGCAGATCGAACTCGACAAGGACGGTCAGCTTGCCAGCCTGCATAGCAAGGTCAGCAACCTTGAAACCATCCGCCTGACCAAGACCGCCAAGGGTTATACCTTCGATCGTGAAATCAGCAAGCCGGTGGTACGCACTGCTTACGCCCACGGTGTGATCAAGAGCTCGCTGTCCGCCTCGGCCCAACGCGCCGGCCTGTCGCACAGCATGACCATGGACATGGCCAAGGTGCTTGGCTACGACATCGACTTCGCTCAGGACATTCGTCCAGGCGACGAATTCGATGTCGTCTACGAGCAGAAGGTCATGGACGGCAAGGTGGTTGGCACCGGCAATATCCTGTCTGCCCGCTTCACCAACCGCGGCAAGACCTACACTGCGGTGCGCTACACCAACAAGCAGGGCAACTCCAGCTACTACACGGCCGACGGCAACAGCCTGCGCAAGGCGTTCATCCGTACCCCGGTAGATTTTGCCCGCATCAGTTCGCGCTTCTCCGCTGGCCGCAAACACCCGATCCTGAACAAGATCCGCGCGCACAAGGGTGTCGATTACGCGGCCCCGCGCGGCACGCCGATCAAGGCAGCCGGCGACGGCCGCATCGAGCTCGCCGGCCGCCGCGGTGGCTACGGCAACACCGTGATCATCGCCCACGGCAATAGCTACAAGACGCTCTACGGGCACATGCAGGGCTTCGCCAAAGGCATCAAGACCGGCAGCAGCGTGAAACAGGGCCAGATCATCGGCTACATCGGCACCACCGGCCTTTCCACCGGCCCGCACCTGCACTATGAGTTCCAGGTCAACGGCGTGCACGTAGACCCACTGAGCCAGAAAGTACCGATGTCCGACCCGATCGCCAAAGCCGAGCGCCAGCGTTTCCTGCAGCAGAGCCAGCCACTGATCGCGCGTATGGATCAGGAAAAGGCCACCATGCTCGCAGCGAACAAGCGCTGACGTATGCCGCTTTACCTGGGGGTAATGTCAGGCACCAGCCTCGATGGCCTGGACATCGCCTTGATCGAACAAGGCGAGCAGCTCGAACTGCTCGCCACGCATTACGTGCCGATGCCAAGCGACCTGCGTCAGCAATTGCTTGCCTTGTGCGCCAGCGGCCCTGACGAGATCGCGCGTGCCGCACTGGCGGAAAACCGCTGGGCCAACCTGACGGGCGAAGGTATTCAGCAATTGCTGGCAAAGCAGGGTCTACCGGCTCATGCCATTCGCGCCATCGGCAGCCACGGCCAGACCATTCGCCATGAGCCTGCCCGAGGCTTCACCGTGCAGATCGGCAACCCGGCACTGCTCGCCGAGCTTACCGGCATCAGCGTGGTAGCCGACTTCCGCCGCCGCGATGTGGCGGCGGGCGGCCAGGGCGCACCGCTGGTGCCAGCTTTCCACGAGACGCTGTTCAACCACCTCGGCCAGCGCCTGGCTGTCCTTAATGTTGGCGGCTTCAGCAACCTCAGCCTGATCGAGCACGACAAGCCGGTACATGGCTTCGACTGCGGCCCAGGCAACGTGCTGCTGGATGCCTGGATCGAGCGCAAGCACGGCCAGGCTTATGATGCCGATGGTGCCTGGGCTGCCAGTGGCATTGTGCAGGCCGACCTGCTCAGCACCCTGCTGAGCGACCCGTTCTTCGCGGGCAGCGGCCCGAAGAGTACCGGCCGCGAAGTGTTCAACCTGGCCTGGCTGGATGGCCACCTCGCTCGGCTGCCGCACTACCGTGATCAGGATGTCCAGGCCACCCTGCTGGAGCTGACCGCGCAAAGCATCATCGAGTCCTTGCGTAACGCCCAACAAAGCACCGAAGCGCTACTGGTGTGCGGTGGCGGCGCGCGCAATGGTGCGTTGATGGCCCGCCTCGGCGCGCTGCTGCCCGATGCGCAGGTCGCCAGCACCGGGGCGCATGGCGTGGACCCGGACTGGGTCGAAGCCATGGCCTTTGCCTGGCTTGCCCATTGCTGCCTGGAAGGTATTCCCGCTAACCGCCCCAGCGTGACGGCAGCCAAGGGGTTACGCGTTCTCGGCGCGATCTACCCGGCCTGACCTTGCAAGGACAGTGCAGGCCGCAATGCAAAACGCCGCGCAATTGCGCGGCGTTTTCGTTCAACGCGGCGTCAAATCGAGAAAGACGACCCACAACCACAGGTAGTGGCTGCGTTAGGGTTCTTGATCACGAAGCGAGAACCTTCCAGGCCTTCCTGATAGTCCACCTCGGCGCCCGCCAGGTACTGGTAGCTCATGGGGTCAACCACCAGCGACACACCTTCGCGCTCGACGATGGTGTCATCTTCGGCCACATCCTCATCGAAGGTGAAACCGTACTGGAAGCCCGAGCAGCCACCGCCGGTCACGAAAACACGCAGTTTCAGACGATCATTGCCTTCCTCGGAAACCAGGGTCTTCACCTTTTGCGCGGCGCCGTGAGTGAATTCCAAAGCCGTGGGGGTGAAGGTTTCGACGCTCATGTTGATTCTCCCGGCGCAGTAGCCGCCATAAAACTCGATGACGCGCATTATCCGCTTCTCCGAGAAAATCGGTCAACAATTGTGCGGCTTTAGTCGCGGCAAACAAAAAGGCCCGCACGCGGCGGGCCTGTTCAACCGGCAATCGCTTACGGCAGCAGACCAGCGTGGGACAGCCCCATGCGCTCGTCAAGGCCGAACAGGATGTTCAGGTTCTGCACGGCCTGGCCGGACGCGCCCTTGACCAGGTTGTCGATGACCGACAGCACCACCACCAGGTCACCCCCCTGCGGGCGATGAACGGCAATCCGGCAGACGTTGGCGCCGCGCACACTGCGGGTTTCCGGGTGGCTGCCAGCAGGCATCACGTCGACGAACGGTTCGTCTGCATAACGCTTTTCGAACAGTGCCTGCAGGTCGACCGACGTGTCGGCGACGGTGGCGTACAGGGTCGAATGGATCCCGCGGATCATGGGGGTCAGGTGTGGCACGAAGGTCAGGCCGATGTCCTTGCCGGCAGCCAGGCGCAGGCCTTGGCTGATTTCCGGCAGGTGACGGTGACCTTTGACCGCATAGGCCTTCATGCTCTCGCCTGCCTCACAGAACAGCGAGCCCACGGCAGCACCACGGCCAGCGCCACTGACGCCCGACTTGCAATCGGCGATCAGGCGCGACGGGTCGGCAAGGCCGGCTTCGAGCAGCGGCAGGAAACCGAGCTGGGTCGCGGTCGGGTAACAACCCGGCACGGCAATCAGGCGCGCCTGGCGAATCTTCTCGCGGTTGACTTCAGGCAGGCCGTAGACCGCATCCTTGAGCAGCTCTGGGGCACCGTGCGGCTGGCCGTACCACCTGGCCCACTCGTCAGCGTCCTGCAGACGGAAGTCAGCCGACAGGTCGATGACCTTGGTGCCAGCAGCCAGCAACTCACCCGCGAGGGCATGGGCGACACCGTGCGGGGTAGCGAAGAACACCACGTCGCAGGCAGCCAGAGCCTTGCTGTCGGGCACACTGAATGCCAGGCCGTCATAGTGGCCGCGCAGGTTCGGATACATGTCGGCGACCGCCACGCCCGCCTCGGAACGCGAAGTGATGACCGCCACTTCGGCCTGTGGATGCTGTGCCAGCAGACGCAACAGTTCGACGCCGGTGTAACCCGTGCCGCCGACGATACCGACCTTGATCATAACGCTTGCCCCTTATCAACGAGCCGTCTGGAAAGCGCACGATAATAGGGGCGCAAGGCGCCTGTAACAACTCTTCGGGTGACCCTTCGGGTGCTTGGCCTCTACTATCTGACGACCGTGAATACCTGAAGGAACTCTCTCCATGCTTTACCTATGGATCAAAGCGCTGCACATCGTCAGCGTGGTCTGCTGGTTCGCCGGCCTGTTCTACCTGCCGCGGCTGTTCGTCTACCACGCCCAGAGCCAGGACAGCATCAGCCAGGAACGCTTCACGACCATGGAGCGCAAGCTGTATCGCGGCATCATGAACCCGGCGATGATCGCCACCTATGTGTTCGGCGCCTGGATGCTCTACCTCACCCCGGGCTGGCTGAGCCAAGGCTGGCTGCACGCCAAGCTCACACTGGTAATCCTGCTCACCGGCTACCATCACATCTGTGGCGCCCAGCGCAAACGCTTCGCCAACGGCACCAACACCCGCAGCCATGTGTACTACCGCTGGTTCAACGAGGTCCCGGTGCTGATCCTGCTGGGCATCGTAATTCTCGTGGTGGTCAAACCGTTCTGACGATAACCATCCTGCACCGGAGACTCGCCCATGTCCCTGCCCGCCTCGCTTGAACAACGCCTGCGCTTGCCCGTCGTAGCTGCGCCGATGTTCCTGATATCCAACCCCGGGTTGGTCCTGGCCTGCTGCGGCAGCGGCGTTGTCGGCAGCTTCCCCGCCCTGAACCAGCGCGACAGCGCCGGTTTCAAGGCTTGGCTTGAAGAGATCGAAGCGGGCCTGGCGCAGTTGCAGGCGCCAGCACCGTATGCGGTCAACCTGATCGTCCATCCCACCAACCCGCGCCTGCAGGCTGACCTGGCACTGTGCGTCGAGCATCGCGTGCCGATTGTCATCACCAGCCTCGGCGCCGTGAAGGAGGTGGTGGATGCCGTCCACAGCTATGGCGGCCTGGTGTTCCATGACGTAACTACCCGGCGCCATGCCGAGAAAGCCGCCGAGGCGGGTGTCGATGGTCTGATCGCCGTTGCGGCGGGTGCCGGTGGGCATGCGGGCACCCTGAGCCCGTTCGCCCTGGTAGCTGAAATACGCCAGTTCTTCGACAAGACATTGCTGCTGGCCGGTTGCATCAACCATGGGCATGAGGTTCTTGCCGCTCAATTGCTGGGGGCGGACCTTGCGTACATGGGTACCCGCTTCATCGCTACCCAGGAAAGCCATGCGCAGGATGCCTATAAACAGATGCTGCTCGGCGCCCATGCTGCGGACATTGTCCACACCCCGGCGGTGTCGGGCATCCCGGCCAGCTTCCTGCGCCCGAGCCTGGAACGTGCCGGCTATGACATGGCCGCACTGAAAAACGCCACTGAGCAGGGCAAACTCAAACCCATCGACGATGAAGCCAAGGCCTGGAAGACGGTATGGTCCGCTGGCCAAGGTGTCGGCGATATCCATGACCTGCCCTCTGCCACGGCGCTGATCGAGCGCCTGCACGGCGAGTACCAGTCAGCCCTGAAACACAGCAAATCGATGTGCACCAAGGCCTCGTAGCAAAACGCAACACCTTGCTTGGCCAAGCTGTACACTAGGCGCCCTCTTTAGCCCCCAGGAGCCTTGCATGACCCGTTACGCCATGATCACTGGTGCTTCCAGCGGCCTGGGCCTGGCCCTGGCGGAAGCCCTGGCGCGGCGCGGGCGCAACTTGATCCTGGTGGCACGCCATCGCGAAACGCTTGAACCCGTGGCCATCGAGCTGACCCAGCGCTTCGGCGTCGAAGTACTGTTCCGCGCTTGCGACCTGAGCCAGCCGCTGCGCCTGTCCGGCTTTGTGCTGGAACTGGAAGAAGGCGAGCGGCGCATCGACCTGCTGGTCAACTGCGCCGGCCAGCGAACCTATGGCCCGTTCCTCGCCCACGAATGGGCAGACGAGCAAGACCTGCTGGAGGTCAACATCCTTGCCATGAGCCGGCTGTGCCATGCCATCGGCAACCTTATGGCGGTCCAGGGCGGCGGGCAGATCCTCAATGTCGCAGGCCTGGCCGCCTTCGCACCCGGCCCCTCGATGGCCACCTATGCTGCCAGCAAAGCTTACGTGCTGAACTTCAGCGAAGCCTTGCGCGAAGAGCTCAAGCCCACCGGCATCAGGGTTTCGGTCCTGTGCCCCGGCCCGGTGCGCGCTTCGCGCCGGCCCATTCCCAGGCTCGATGGCAACAGCCGCTGCCTGAGCCCTGAGGAAGTGGCGCTGTATACCGTACGCGCGCTGGCCAAGAACCGTGCGCTGATCATGCCGGTGCGGCGTAACCAGTGGCTGGCCTTCGCTCCGCGCCTGCTGCCCCGCTGGCTGACGCGCAAGCTTGCAGGCTTCATCCACCGCCGCTACTGCCCGGTCGGAATGGAATAGCCACTGGGCGAGTGGCGCCTGGCTCAGTACACTCGGCCGGGACCCTCACCATGGAGCAAGTGCTGTGGACGATTTATTCATCAAGATCATCAACCGGGAGATCCCGGCCAAGATCATCTACGAGGACGACCAGGTTCTGGCGTTCCACGATATCGCGCCCCAGGCGCCGGTGCATTTTCTGGTCATCCCGAAAAAACACATCCGTACCCTCAATGACCTGACCGAGGACGACAAGGGCCTTGCCGGTCATATCCTGTTCACCGCCCAGCGCCTGGCCAAGGAACTTGGCTGCGATGATGGCTTCCGCGTGGTCATGAACTGCAACGAGCAAGGTGGGCAGACCGTCTACCACATCCATATGCACGTGCTCGGCCAACGCCAGATGCACTGGCCACCGGGCTGACCCAAGGCAAGCCCGCCTCGGGCGATTGAGGTAAACTGTCGGGCATCACTTCAGCGGAGGTGCCCGATGGCTACCGAACGTCACTATTCGCCGCTCGACCGCTTGTTGCTGCAGGCCGATACCGCCATGCGCACCTTGCTGCCTTTCAGCGGCCAACCGTCCCGGCCGTCGCCGGCCATCGTCCAGCCGGACGTCGAACTGGACGACAGCCAGACCCGGCACATTGCCGGGCTCATGCGCATCAACCATACCGGCGAAGTCTGCGCCCAGGCGCTGTATCAGGGCCAGGCCCTGACCGCCAAATTGCCGCAGGTGCGCAAGGCAATGGAACACGCTGCCGAAGAAGAAATCGACCACCTGGCCTGGTGCGAACAGCGCATCCGCCAGCTAGGCAGCCACCCGAGCGTCCTCAACCCTTTGTTCTACGGGATGTCGTTCGGCATCGGCGCCCTCGCCGGCCTGGTCAGCGACAAGGTCAGCCTGGGCTTCGTCGCTGCCACTGAGCATCAGGTGTGCAAACACCTGGACGAGCACCTGGAGCAAATCCCCGACGAGGACGAGAAGTCCCGCGCCATTCTCGAACAGATGCGGGTGGATGAAGAGCAACATGCCGAGTCGGCCCTCGAAGCCGGCGGTTATCGCTTCCCCGCGCCCGTCCGCTTTGGCATGAGCATGCTGGCCAAGGTCATGACCAAGAGCACCTACCGCATCTAAGGGCACGCCCATGACGGACCGTATCGACGCCAAGGACCTGGCGCGCGCCGTGCAAGCCGGCATTCTCCAGCCGGGCCAGGATCAGGCCCTGCTGGACTTTCTGCGCCAGCAGCCAGCCACGCGAGGCAGTTTCCAACTGAGCCACGTCGCTTTCTACTTCGGCGCCCTGCTGATCATGGGAGCGATGGGCTGGCTACTCACCGAAGCCTGGATGCGCATCGGCGATTGGGCACTGCTGGGCACGGCCGCGCTTTACATCGCCCTGCTCACCACCTTCGCCCTCAGCCTGCAAAGGCGCCAGCAGCCTATCGCCGCTGGCGTGTTGGCGGCGGTTGCGGTGAGCATCGTGCCTTTGGCGGTCTTCGCCATCGAGCGCCTGGCCGGATGGTGGCCGCTGGATGATCGGCAAACGGACTATCACCAGTATTACACCTACGTGCAGGGCGGCTGGCTGGTGATGGAAGCGGCCACGGTGGTCGCCGGTCTGCTGATGCTGCGCTTGATCCCGTACCCGTTCATCGTGATGCCGATTGCCATCGCGCTGTGGTTCATGTCGATGGACCTTAGCGAATGGGTGTTCGGCTCGCCGTTCAGCTGGGAGCAGCGGCGCACGGTTTCGCTGTGGTTCGGGCTTGGGCTGCTGCTGGTGTTTCTGGTGGTCGACGGCCGTACCCGTGAGGACTATGCCCACTGGGGTTACCTGGCAGGGCTCGCGGCGTTCTGGGGTGGGCTGACAATGATGGAAAGCGACAGTGAACTGGGCAAGGCGTTGTATTGCCTGGTCAACCTTGCGCTGATGGCCATGGCGGTGCTGCTAAGCAGGCCGCTGTTCATGGTGTTCGGAGCGTTGGGGGTGGCGGCTTATCTGGGCTATCTGTCTTACGAGGTGTTTGCCGAATCGCTGCTGTTCCCGGTGGTGGTGACGCTGATCGGGCTGGGGGTCATCGGTTTGGGGCTGGCGTATCAGAAGCGCCGGGAGCACTTGAGCCAGTCAGTGCGACGTCGCGTACCAAGCTGGTTGATGGCCGCTCTGCCTGCCTTGCGCAACTGAGGATCGCCGGGGCCACTGCGCGGCCCCGGACAAGCGGAGTCAACCCAGCTCTACAATCTCGTAGCCGTGGGTAATTTCCACACCGGCGCGCTCCAGCATGATCGACGCCGAGCAGTACTTCTCGGCCGACAGCTCCACCGCACGCTTGACCTGCGCTTCTTTCAGCGCACGGCCCTTCACCACGAAATTCATGTGGATCTTGGTGAACACCTTCGGGTCTTCGCTGGCGCGCTCGGCTTCCAGGAAGGCTTCACAGCTTTCCACGGCCTGGCGCGATTTTTTCAGGATGCTCACCACGTCGAAGCTGCTGCAGCCACCCAGGCCGAGCAAGAGCATTTCCATAGGGCGCACGCCCAGGTTACGACCGCCAGCTTCGGGCGGGCCATCCATCACCACGACGTGGCCGCTCCCCGATTCGCCGAGGAACATCGCTTCACCGGCCCACTGGATGCGTGCCTTCATCTGTCCATACTCCTGGATTTCGCAAAAGGGTGTCAGCTTAAGCCTTGTATGGCTGTCGGAAAAGCTCAACACGCGTCGCATTTGTGCCGAAACATCCTGCAGTGTCTGATAAGCTGGCGCCAATTGACTGACGCGTCGCGTCAGCCAACCTCAAACAAGAGCCTATGCGTCGCATCGAACAGGATTTCGTGATGGTTGCCTCAGCCCTACCCGCCAAGATCAAGAACATCGACAAGCTGCTGGTGCACTGCCAGCGCCGCCGCTACACCGCCAAGAGCAACATCATCTGCGCCGGTGACCGAGCCGAAACGCTGTCGTTCATCCTCAAGGGTTCAGTCACCATCATCATCGAAGATGACGAAGGCCACGAGATGATCATCGCCTACCTCAACAATGGCGATTTCTTTGGTGAGCTAGGCCTGTTCGAAACGGCGGGCAGCGACCAGCAACGCAGCGCCTGGGTGCGCGCCAAGACCGAATGCGAAGTGGCGGAAATCAGCTACGACAAGTTCCGCGACCTGGCCCGGCAAGACCCGGACATCCTCTACGCCCTCGGCAGCCAGATGGCCCAACGCCTGCGCAACACCACACGCAAGGTCGGCGACCTGGCCTTCTTCGACGTGACTGGCCGGGTTGCCCGCTGCCTGCTTGACCTGTGCAAACAGCCGGACGCCATGACCCACCCGGACGGCATGCAAATCAAGATAACCCGTCAGGAAATTGGCCGTATTGTCGGTTGCTCGCGGGAAATGGTCGGCCGCGTCCTCAAGGACCTCGAGGAACGCAGCCTGGTCCAGGTCAAGGGCAAGACCATGGTGGTCTACGGTACCCGTTAATCTTTTGGCAGGTTCGCCAGTACTTCTTCGTAGGCCTGCGACAGGCGCTCGAACCAGGGCGCCTGGGGTGCCACTTCATGCAGGGCGATGTGGCTGTCGGCACGGCAGCGCTGCTCCAGTTCGCAACACTCATTGAAACTGTTGACCGCAGCCACCATCGACTCTCGCTCGTTATCCAGCAACAACGCACCGTGCACCAGTACCACCGGCCGCTTGCCACCCAGGCCCTGGCGCCAGCGCTGGGCGGTGCCGACCAACTTGCGGCCATTGAGGTTGACGTTGAAGCGGCCATCGCAGAAGGCACCGTCGATTTCGCCGACCGAAGCCACACCCCCCCACTCGCGCAGCACATCGCACAACGGCAGGCACAGGCGCTCGTAAGCGTTTTCGATGCGGCCGTGGTCGCCCTCGCTGCGCGGCGCTACGTACACCAGCGCCACATTCACCGTGGCATGCGACTGCGGCACCGGCTCGCCACCGGTTTCGCGAAGCAGCACTGGCCAGCCAGCGATCGCCAGCTCCGAACAGGCCGCTTCGAAGTTGTCCAGCCGGCTCATGCGCCGGGGCATGACCAGGGCATGGTCAGTCGGGCGCCAAAACAACACGCCGTAGTCGCGTTCACCGCGGCATACCGCTGCCAGCAGGTCCTGTTCGGCGTGCAGACCTTGTTCGACGGTCAAAGCCAGGGGTTGGTCAGTCATTGGCCACCTTTGATTCAGGCAAACAAAAAAGCCGGCAAAAGCCGGCTTCGTCTTGATCAGTCCAGTTGCTGAACAGTCTTCTTCACCTGGTCCGGGAAGAACAACCGCTGCAATTCCAGCCCCGGTTGCTCCGCCCGCATAAACGCCTCACCCACCAGGAACGAATAGACCTCGTTGATCGCCATCAATTCGACATCAGCACGGTTCAGAATGCCGCTCTCGGTAATGGCCAGGCGGTCACGTGGGATGCGTGGCAGCAGGTCGAGTGTGGTGTCCAGGCTGACTTCGAACGTATGCAGGTTGCGGTTGTTGACACCCACCAGTGGTGTGTCGAGGGTTTTCAACGCACGCTCCAGTTCATCGCCATCGTGCACTTCAACCAGTACATCAAGGCCGACATCCTTAGCCGTAGCAGCCAGCTCGGCCATCTTCACGTCGTCCAGCGCCGATACGATCAGCAGCACACAGTCGGCACCCAGGGCACGGGCTTCGACGATCTGGTAAGGGTCGACCATGAAGTCCTTGCGGATCACAGGCAGCGAAACAGCGGCACGTGCCTGCTGAAGGTACTCATCCGCCCCCTGGAAGTAGTCCACGTCGGTCAGCACCGACAGGCAGGTCGCCCCGCCCTTCTCATAGCTGACGGCAATTTCCGACGGCACGAAGTTCTCGCGGATGACACCCTTGCTCGGCGAGGCCTTCTTGATTTCGGCGATCACTGCAGGCTGCTTGCGCTTGGCCTGCTCGATCAACGCATTGGCGAAGCCGCGTGGCGCATCGGCCTGCTTGGCAAGCTGCTCCAGCTCGGCAAGGCTGACGCGCGCGCTGCGCTCGGCCACTTCCTGAAACTTGCGGGCGATGATCCGTTCCAGCACCGTCGGGACACTCATGCTTCGTTCTCCACCTTGAATACCGCCGTAAATGCACCCAGCTCCTGCAGCTTCTCCCAGGCCAGCCCGGTATGCAGTACGTCGTGGGCGAGTTCAACACCCTGCGCCAGGGTCATTGCATGGTCGGCGGCATACAGGGCCGCGCCCGCGTTGAGCACGATCATTTCTGCAGCCTTCTGGCCGTTTTCGGTCTTGCGCCGGCCCAGCGCATCACGGATCAGCTCCAGCGATGCCTGTGGGTTCTCGACCGCCAGGCCATGCAGGCTCTGGCTCTTCATGCCGAGGTTTTCCGGCTCGACCCAGTATTCAGTGATCTGGTCATTTTTCAGCTCAGCGACGAAGGTGGGTGCCGCCAGGCTGAATTCGTCCAGGCCATCCTTCGAATGCACCACCAGCACATGCTTGCTGCCCAGGCGTTGCAGCACTTCGGCCAGAGGGCGGCACAGCGCCTGGCTGAACACGCCAACCACCTGGTGCTTCACACCGGCCGGATTCGTAAGCGGGCCAAGCATGTTGAACAGGGTGCGCAGCCCCAGGTCGCGACGCGGGCCGGCGGCATGTTTCATAGCGGAGTGATGGCTCTGGGCGAACATGAAACCGATGCCCAGGCTGTCGATGCAGCGCGCGACCTGTACCGGCGTCAGGTTCAGGTAGATGCCGGCGGCTTCCAGCAGGTCGGCACTGCCGCTCTTGCCGGATACCGCGCGGTTACCATGCTTGGCCACGGTGCAGCCCGCCGCCGCCAGGACGAACGAGGAGGCAGTGGAAACGTTGAAGATGTTGGCACCATCACCGCCGGTGCCAACGATGTCGACGACGCCATCGAGGCTTTTCAGCTCGACCTTGTCGGCCAGTTCGCGCATCACCGACACCGCACCGACGATCTCATCGATGCTTTCGCTTTTCATGCGCATGCCCATGAGGAAGGCACCGATCTGCGCCTCGCTGCACTGGCCGGTCATGATCTGGCGCATGACGTCGCGCATTTCTTCGGTGGAAAGGTCCAGTTGGCCGACGATACGGCTCAACGCGCTCTTGATATCCATGCTCGGTCCTTAGCGGCGGCCGCCGGTCTGCTTGAGGAAGTTGGCGAACAGCTCGTGGCCCTGCTCGGTCAGGATGGACTCGGGGTGGAACTGCACCCCTTCAATATTCAGGGTCTTGTGACGCAGGCCCATGATCTCGTCGACCGAACCGTCGTCATGGGCTGTCCAGGCGGTCACCTCCAGGCAATCAGGCAGCGTTTCGCGCTTGACCACCAGGGAATGGTAGCGGGTTACGGTAAGTGGGTTGTTGAGGCCGGCGAACACGCCCAGGTCACGGTGGTATACCGGGCTGGTCTTGCCATGCATCACCTGGCGGGCCCGGACGACCTCACCACCAAAGGCTTGGCCAATGGACTGGTGGCCCAGGCATACACCAAGAATCGGCAGCTTGCCGGCGAAATGCAGGATGGCTTCGATTGAAACACCGGCTTCGCTCGGTGTGCACGGGCCAGGCGAGACGACAATGCGCTCAGGGTTGAGGGCTTCGATCTCGGCAACGGTGATTTCGTCGTTGCGCATGACCTTGACGTCGGCACCCAACTCGCCAAGGTATTGCACGACGTTGTAAGTGAATGAGTCGTAATTGTCGATCATCAGTAACATCAGGCTAAACCTCTAGAATCTACTGACTTTAAAAGTCGAACCTTCCTACGCCATAAACAGACACGGCGCTGCCACTAAGGGCGCTCGAAATCGGACAGGAAGGCATACAGGGACGGGCCGGGCGGGCCGGCAAGAGATAAAGTCAGGCGCGCCAACGCCAACGGGCGTGGGCCTTGATAACGCGCATCAAGAGTTTGCTGACGATCAACACGGGATAGGTCTCGCTCATACTTGCAGGCACAGTAGCCTACCGGGGCGGCGGGCGCAATATCCCGGTAAACACACGAAACGAATGGACTTGGGAGCTATGCCCCGCGATTTGCTATGGTCGCTCGAGTTGTTCTCATAAAAACAATGAAAAGGATGTTCATCGATGCGAAAACCACCGTTATTGCGCTTTACCGTGGCTACATTGGCGCTGGCGTGCAGCCAGGCGTTCGCTGCCCCCTCCCCTTACTCGAGCATGATCGTGTTCGGTGACAGCCTGGCCGATGCCGGGCAGTTTCCCGACCTGAGCGGCGGTACGGCGGGCATGCGGTTTACCAATCGTGACGAGAATGGCAACTTCGCACCTGTCTCACCGATGATTCTTGGCGGGCGATTGGGCGTAAGCCCGGATGATCTGAACCCGTCCACGTCACTAGGGATACGCCCCGATGGCAACAACTGGGCCGTGGGTGGCTACACTACCCAGCAGATTCTCGACTCCATCACGCAGACTTCCCAGCTCGTCGTTCCTCCCGGCACCAACGGTGCTGGAGCCGTACTTCGAGAGCGCCCCGGCTACCTGGCAAACGGCCTGCGCGCCGACCCCAACGCGCTCTATTACCTGACCGGCGGTGGTAACGATTTTCTGCAGGGCTTGGTAAACAGCCCTGCCGACGCCGCGGCCGCAGGCTCACGCCTGGCCGCCAGCGCCCAGGCCTTGCAACAAGGTGGGGCGCGCTACATCATGGTCTGGCTGCTCCCGGACCTTGGCCAGACACCGAACTTCAGCGGCACCCCGCAACAAAACCCGCTGTCGCAGCTGTCCGCCGTGTTCAACCAGGCATTGGTCGGCCAACTGGGCCAGATCGACGCCGAGATCATCCCGCTGAACATTCCGGTGCTGCTGAGCGAAGCCGTGGCCAACCCGACGCAGTTCGGCCTGGCCAGCGGCCAGAACCTGATCGGCACTTGCTACAGCGGCGACAGTTGCGTGGAAAACCCGGTGTATGGCATCAACGGCAGCAACCCCGACCCAACCAAGCTACTGTTCGATGATTCGGTGCACCCGACCATCGCCGGCCAGCAGTTGATTGCGGACTATGGCTACTCGATCCTTTCCGCCCCTTGGGAGCTGACGCTGCTGCCGGAAATGGCCCACGCCAGCCTGCGCGCGCACCAGGACGAGCTGCGCAACCAGTGGCAGGCACCCTGGCAAGCGGTCGGCCAATGGCAGGCCTTTGTCGCCACCGGTGCGCAAGACCTGGATTTCGACAGCCAGCGCAGTGCGGCCAATGCCGACGGGCGCGGCTATAACCTGACCCTGGGGGGCAGCTACCGGCTCAACGACGCATGGCGGGTCGGGCTTGCCGGTGGTGTCTATCGGCAGAAACTGGAGGCAGGTGAACAGGACTCGGACTATAAGCTCGACAGCTACTTGGCCAGCGCCTTCGCCCAGTTCCGTCACGACCGTTGGTGGGCCGACGCTGCGCTGAGCGCCGGGCACCTGGATTACCGCGACCTCAAGCGCACGTTCGCACTGGGTGTGAATGACCGCAGCGAGAAAGGCGACAGCAATGGCGAAGCCTGGGCGGTGACGGGCCGGCTGGGCTATAACCTGGCGCCCGACAGCAGCACCTGGCAACTGGCGCCATTCGTCAGTGCCGACTATGCGCGGGTCAAAGTCGATGGCTATGACGAAAAGAGTGGGCGCTCCACGGCGCTGGGCTTCGACGACCAGGAGCGCACCTCGCGGCGCTTGGGCGCAGGCCTGCTGGGCAGTGTGCAGCTGGTGCCGGGTACGCGGGTGTTCGCCGAGGTGGCGCGCGAGCATGAGTTCGAGGATGACCAGCAGGACCTGACGATGCACCTGACGACACTGCCGGACAATGACTTCACGCTTACCGGATATACGCCAAACAGCAATCTGACCCGCGCCAGCCTGGGGCTGAGCCATGAGCTGGTGGCCGGGGTGCATTTGCGAGGGAACTACAGCTGGCGCAAGAGTGATGAGTTGACCCAGCAAGGGGTCAGCCTGGGGATAACCCTGGATTTCTAAGCCAACCTGTTACGGCCCCTCGCCGGCAAGCCGGCTCCCACCCTGCCGGCAGTGCCGCTCCGACAAGCCCTGCGCGATACCTGTGGGAGCCGGCTTGCCGGCGATTGGGCTGCAAGGCAGCCCCTGCGCTCTACTCGGCAGGCGTCTGCTCGGCCAGCGCCACTGCGCGGAACATTGCCCGGCGCTTGTTGATGGTTTCTTCCCATTCCAGCGCCGGCACCGAGTCGGCGACGATACCGCCACCGGCCTGCACATGCAGTTCGCCGTCCTTGATCACCGCTGTGCGAATAGCAATCGCGGTGTCCATGTTGCCGTTCCAGGCAAAGTAGCCCACCGCACCACCGTATACGCCACGCTTGACCGGCTCCAGCTCGTCGATGATCTCCATCGCACGGATCTTCGGCGCACCCGACAACGTGCCCGCTGGCAGAATCGCCCGCAGGGCGTCCATGGCGGTCAGGCCCTCAGCCAGCTGGCCGGTGACGTTGGAAACGATGTGCATGACGTTCGAGTAACGCTCGATCACCATCTTCTCGGTCAGGCGCACGCTACCGGTGGACGACACACGGCCCACATCGTTGCGGCCCAGGTCGATCAGCATCAAGTGCTCGGCAATTTCCTTGTCGTCCGACAGCAGGTCGTCTTCCAGCGCACGGTCCGCCTCTTCGGTAGCCCCGCGCGGGCGGGTGCCGGCAATCGGGCGTACGGTAACCAGATTGTCTTCCACCCGTACCAGCACTTCAGGCGAACTGCCGACCACGTGGAAGTCACCGAAGTTGAAGAAGTACATGTACGGCGTCGGGTTGAAACAACGCAGCGCACGGTACAAGTCGATGGGCGCCGCCTTGAAGTCGATCGACATGCGCTGGGAAGGCACCACCTGCATGCAGTCGCCGGCCAGGATGTATTCCTTGACCGTGTCCACCGCCCGCTCGTAGTCACCCTGAGTGAAGCTGGAGCGGAAGGCCGGCTCAGCGGCCATCGGGCGGCTCAGGTCCAGGCCTCGGCGCGGGGTGATCGGCTCACGCAGCTTGGCCAAAAGGCCTTGCAGGCGTGCCTGGCCCTGTTCGAAGGCCTGCTCCTCTGACGGGTCGACCAGGACGATCGCGTGCATCTTGCCGGCCAGGTTGTCGAACACCACCACGGCATCCGAGACCATCAACAGGATGTCCGGCACGCCCAGCGGGTCCGGGTTCGGGCAGGCGCCCAGGCGTTTTTCCACATAACGCACACAGTCGTAGCCGAAGTAACCGACGAGGCCGCCATTGAAGCGCGGCAGGCCAGCGATGTCGGCGACCTTGTAGCGGTCCTTGAAGGTTTCGACGAAGGCCAGTGGGTCTTCCACATCGTGGCTTTCGACTTCTTCGCCATCCTGCAGGATGCTCACGTGGTAACCATGCACCCGCATAACCGTACGAGAAGGCAGGCCGATCATCGAATAACGGCCCCACTTCTCGCCGCCCTGTACGGATTCGAGCAGGTACGAGTTGGCCTGGTCGGCAAGCTTCAGGTAGATGGACAGGGGGGTATCGAAGTCGGCCAGGGTTTCACAGGCCAGGGGGATGCGGTTGTAGCCGGCAGCAGCCAGGCGCAGGAATTCTTCGCGGGTCATGAGTAGCCTCGGGGCAACAGTAAGAGTCAGGCAAACGGACGGGCCGGCAGGCGCCGGCGGGTAGAAGTCAGGCGCGCCAACGCCAACGGGCCAGGGCCTTGATGACTTTCATCCAGAATTTGCCAGTAACCACCACGGTGGGCTCTCTGTCTTGTGAGGCTTGAAGGTCCGCCAACGTTATCCCAGTGTCGGTGACTACGCAACCAGGCAGCAACAGGCGCAAGTCGCCGATTACCAGGGTGGGCGACTCTTCATCGATAGGCCGGCCATGGTTGTAGCCATAGCTCAAGCCAACGCACTGCACACCGGCAGCCTTGGCCGCCAGCACGTCACTGCGCGAATCGCCGACAAACAGCGCCTGGCCTGGCTCGACGCCCGCCATTTTCATGACGAACAGCAAGGCGGCAGGGTCGGGCTTTTTCTGTGGCAGGGTGTCACCGCCGATGATCCAGCGGAAATAGCGGCCGATCTTCATCTGGTCGAGCAACGGGGCGACGAAGCGCTCCGGCTTGTTGGTGATCAGCGCCATCTCCACACCCTGCTTGCGCAACCAGCGCAGCGTGTCGTGCACACCGGGGTAGACCACTGTCAGTTCATGGCTTTCGGCGTACGCCTCCATGAACAGCGCCAGGCCACGTTCGGCCAGTTCGTCATCGACTGCCGAGTGATCGAGGCCACCGGCAAGCGCACGGCGCACCAGCACCGGTGCGCCGTTGCCGACCCAGTGCCGCACGGCATCGAGCCCTGCGGCCGGTCGGCCCAATTCGAGCAGCATGCGGTCGACGGCTGCAGCCAGGTCGGGGACCGAATCGATCAGGGTACCGTCCAGATCGAACATCACCAGCCTGGGCAGCGTCCCCGGGAACAGCTGCTCGAAGCCGCTCATGGGCGCGCCTGAGCCAGTTCGTCGCGCATTTTGGCGATGACTTCACGGTAGTCCGGCGCATTGAAGATGGCCGAGCCAGCCACGAACGTATCGGCGCCAGCGGCAGCGATTTCACGGATATTGTTGACGTTGACCCCACCGTCGATTTCCAGGCGAATGTCACGGCCGCTGGCGTCGATCAGCGCGCGGGCTTCGCGCAGCTTGTCGAGGGTGCCAGGGATGAACTTCTGCCCACCGAAGCCTGGGTTGACGCTCATCAGCAGCACCATGTCGACCTTGTCCATCACGTACTTCAGCGCGTCCAGGCTGGTGGCCGGGTTGAACACCAGGCCGGCCTTGCAGCCACCGTCCTTGATCAACTGCAGCGAGCGGTCGATGTGCTGCGAGGCTTCCGGGTGGAAGGTGATGTAGCTGGCACCGGCTTCGATGAAGTCGCCGATGATGCGGTCGACCGGGCTGACCATCAGGTGCACGTCGATCGGCGCAGTCACGCCGTACTTGCGCAGCGCTGTGCAGACCATCGGGCCGATGGTCAGGTTGGGTACGTAGTGGTTGTCCATCACATCGAAGTGGACGATGTCGGCGCCCGCTTCCAGCACGGCATCGACATCGGCACCCAGGCGGGCGAAATCGGCGGACAGAATGGAGGGGGCAATAGCGTAGGGCTGCATGGCGCACCTGTTGGCAGAATCACGGTGGCGCGCATTGTAACCGTTTTAACCTGTTCCGGCCTCTTCGCGGCTAAAGCCGCCCACACAGATTCTGTGCAAGCTGGCGACCTGCGCAATCCCTGTGGGCGCGGCTTTAGCCGCGAAGGGGCCGGCGCAGGCAGCCCATCATCAGGCGGGCTGTTGAGTCCTGAGCTTCTCGCTGCGCCCGCGTAGCCACTCCAAGGTCAGCAACAGCACCACCGAGAAGGCGATCAACAACGTCGCCGCCGCCGCAATCGTCGGGCTCAGGTTTTCGCGGATGCCGCTGAACATCTGCCGAGGCAGGGTGGCCTGCTCAGGCCCGGCGAGGAACAGCGTCACCACCACTTCATCGAACGAGGTGGCAAAGGCGAACAGTGCCCCCGAGATCACCCCAGGCGCGATCAGCGGCAACGTCACCTTGCGAAAGGCCAGCAACGGCGAGGCGCCCAGGCTGGCCGCCGCACGCACCAGGTTGTAATTGAAACCCTGCAGCGTGGCCGACACGGTGATGATGACGAACGGCACACCCAGCACCGCGTGCACCAGGATCAGTGAGATGAAGCTGTTGCCCATGCCCAGCGGGGCGAAGAACAGGTAGCTGGCCACCCCGATGATCACCACCGGCACCACCATTGGCGAAATCACCAGCGCCATCACCAGCGACTTGCCGGGAAAGTCCCCGCGGGTCAGGCCGATCGACGCCAATGTGCCGAAGACCATCGCCAGCACCGTAGCCGCGGGGGCGACGATGATGCTGTTCTTCAGCGCACGCATCCACTCGGCCGAGGCGAAGAAATCCTGATACCACTGCAGCGAGAAGCCCTGCAGCGGGTAGACCAGGAAACTGCCACTGTTGAACGACAGCGGCACGATCACCAGCACCGGCAACACCAAAAACAGCAGGATCAGGCCGCACAGAATCCGCAGGCTGTAGAACCACACCCGCTCCACGGGCGACATGTAGGGGCTAAGCATCACAAGGCTCCTCAGCTCAGGCGCAGGCGGCTGGCGCCAACCAGCCAGCTATAGATCAGGTACAGCAGCACGGTCGCCAGAAGCAGAAGGCCGCCCAGCGCGGTGGCCATGCCCCAGTTGATGCTGGTGTTGGTATAGAAGGCAACGAAGTAGCTGACCATTTGGTCGTTCGGGCTGCCGAGCAGCGCCGGGGTGATGTAGTAGCCGATGGCCAGGATGAACACCAGCAGGCAACCCGCGCCAACGCCTGCGTAGGTCTGCGGGAAGTACACCCGCCAGAAGCTGGCGAACGGGTGGCAGCCCAGCGAGATGGCGGCGCGCATGTAGCTCGGCGAAATACCTTTCATCACGCTGTACAGCGGCAGGATCATGAACGGCAGCAAGATGTGCACCATCGAGATGTACACGCCGGTGCGGTTGAACACCAGTTCCAGCGGCTGGTCGATGATGCCCATCGCCATCAGCGCGCTGTTGATCAGGCCGCCTGACTGCAGCAGTACGATCCACGCCGCCACCCGCACCAGGATCGAGGTCCAGAACGGCAGCAACACCAGGATCATCAGCAAGTTGCTCTGCCGGGTCGGCAAGTTGGCCAGCAGGTAGGCCAGCGGGTACGCCAGCAGCAGGCAAATGACGGTGATCACTACACCCATCCACAGGGTACGGGCGAAGATGTCCAGGTAGATGGCCTGGTCGGGGGTGGCCTTGGCCAGTTCGCCGAGATCGTCGATACGGTGGTCGACCGACGCCAGCAGGTAATAGGACGTGACGCTGCTGGTGTTGCGGCGCACCGCCTGCCAGTACGCAGGGTCCCCCCAACGTTCGTCAAGGGCCTGCAGCGCTTCCTTGTAGGAAGCAGGTTCGGCCTTGAACGGCAGCGCCCGGGCAGTCTTCGACAACAGGCTGCGATAACCGGCCAGTTCCATGTTCAAGCGCTTGGACAGGTCGCCCAGCGACTGGTTCTTGCGCGCCTCAGGCAGGTCAAGGCTCAGCGCTTTGTACACGTCCTCGCCCGGCAGCCCTTTGCCATCCCACTGTTGCACCGCTTCGACGGTGCGAGGCAGGCCAGCGACCACTTCGGGGTTGCCGACGCTTTTGTACAGCAGCGCCGCAATCGGCACCAGGAACACCAGCAGCAGGAACAGCGCCAGCGGCGCGATCAACGCCTGCGCCTTCCAGCGGTTGATGCGCTCGGCATGCTTGAGGCGCTGTTTCAGATTTGGACCTGCGCCTTCGGTGAGGGGCACTGCAATGGCCATGGTGGACTCCGCAAAACAGGCTGTAATTGGGGCTGCTGCGCAGCCCATCGCCGGCAAACCGGCTGCCACACCCCCAGGCTTTCACCTCACCTGTGGGGGCCGGCTTGCCGGCGATGAGCCGCGTAGCGGCACCCAGTGTTTACTTCTTCGCCGCCCAGGCGTTGAAGCGTTGCTCCAGCTGCTCGCTGTTGTCCGCCCAGAACGCCACGTCGATCTGCACCTGATTGGCGATGTTGTCAGGCGTGGTCGGCATGTCCTTCTTCACGGCATCCGCCAGCAGCGGGACGGCCTTGGAGTTGGCCGGGCCATAGGCGATGTTCTCGGAGTAGGTCTTCTGCTGCTCAGGCTGGACGGTGAAGGCAATGAACTTCTTCGCCGCTTCCACATCCTTGGCGCCTTTCGGGATGGCCCACGCGTCGAAGTCGTAGATCCCACCGTTCCACACCACCTTGAGGTTGCTCTCTTTCTGCACGGCGGCGATGCGGCCGTTGTAGGCGGAACTCATGACCACGTCACCCGACGCCAGGTACTGTGGCGGCTGGGCGCCAGCTTCCCACCACTGGATGCTTGGCTTGAGTTCGTCGAGTTTCTTGAAGGCGCGGTCCTGGCCTTCTTTGGTGGCCAGCACTTTGTAGACTTCCTTCGGCGCGACCCCGTCGGCCATCAAGGCGAACTCCAAGGTGTACTTGGCGCCCTTGCGCAGGCCACGCTTGCCCGGGAACTGCTTGGTATCCCAGAAATCGGCCCAACTGGTGGGCGCAGTCTTGAGCTTGTCGGCGTTGTAGGCCAGCACCGTGGACCAGACGAAGAAGCCGACACCGCAGGGCTGGATTGCACCCGGTACATAGTCGTCCTCGCTCCCGAACAGCGCCGGGTCGAGCTCTTCGAACATGCCCTCGTCGCAACCGCGCGCCAGCTCTGGCGACTCTACCTCGACCAGGTTCCAGGAGACGCTCTTGGTATCGACCATGGCTTTGACCTTGGCCATCTCACCGTTGTACTCACCGGCGACGATCTTGCCATTGCCGGCCTTCTCCCAAGGCTCGTAGAACGCCTTGACCTGGGCTGCCTTGTTGGCGCCGCCGAAGGAAACCACGGTCAGGTCTGCCGCCATGGCCTGGCCGGCGGCGAACAGGCCGAGGGCCAGGGCGGTCAGTTTCAGCTGCTTGCGCATTATTATTCTCTCCACAGTACAGGGTTGGTGAAGCAATCCATCAGTGGGCTTCGGCAATCGGATCGAGCGCGCGCGCGTGCTCCACTTCCCAGCCGAGCGGTACCACATCACCCACGGCCAGGGCCGGGTCAAGTTCGGCAATCGGCTGCTTCACGAAGAAGTCGGCCTTGCCGCAGACTTCCAGGCGCACCCGCACGTGGTCGCCCAGGTAGATGAATTCGGCCACACGGCCCGAGAAGCGGTTGACGCAATTTTCGCTGTGGCCATTGAGGCGCACGCGCTCCGGGCGCACCGACAAGGTCACCGGGTCGCCGGCCTGGCCAACGTTCACCGCCAGTGCCTCGACCCGCTCCCCACGGGCCAGTTGCACCTGGCAACGGTTGCCGTCGCTGGCCAGCAAGGTGCCGTTGATGCGGTTGTTCTCGCCGATGAAGTTGGCGACGAAGGTGTTGCGTGGTTCTTCATAGAGGGTGCGAGGGTCGGCGATCTGCTGGATCTCGCCCTGATGGAACACCGCCACGCGGTCAGACATGGTCAGCGCTTCGCCCTGGTCATGGGTCACGTAGACCACCGTCACGCCAAGGCGCTGGTGGATGTGCTTGATCTCCATCTGCATGTGTTCACGCAACTGCTTGTCGAGCGCGCCGAGTGGTTCGTCCATCAGCACCAGTTGCGGCTCGAACACCAGCGCCCGGGCCAGGGCCACACGCTGCTGCTGGCCGCCGGACAACTGGCCGGGGTAGCGCTTGGCGAACGCATCGAGCTGGACCATGCCCAGCACGCGCTTGACCCGCTCACTGATGTCGGTCTTGCTGAGGTTGCGCACGCTCAGCGGGAAGGCGAGGTTTTCGGCCACGGTCATGTGCGGGAACAATGCGTAGTTCTGGAACACCATGCCGATGTCACGCTTGTGTGGCGGCACGTTGTTGATGGAGCGCCCGGCCAGCTGGATCTCACCGGCGGTAGGTGTCTCGAAACCGGCCAGCATCATCAGGCTGGTGGTCTTGCCCGACCCGGAGGGGCCGAGCAGGGTGAGGAACTCACCTTTGCGAATGTCCAGGTTGAGGTCTTTGACGATCAGCGATTCGCCGTCGTAGCTCTTCTGCACACCACGGAAGCTGACCAGCGTCTCGCCGGTGGTCGCGTTCGAAATCGCCTCGCTCATGCCTGCACCTTCTTGTTGGAATGACTGCGTAGGCAAAGACTAAAGAAGGCGCAAGCGCCCGGAAATCGGGGGTGCGGAGAGAATGCCATCATCCGGATGGAAGACTTGCTGTAGGGATCGCCCTACACGGATGTCGGGATTGGGATGCAACGTGTGGGCGGGCACTATTACTGGGCTTGCCTGCGAATGCGTCGGCCCCTACCGCGCTCAGCAGGTCGGGCCCTTCGCGGGCAAGCCCGCTCCTACACCAGCTTGTGCTCCATGGCGTACTTCACCAGTTCCGCCAGCGAGTGGACCTTGAGCTTCTGCATCAGCCGCGCCTTGTGGGTGCTGATGGTCTTGCTGGACAGCGCCAGCTGCTGGGCAATGTCGTTGACGTTGGCACCTTGGGCCAAGCGCTCGAACACCGAGAACTCCCGCTCTGACAGTAAAGTGTGCAAAGGCCGCGTCTCGGTCAGGCCCACCTCGAAGACCATACGGTCGGCCAGTGCCGGGTCGATGTAGCGCCCGCCGCCCGCCACCCGGCGGATCGCCGTCAGCAGCAAGGCTGGGTCACTGTCCTTGGTGGCATAGCCGGCAGCGCCAGCCTTGAGTGCACGCGCGGCCATCTGCGCTTCGTCGTGCATCGACAGCATCAGGATCGCCGGCGGGCTGTGCAACGCGCGTATCCGCGGGATCGCCTCCAGGCCATTCACGCCGGGCATGGAGATATCCAGCAACACCACTTCGCAGGGGGTGTGGCGCAGGGCTTCGAGCAATTGCTCGCCATTGCCGGCCTCCCCCACCACCTGCATGTCCTTGGCCAGGCCAATCAACTGCTTGATGCCTTCGCGGACAATGGTGTGGTCTTCGGCCACCAGCACTCGAATCACGATCGCTCTCCTACTCCAACGCAATGGTCACGCTCAGGCTGGTGCCTTCGCCGGGTTCGCTGTGCAACGCCATGCTGCCACCGAGCATCAACACCCGCTCGCGTACGCCTACCAGGCCGAACGAGGTCGGCCGGGCCCGGTCGAGGCAAAAACCGCTGCCGTCGTCACTGACGGTCATGCGCAGCTTTTCGCCCTCGCGCACCAGCTCTATCTCCACGCTGTGCGCCTGGGCATGGCGCATGACGTTGGTGAGCGCCTCCTGAAGAATACGAAACAACCCGGTGGCCTTGGCATCACTCAATGCTGGCAGATTATCCGGCACCAGCACCAGGCAAGGTATCTGCGTGCGTGCTTCGAAGCGCCGGGCTTGCCACTCGACGGCCGAAGCGATGCCGGCGTCGAGAATGGGCGGGCGCAGTGCGGTGGCCACGTCACGGACCAGCTGGAACAACTGGGCGATCAGGCGCTTCATGCTGGCCAGGCGCTCGTTGAGGGCCGGGTCCAGTTCAGCGAAGGCCAGTTCGCACATCGAGACTTCCAGCTTGAGCACGGTCAGCATCTGCCCCAGCTCATCATGCACTTCACGGGCGATGCGGGCCTTTTCTTCCTCGCGCACGCTCTCCAGGTGCGCCGACAGTTCGCGCAGCTGCTCCTGGGACTTTGCCAGCGCCAACTCCGCGCGCTTGCTCTGGGTGATGTCCCAGACGATACCGTCCCAGACCACCCGGCCATTGGCCAGGCGCCGGGTACTGGCCTTGATGTCGGCCCACCGCTGTTCACCTGCGCGGGTCAGGATACGCCCCTGCCATGACCAGTCGCGGTCGCGGGCTATGGCCAGGTCCTGAACCTGGTGATAGTCCGCCCGGTCATCTGGATGCACCAGGTTGCGCAAGCCCATCTGCGGGTGCTGGATCTGTGCCGGCGTATAGCCGACCAGCGCCTCGCTGCCCTCGCTGATGTAGGGGAACTCCGGGTCCCCCTCGGCGGGCGCAGGCTCCAGGCGGAACACCAGCCCCGGGACATTGCCGGCAATACCCTTGAGCCGCGCTTCGCTTTCGCGCAATGCCGCCAGAGCGCGATGGCGTTCGGTGACATCGGCGAGGTACACCACCAGGTACTCGGCGTCACGAAAGCGCAGGAAGCTCAACGACAGTTCCACCGGTAACAAGCTGCCATCGGCGCGCAGGCACTGGGTTTCGAACTGCCGCGCCCCGGCCTCACCGGCACGCGCGCCCTTCCATAGCTGCAGCCAGCGGTCCATGGTCAGGTTCGGCTCGAAGTCGATCAACGGGCGTTCCAGCAGTGCTGCTTCGGCATAACCGAGCATGCGCCCCACGGCATGGTTGGCGTAACGCACATGGCTGTCCCAGTTGACCCAGAGAATACCCACCGTGCTCTGGTCGATCGCGAACTGGCTCAGGCGCAGCGCCTCTTCGCGCACTTGCCGCTCTGTCAGGGTGTCCCGTGCCGCCAGCAGGCTACGCTCGAGCTGGCGCTGCTGACGACGTTGCCACACCAGCGTGGCCAGGGCGCACAGCAGCAACATGCCGAACAGCAAGGCAAGGTTCTGCCAGAAACCGGTCGAATCACTCAGGCGTGGGTATTTGGGCTGCAACCAGCGCTGATGGAGTTGCTCCAGCGCCTTGGCCGGCATGGCCTGCAGGCCACGTTCCAGCACCTCGGCCAGCAGCGGCCAGTCCCGTCGCGACCCCACTCGCAGCAACTGCGGCAGGCCGATGTCGCCCACCACCGCCAGCTCACCGAACTCGCTTTCACGGGACAAGCGGCTGAGCTGCGCTTCGTCCAGCACGGCATAGCTGGCCTGGCCACCGACGACCAGTTGCAAGGCCTGGCGCTCGTCGGGCACGCCCTGCACATTGAGGTTGGCGTAGTTGCCGCGCAGGTAGTCGGCCAGCACGCTGGGCATGCGCACTGCGACGCGCTCGTCCTCGGCGAGCTTTTCAAGGTCTACGGCCAAGGCGCCGGTGCGCGGCCCGACCACCAGTTGCGGCACCCGCATGTAGGGGTCGCTGAACAGCCACAGGCGTAGGCTGGCCGGGGTTTGCGTAAGCCCGGGGGCAAAATCGATTTCGCCCTGCTGCAGCGCATGTTCGAGGCTGGCCTGGTCGCTGAAGTTGCGCCACGTCAGGTCCAGCTTGAGCGCCTGGGCAAGCGCGTTGACCAGCTCGACATTGGCCCCATAGAGTTGCTGCAAGCGGCGGTCGAACTGGGCATAGGGCGCCTGCAGCACCAACCCCACCCGAAGGCTGCGGTGGGCATCCAGCCACTGCTGCTGAGCAGGCTCAAGCACCACTGTCGACGATACCTCGGGCCCTGCCAAGGCAATCAAGGGCAGCCACAAGCAGCCGATAACCAACAGGCGACGCAATCGCTTCATCTACACGCTCGTCTTGGCAAGGGCGGCCATGCAGCATGGCCGTCACGGGCAAATACCATTACGCTGCCGGTATCATTCTGGCCTTGGGTTGATTCATGTCCACACTTTATCGCACGACGCTGGCATTGTGCTGCCTGGCCTCGCTCCTGCCAGTCGGCGCCTCGGCCGCCGACCCCGAGCAACCCGCGGCGGCCGCAGAAACGCCTGCTTCCACCGCGCCACGCCCACCCTTGCTGGAGCGCAGCCAGGAAGATGCGCAGGCCCTTGAACGCCGGGTGCCAAAGGCTGAACAGCAGACGCTGCAAGCTGGCACCGACAGCTTTCTGGCCCTGTGGAAACCGGCCAACGACAGCGACCCGCAGGGCACCGTGATCATCGTCCCCGGTGCCGGTGAAACCGCCGACTGGCCCAACGCGGTCGGCCCACTGCGGCACAAGTTCCCCGATGTCGGTTGGCACAGCCTGAGCGTCAGCCTGCCTGACTTGCTCGCCGTCAGCCCACAAGCGCGGGTCGAGGCCAGCCCGGTTGCCGAAGCGAAGCAAGACAAAGGCGAGACGGCGCCTGCCAAGGACACGCCGGCCGATGCCAACGCCAACGTCGCCCAGGCCACAGCAGCCGATGCCGATGCCGCTGAAAGCACCGACGCCGTGCAAGCCAGCGACCAGAATGACCAGGCCGATGCCGAGCGCATCTTCGCCCGCCTGGACGCGGCAGTGAGCTACGCCCAGCAGCACAACTCGCGCAGCATCGTGCTGATCGGCCACGGCAGTGGTGCCTACTGGGCAACACGCTACCTGAGCGAGAAGCAGCCGCCGCAGGTGCAAAAGCTGGTGATGATCGCGCCGCAGACGCCTGCAAGGGTCGAACACGACCTGGAAAGCCTGACGCCAACCCTCAAGGTGCCGGCGGCCGACCTTTACTACGCGACCCGTACCGGCGACCGCAATGCGGCAGCGCAACGCCTGCAGGCCAGCAAGCGGCAGAAGGACAGCCAGTACAAGCAGCTTTCATTGATTGCCATGCCCGGGAACAAGGCGGCCGAGCAGGAACAGTTGTTCCGCCGGGTGCGGGGGTGGATGGCGCCCCAAGAATAAAAGCTGGCCGTCAGAGCCCCCGCCGCTTGCGGATCAGCGCGTAGGCCTGATGCAACTCGCGGGTCCGCTCCGTGGCCTCGCGCACCTGCATTTCACTCGCTCCGCTGCCCGCCAGCTTGTCCGGGTGATGCCGGCTGACCAAGCGCCGATACGCCTGCTTGACCCGGTCACCTTCGGTATCGGGTTCCACACCCAGCAGCCGCAATGCCGCCGCATAGGTCATGACCGCACTAGCCGCCTGCATCTTGCGCGGCTCGTACTCCAGTGACATGGCCTGCACCTGGCGCCGGCTCAGCCCAAGCTTCTGCCCCCAGTCCAGCAGCAACTCACGCTCGTGCTGGCCGGCTTTTCCATCGGCCCAGGCCATGCGCCAGCACGCCCGTAACGTGCCTTCGGCAGCGTGTGGCTGCAGGCGGATACGCCGAAGATGGCCAGCCAAACGGTCCTTGCCCGCCTTGCCCCGGTTGAACGCTGCAATCGCGCGCATCCTGGCGGTCTCTGCCAAGTCCAGGCGGACCATTTCCTGGCGGGCCTGCTGGATATGCTGCTCAGCCACCCGCCCATCACTCTTGGCCAGCCGCCCGAGCAGGACGAACAACAACTCTTCGTCGCGCAGGGCCGGGCGCCCGCTCAGCCGTTCGCGCAGGTCGTCCCAGCCCTGCACGCGCAGGCGCCGGTCCATTGCCTGGCCCAGCAAAGCGCCAAGCAGCGCGCCAGGAATACTGGCGACAGCAAAACCTGCGCCCAGCCCGATCACGGTACTTGGCCACCACATGTCAGGCGCGCCCCTCAATCAACTGCTCGGCCTCGGCCAGGCGCTGCTGGGTGCCAACGTCGACCCAGTGGCCGCGATAATGCTCGCCACTCACCTGGCCTGCCGTCATGGCTTGGCGCAGCAATGGCGCCAGCTTGAAGGCGCCCGCCTGGCAGCCTTCGAACAATGCTGGGTGCAGCACCGACACGCCACTGAACGTCAAGGTGCCGGGCGCATCGTCACCGTCCACGACCTGTTCGCCCTCCAGGCGAAAATCGCCACGCCCGTGATGGCCAGGGTTATCGACCAGTACCAGATGCGCCAGCCCCTGCAAGGGTGCGCGCAGGCGGGTGAAATCGTAGTCGGTCCAGACATCGCCGTTGATCAGCAAGAAGGGGGCATCACCCAGCAAAGGCAGCGCCTTGAAGATCCCGCCCCCCGTTTCCAGCGGCTCGCCCTCGGGCGAGTAGCGGATGCTCAGGCCAAAGCGGCTGCCATCGCCCAGGTGGTCTTCGATCTGCTGACCCAGCCATGCGTGGTTGATGACCACCTCGGTGAAACCTGCGGCCGCCAGGGCGCGCAGGTGGTACTCGATCAAGGGCTGGCCTGCCAGCGGCAGCAACGGCTTTGGGGTGTGCAGGGTCAGCGGGCGCATGCGCTCGCCCTTGCCTGCCGCGAGGATCATCGCTTTCATGCACGCGCTCCGGCTTTGAGCTCTGCGATCAGTTGCCCCAGTTCCGCGAGTTCGGGGCGGCGGCTTATCACCTCATCTATATAGGCGAAGAAACGCGGCACGTCGGCCAGGTAACGGGGCTTGCCATCACGGTGGCAGATACGGGCAAAGATGCCGATCACCTTCAGATGGCGCTGCACACCCATCAGGTCGCTGGCACGGTGGAAGTCCTCGAACGATGGCTGCACCGGGATACCAGCGGCCTGCGCCTTGCCCCAATAATGGTGCAACCAACCTTCGACGCGCGCCTGCGGCCAGCTGAGGAAGGCATCCTTGAACAGGCAGGTGATGTCATAGGTGACAGGGCCGTAGACCGCGTCCTGGAAGTCCAGAACGCCAGGGTTGGGCGTGCTCTGCATGAGGTTGCGCGGCATGTAGTCGCGGTGCACCAGCACTTTGGGCTGCGCCAGGGCACTGTCGATCAGCAGTTGGCTGATGCGCTGCCAGGCAGCTTGCTGCGCCTCATTGAAAGCCAGGCCAAGCTCGCGCCCGACGTACCACTCGGGGAACAGTTCGACCTCACGGCGCAGCAAGGCGTCGTCATAGCTTGGCAGCGGCGCGTTCATCGGCAGGCGCTGGAAGGCCAGCAATGCGTCTATGGCATCGGCAAACAACCCATCGGCATTATCGGCATCGATGACGTCGAGGTAGGTCTGGCGCCCCAGATCCCCCAGCAGCAGGAAGCCGCGATCCAGGTCTTCGGCATGAATCTGCGGCACATGCACGCCCGCACCTGCCAGCAGGTGGTCGATGGCGACGAACGGTCGGCAGTTTTCCTGCGGCGGGGGTGCATCCATGACCACGAACGTGTGGCCTGCGCCCTCCCAGCGGAAGTAGCGACGGAAGCTGGCGTCGCTGCTGGCGGCGGTCAGGCTGCCCTCAGGCACCTCCCCCCAGGCGTTGTTACGGAAAAGCACATTGAGCTGCTCGGCGAGCCAGACAGTCAGTTGTTGCAGGCGTACATCGTGTTCAGGCATTACAAGGGTCTCCGACGGCCCTAGCCGTCAAGCGGGTCATGCTTTATTATCCAGCATCTTTTTCAGACCATCGAGAGGCGTGCGGCCCCACACGCGGGCAGATGGCACGCAGGAAGCCCGGACTAATAAGATGGCATTGAAATCCCCCGCGTTTCGTAGAAAGTTTCCGTTGCTGGTGACCGGCGGTCTGCTGGCCCTGCAACCATTTGCCACCTCGTACGTGGTCGCAGCCGAGCAGTTCGACTGCCAAGTGTCCGCCTCCGGTGGTTGGGACTGCAAGCCCAAGACCCCAGCCAGCAACTTGCCTCCGCGCCCCGTGCACGAGGGTGCCGCACTCACGTCCGGCACCGAGGCCCCGTCGGCCGAGGCCGAGAGCGCTGACAAGCCGGTGCTGGTCACCGAGAGCAAAGGCCGTGGCCTGAAGTCGCGCAGCGAAGATTACAGCCACCTCGACTGGGTCTCACGTGACAAGCTCACCCCCGCGCAGCTGGCCGAAACCGGCCCGTACTGCGGCGGTGCGTATGTCGAGCCAACCCGCCCGGGCATGGCCGATACCACGCCCAAGGACGAGTCGCCGACCTACATCAACGCCAAGGTCTCCAAGTACCAGCAGGAGCAGCAGATCGCTACCCTCGCCGGTGACGTGGTCATGCGCCAGGGCAGCATGCAGGTCGAAGCCGACGAGGCCAACCTCTACCAGACCGAGAACCGTGGCGAGCTCAAGGGCAACGTCAAGATTCGCGACAACGGCTCGCTGGTGGTGGGTGACGAGGCGCAGATCCAGCTCGACACGGGCGCAGCCCAGGTCGACAACGCCGAATACGTGATGCACAAGTCGCACATCCGCGGCAGCGCCCTGTACGCCAAGCGTGGCGAAAACGCCATCATCCGCCTCAAGGATGGTACGTACACCACCTGCGAACCGGGCAGCAACGCCTGGCAGCTGAAGGGCAACAACATCACCCTGAACCCGGCGACCGGCTTCGGTACCGCGACCAACGCTACCCTTCGGGTCAAGGATTTCCCGGTGTTCTACACACCGTACATCTACTTCCCGATCGACGACCGTCGCCAGTCCGGCTTCCTGCCGCCTTCGTTCAGCAGCACCAGCGACACCGGCTTCATGCTGGTTACGCCGTACTACTTCAACCTAGCGCCAAATTATGACGCCACGTTGTACCCGCGCTACATGACCAAGCGTGGCTTGCTGATGGAAGGCGAATTCCGCTACCTGACCAAGTCCAGCGAAGGCCAGTTCGGCGGCGCGTACCTGAACGACAAGAACGACGATCGCAAAGACCAGACTGATTACAAAGAACAGCGCTGGATGATCAACTGGCAGCACAAAGGTGGCCTGGACGAGCGCCTGATGACTGAAGTTGACTACACCGACATCAGCGATCCGTTCTACTTCCAGGATCTGGAAACCGATCAGATCGGTGTCGAAAGCCATGACGTGGTGAACCAGCAGGGTGCACTGACCTGGCGTGGCGACAACTACACCGCTCGCCTGAATGCGCAAGCGTACGAGATGGCGACCCTGTCGCAGATCACGCCGTACAACAAGCTGCCACAGATCACCATCAACGGCATGTTGCCGTACCACCCGAGCGGGTTCGATTTCAGTTACGAGACCGAAGCGGTACGCTTCGATCGTGACCTGAAAGACGGCACTGTATTCAACGAAGACGGCGTCATCGACACCACCGCCGGTCCTGATGGGCGCAGGCTCGACCAGAACATCTTCGGTGTGGCGCGTGCCAACGGTACTCGCCTGAACCTCGCGCCGGCTATAAGCCTGCCGATGACCGCAAGCTACGGCTACATCACGCCGAAGCTGAAGTACGTGTACACCCACTATGACCTGGACCTGGATGGCAAGGGCAAGAACGACATCGCTCTCAACCCTGGCTCGGTGCCATTGAACGGCGAGTTCAACAGCAACCAGAACCGCGACATCCCGATCTTCAGCGTGGACAGCGGCCTGTACTTCGACCGTAACACTTCGATGTTCGGCACCAACTATCGCCAAACGCTCGAGCCGCGCCTGTACTACCTGAATGTTCCGTACAAGGACCAGGTTGACATCCCACTGTTCGACACCGGCGAAACGCTGTTCAACTTCGACTCGCTGTTCCGCGACAACCGCTTCAGCGGCACGGACCGCATCGGCGACGAAAACAAGCTGTCGCTCGGCGTGACCAGCCGCTGGATCGAAGAGAACGGCTTCGAGCGTCAGAACATCAGCCTCGGCCAGGCGTACTACTTCAAGGACCGCAAAGTCCAGCTGCCAGGCATCGACTACCGTACCCGCAAGGACGCGCAGTCCGACGTATCGCCATACGCGCTGGTGTATAACTACTACTTCAACCGCGACTGGCGCTTCAATTCGGACTTCAACTGGGACCCGGACAGCCGCAGCACCCGCTCGGGCAGCGCGATGTTCCACTACCAGCCTGAAGACAACCCGAACAAGGTGGTCAACCTCGGTTATCGCTACCGCAACGACACCATCGCCTACGACTCCACCACCGGTACGTGGAAAGTGGGCGGCGGCGACTATGGCAACCCGGGTGATCCGAACTACATCAAGGATTACTACAAGATCCAGCAGCACGACTTCTCGGTCATCTGGCCGATCGTGCCGCAATGGAGCGTGATCGCGCGCTGGCAGCATGACTACAACCGCAACCGCACCCTGGAAGCCATGGGCGGTTTCGAGTACGACAACTGCTGCTGGAAGCTGCGCCTGATCAACCGTTACTGGATCGACTACGACGACTTCAGCCAGGCGACTCCGCAGAACGAAAAAGGCGACCACGGCATCTTCCTGCAGATCGTGCTGAAAGGTCTCGGTGGCGTGGTAGGCAACAAGGTCGAATCTTTCCTCGACCAAGGCATTCAAGGTTACCGTGAACGTGAAGACCAAGCTTATTGATCGTCTGCGCCCAGTGTTGCTGGGCGCTGTATTGCTGAGTGGCGCGGTGCATGCCGCGGTGCAACCCCTGGACCGTGTGGTGGCCATCGTCGATAACGACGTGGTCATGCAGAGCCAACTGGACCAACGCGTCCACGAGGTGCAGCAGACCATCGCCAAGCGTGGCGGCGGCGTGCCGCCGACCGGCGCACTGGAGCAGCAGGTACTGGAACGCCTGATCGTCGAGAACCTGCAACTGCAGATTGGCGAACGTTCGGGCATCCGCATCACCGACGAAGAACTGAACCAGGCCATCGGCACCATCGCCCAGCGCAATGGCATGTCGCTGGAGCAGTTCCGCGCCGCGCTGGCCCATGACGGCCTGTCGTTCGACGACGCGCGCGAGCAGGTCAAACGCGAGATGATCATCAGCCGCGTGCGCCAGCGCCGTGTGGCCGAGCGTATCCAGGTATCCGAGCAGGAAGTGAAGAACTTCCTCGCCTCGGACATGGGCAAGATGCAGATGTCGGAAGAGTATCGCCTTGCCAACATTCTGATCCCTACCCCGGAAGCCGCCAACTCGGACGACATCCAGAAGGCTGCACGCAAGGTCGGCGACGTCTACCAGCAACTGCGTCAGGGCGCCGACTTCGGCCAGATGGCAATCGCCAACTCGCGCAGCGAAAACGCCCTGGAAGGCGGCGAGATGGGCTGGCGTAAAGCCGCCCAGCTGCCCCCGGAGTTCGCCAAGCTGCTCAGCGGCATGAACGTCGGCGACATCACTCAGCCCCTGCGCATCCCTAGCGGTTTCATCATCATCAAGCTTGAGGAAAAACGCGGCGGCAGCGAGAACGTGCTGCGTGACGAAGTGCATGTGCGTCACATCCTGATCAAGCCGAGCGAGATCCGCAGCGAAGCCGCAACTGAACAGCTGGCTGATCGTCTGTACGACCGGATCACCAATGGCGAAGACTTTGCCGAGCTGGCGAAGAGCTTCTCGGAAGACCCGGGTTCGGCGCTCAACGGCGGCGACCTCAACTGGGTCGACCCGAACAGCCTGGTGCCTGAGTTCCGCGAGCAGATGGCCAACGCGCAGCAAGGCGTAGTGACCAAACCGTTCAAGACCCAGTACGGCTGGCATGTCCTGGAAGTGCTGGGCCGCCGCGCCACCGACAGCACCGAACAGGCCCGTGAACAACAGGCCCTGAGCGTCCTGCGCAACCGCAAATACGACGAAGAGCTGCAGACCTGGCTGCGCCAGATCCGCGACGAAGCCTACGTTGAAATCAAGCTGCCTGGCGCTGACCAGGCCGTACAGTGAAGCCCCTGCGCTTTGCCGTCACCCCCGGCGAACCAGCCGGTATAGGCCCCGACCTGTGCCTGCTGCTCGCCGCCGACGCCCAGCCCCACCCCCTGATCGCCATCACCAGCCGTGACCTGCTCGCCGAGCGGGCCGCGCGGCTGGGGCTGGCCGTCAACCTGCTGCCGGTAGCACCGGGCCAGTGGCCCGACCTCCCTGCACCGGCGGGTAGCCTGTATGTCTGGGATACCCCCCTGGCCGCCTCAGTGGCGCCAGGTCAGCTGAATAAAGCCAATGCGGCTTTCGTCCTGCAGA
Source organism: Pseudomonas sp. LFS044 (assembly GCF_047978245.1). Taxonomy (NCBI): domain Bacteria; kingdom Pseudomonadati; phylum Pseudomonadota; class Gammaproteobacteria; order Pseudomonadales; family Pseudomonadaceae; genus Pseudomonas; species Pseudomonas sp. LFS044. Next base: position 36,855 of record NZ_JBFPFX010000016.1, read on the forward strand.
CCCTTACCCGGGCCGGGCAGGGCTGCCTGAGCGGTGATTTCGCCGGGATGATTACCGCCCCTGTACACAAGGGCGTGATCAACGAGAGCGGCATCCCCTTCTCAGGCCATACCGAATTCCTGGCGGAGCTGACTCACACTGCCCAGGTGGTAATGATGCTGGCGACCCATGGCCTGCGCGTGGCCCTTGTAACCACGCACCTGCCGCTGCGGGACATCGCCGACGCCATCACCCCTGAGCGCCTGGAGCGCGTCACCCGCATCCTGCATGCGGACATGCGCGACAAGTTCGGCATCGCCAACCCACGCATCCTGGTCTGCGGGCTCAACCCGCATGCCGGTGAAGGCGGCCACCTTGGCCGCGAAGAAATCGACATCATCGAACCGACACTGGTCCGCCTGCGCACCGAAGGCATGGACCTGCGCGGCCCGCTGCCGGCCGATACCCTGTTTACCCCCAAATATCTGGAGCACTGCGATGCAGTGCTGGCGATGTACCACGACCAGGGCCTGCCTGTACTGAAGTACAAAGGCTTCGGTGCCGCAGTCAATGTGACCCTGGGCCTGCCGATCATCCGCACGTCGGTCGATCACGGCACCGCCCTGGACCTGGCCGGTACCGGCAAGGTCGACACCGGCAGCCTGCGCGTGGCCCTGGAAACCGCCTACCAGATGGCCGAGAACCGACCATGAACGAGCAATACCAACACCGGGCGCGCAAGCGCTTCGGCCAGAACTTCCTGCACGACGCCGGCATCATCGACCGCATCCTGCGCGCCATCAACGCCAAGGCCGGCGAACACCTGCTGGAAATCGGCCCGGGCCAGGGCGCCTTGACCGAAGGCCTGCTGGGTAGCGGCGCACAGCTGGACGTCGTTGAACTGGACAAGGACCTGGTGCCGATCCTTCAGCACAAATTCGCCGGCAACGACAACTTCCGGCTGCACCAGGGCGATGCCCTGAAGTTCGACTTCAACCAGCTGGGCGTGCCTGCGCGGAGCCTGAAGGTGGTCGGCAACCTGCCCTACAACATTTCCACCCCGCTGATTTTCCACCTGCTCAGCCACGCCGGGCTGATCCGCGACATGCATTTCATGCTGCAAAAAGAAGTGGTCGAGCGCATGGCCGCAGGCCCAGGCGGTGGCGACTGGGGCCGGCTGTCGATCATGGTGCAGTACCACTGCCGGGTCGAGCACCTGTTCAATGTCGGCCCAGGTGCGTTCAACCCGCCGCCGAAGGTGGATTCGGCCATCGTGCGCCTGGTACCGCATGAAGTGCTGCCCTACCCGGCCAAGGATCACCTGCTGCTGGAAAAAGTGGTTCGCGAAGCCTTCAACCAGCGTCGCAAGACCCTGCGCAATACGCTCAAGGGCCTGCTCGACAGCCAAGCTATTGAAGCCGCAGGCGTAGATGGCAGCCTGCGCCCAGAGCAGCTGGACCTGGCAGCCTTCGTGCGCCTGGCCGACCAGTTGGCCGATCAGCAAGGCTGATAGCGCCTGCAGTGGCCTCTTCGCGGGTTTACCCCGCGATGAGGCCACTACTGCCCACCTCCCCTCATTGAGCTCCCTCCCGACACCACTGGCCCTCCCCCCCGCCAATGGCCTAGACTGCATGGATCGCCGTATTCGCTAGTTTGCCAAGGCCCTTGCATGTCCGATCCCCGTTACCAGATCGACGTCAGCGTCGTGACCCGTTACCTGAAAGACCAATCCGACCCCGAAAGCGATCGTTTTGCCTTCGCCTATACCATCACCGTACAGAACAACGGTTCGGTCAAAGCCAAGCTGATGTCTCGCCACTGGCTGATCACCAACGGTGACGGCGAGGTGGAAGAAGTGCGCGGCGCGGGCGTCATCGGCCAGCAACCCCTGATCGAGCCTGGCCAGAGCCACACCTATAGCAGTGGCGCAGTCATCAGTACCCGCGTCGGTACCATGCAGGGCAGCTATCAGATGTTCGCCGAAGACGGCAAACGCTTCGACGCCGAGATCGCCCCGTTTCGCCTGGCTGTTCCAGGGGCCCTGCACTGATGGCCACCTACGCCGTCGGTGACCTGCAAGGCTGCCTGCAACCACTCAAATGCCTGCTCGACCGGGTCCGCTTCAACCCGGCTGTCGACCGCCTGTGGCTGGTCGGCGACCTGGTCAACCGCGGCCCCGAGTCGCTGGAAACCTTGCGCTACCTCTATTCCATCCGCCAATCGCTGGTGTGCGTGCTGGGCAACCATGACCTGCACCTGCTGGCCGCCTGGCACAACGTCGAGCGCCTGAAAAAAAGCGACACCCTGCGCGAAATCATCGAAGCGCCCGACGCCGATCAACTGTTCGATTGGTTACGCCAGCAGAAGCTGCTGCACTACGACGAGCCCCGCGGCATTGCCCTGGTCCATGCCGGCATCCCGCCGCAGTGGACGCTGGGGCAGGCGCTGGAACTGGCCGCAGAAGTCGAGCAAGTGCTGCGCGACGACGGGCGCCTGAAGCTGTACCTCGATGGCATGTATGGCAACGAGCCCAACAAGTGGAGCAAGAAACTCGGCGGCATCGAGCGCCTGCGGGTTATCACCAACTACCTCACCCGCATGCGCTTCTGCACCGCTGAAGGCAAACTCGACCTCAAGAGCAAGGAAGGCCTGGATTGCGCACCAAAAGGCTACAAGCCTTGGTACGCACACAAGGGCCGCCGCTCACGGCACGTCAAGATCATCTTCGGCCACTGGGCCGCCCTTGAAGGGCGGGTCGACGAGCCAGGCATCATCGCCCTGGACACCGGCTGCGTGTGGGGTGGCGCCATGACCCTGTACAACGTCGACAGCGGCGAATACCACCGCTGCGACTGCGCCGACGACGGCACCGTCCGCTCGCCGGCGCAACCGACTAAACTCAACGATCACCCCTGAAGGAAAGCCCTACCCATGAGCGAATTCAAACGCATCCCTCCCGAGCAGGCCCTGGCCCTGCGCGCGCAAGGTGCGGTCGTCGTCGACATTCGCGACCCGCAGGCATTTGCCGCCGGCCACATCACTGGTGCCACGCATCTGGACAACCATTCAGTTGCCGACTTCATCCGCAACGCCGACCTGGATGCCCCGACCCTGGTGGTCTGCTATCACGGCAATTCCAGCCAGAGCGCAGCCGCCTACCTGGCAGGCCAGGGCTTCTCGGAGGTGTACAGCGTCGATGGCGGCTTCGAGCTGTGGCGCGCCACCTACCCTGCCGAGACCGCCCAAGGCTCTGCTGAATAATATTTTTCATTTTTACTGCAGCCCGCGCCCCACGCGGGCTTGCGCCTCACCTGACGAACGGTCGTTCGCAACTTCTCCGCCGCTTGCCCTTGACCTTGCGGATAACCAACTATTCTTAAGCGCAGGCCATCCAAAAAAAGGGGAGAGCCGGTACACCGGCGTGCGGGTCATCGGTAGCGTTACAGGGTGTTCTGGGGGGTATACAGCAATCGGGAAGCCGATTGCATGCCAGCATCAGCTGACTGATCCGGCGTCGTCTCCACGTATCGAGCGAGGTGACGTCATGAGTATTTTTAGCCACTTCCAACAGCGTTTCGAGTCCACCCGCCAGGAAGAACTATCGCTGCAGGAGTACCTGGAGCTGTGCAAGGAGGATCGCAGCGCCTACGCATCGGCGGCTGAACGGCTGTTGCTGGCCATCGGTGAACCGGAGCTTGTCGACACCTCCAACAATTCCAGGCTTTCGCGGATATTTTCCAACAAAGTCATTCGGCGCTACCCGGCCTTTGAAGACTTCCACGGCATGGAAGAATGCATCGACCAGATCGTGTCGTACTTCCGCCATGCCGCTCAGGGGCTGGAAGAGAAGAAACAGATCCTCTACCTCCTGGGCCCGGTAGGCGGCGGCAAGTCGTCGCTTGCCGAAAAGCTCAAGCAACTGATGGAAAAGGTGCCCTTCTACGCCATCAAGGGCTCACCTGTATTCGAATCGCCACTGGGCTTGTTCAACGCCACCGAAGATGGGGCCATTCTCGAGGAAGAGTTTGGCATCCCTCGGCGCTACCTGAACACCATCATGTCGCCTTGGGCTACCAAGCGCCTGCAGGAGTTTGGCGGCGATATCTCCAAGTTCAAGGTGGTCAAACTCTACCCGTCGATACTCAACCAGATCGCCATCGCCAAGACCGAACCGGGCGATGAGAACAACCAGGACATCTCCGCCCTCGTGGGCAAGGTGGATATCCGCAAGCTCGAGGAATACCCGCAGAACGACGCCGATGCCTACAGCTACTCGGGCGCGCTGTGCCGGGCCAACCAGGGCCTGATGGAATTCGTCGAGATGTTCAAGGCGCCGATCAAGGTCCTGCACCCCTTGCTTACGGCGACCCAGGAAGGCAACTACAACAGCACCGAGGGGCTGGGGGCAATTCCCTACACCGGTATCCTGCTTGCCCACTCCAACGAATCGGAGTGGCACACCTTCCGCAACAACAAGAACAACGAGGCGTTCATCGACCGGATCTACATCGTCAAGGTGCCGTACTGCCTGCGCGTCAGCGACGAAATCAAGATCTACGACAAACTGCTGGTCAACAGCTCGCTGTCCAAAGCCCATTGCGCACCCGATACGCTCAAGATGCTCGCCCAGTTCACTGTACTGTCGCGCCTCAAAGAGCCTGAAAACTCCAACATCTACTCGAAGATGCGCGTCTACGACGGCGAAAACCTCAAGGATACCGACCCGAAAGCCAAGTCGATCCAGGAGTACCGCGATTCGGCAGGCGTCGATGAAGGCATGAACGGCCTGTCGACCCGCTTTGCGTTCAAGATCCTGTCCAAGGTCTTCAACTTCGACCCCCACGAAATTGCGGCCAACCCCGTTCACCTGCTGTATGTGCTGGAACAGCAGATCGAGCAGGAGCAGTTCCCGGCGGAAGTGCGCGAACGTTACCTTCGCTACCTCAAAGAATACCTGGCACCGCGCTACATCGAGTTCATCGGCAAGGAAATCCAGACCGCCTACCTCGAGTCCTACAGCGAGTACGGGCAAAACATCTTCGATCGTTACGTGCTGTACGCCGACTTCTGGATCCAGGACCAGGAGTATCGCGACCCGGAAACCGGCGAAATCCTCAACCGTATCGCCCTCAACGAAGAGCTGGAGAAGATCGAGAAGCCGGCCGGTATCAGCAACCCGAAAGACTTCCGCAACGAGATCGTCAACTTCGTACTGCGCGCACGCGCCAACAACAACGGCAAGAACCCAAGCTGGCTGAGCTATGAAAAGCTGCGGGTGGTGATAGAGAAGAAAATGTTCTCCAACACCGAAGACCTGCTGCCGGTCATCAGCTTCAATGCCAAGGCCAGCAAAGAAGACCAGAAGAAACACAACGACTTCGTCACCCGAATGGTGGAGCGTGGTTACACCGACAAGCAGGTTCGGCTGCTGTCGGAATGGTACCTGCGGGTCAGGAAATCGCAATAAAGCGGCAAGCTACAAACCGCGCGCCCAAGGCTGCAGTGGCAGCCGCGGGCGGCGGCAGCTGCTTTTACGCGCAGCTCGTAGCTTGAAGCGTGCAGCTGTTCCCAGCTACCGGAGGGACCATGAGCTACGTAATCGACCGACGCCTGAACGGCAAGAACAAGAGCACGGTCAACCGCCAGCGTTTTCTGCGGCGCTACCGTGACCACATCAAGAAGGCCGTCGAAGAGGCTGTGAGCCGCCGCTCCATCATGGACATGGAGCATGGCGAGCAGATCAGCATTCCAGGACGGGACATCGATGAACCGGTATTGCACCACGGTCGTGGCGGCAAGCAGACCATCGTGCACCCCGGCAACAAGGAATTTACCGCCGGCGAACACATCCCCAGGCCCCAGGGTGGTGGCGGCGGCGGTGGCCGCGGCAAGGCAGGCAATTCTGGCGAAGGGATGGATGAGTTTGTCTTCCAGATCACTCAGGAAGAGTTTCTCGAGTTCATGTTCGAAGACCTCGAACTGCCCAACCTGGTCAAACGCCACCTGACTGGCGCTGACACCTTCAAGACCGTACGTGCCGGTATCGCCAATGAAGGCAACCCGTCACGCATCAACATCGTTCGTACCCTGCGTTCGGCCCATGCCCGGCGCATTGCCCTGACTGGCAGCAGCCGCGCCTTGCTGCGCGAGGCGCAGAAAGAACTGGACCGGTTGAAAGTCGAGGAACCAGACAACTTCACCGATATCCAGGAAGTGGAGCAAGAGATCGATCGCCTGAAGGCACGCATCAATCGCCTGCCCTTCCTCGACACCTTCGACCTCAAGTACAACCTGCTGGTCAAACAGCCCAACCCCAGTTCCAAGGCCGTGATGTTCTGCCTGATGGACGTGTCTGGCTCGATGACACAGGCCACCAAAGACATCGCCAAACGGTTCTTCATCCTGCTGTACCTGTTCCTCAAGCGCAATTACGACCGCATCGAGGTGGTGTTCATTCGCCACCACACCAGCGCTCGCGAAGTGGATGAGGAAGAGTTCTTCTACTCACGCGAGACTGGCGGCACCATCGTTTCCAGCGCGCTCAAGATGATGCAGGAGATCATGGCCGAACGTTACCCGGCCAGTGACTGGAACATCTACGCTGCACAGGCCTCCGACGGCGACAACTGGAACGACGACTCGCCCATTTGCCGGGAGATCCTCTCCAAACAGATCATGCCGCATGTGCAGTACTACACTTACGTCGAGATCACCCCGCGTGAGCACCAGGCGTTGTGGTACGAGTATGAGCGGATCGGCGAGGCTTTCCCCGACACATTCGCCCAGCAGCAGTTGGTATCGGCCGGCGATATCTACCCGGTCTTCCGTGAACTCTTCCAGCGCAGGTTAGCCACATGACCGCCAGAGCACAGAGACGCCAACCCATATCCACCGGGTCAGAGTGGACGTTCGAGCTGATCCAGACCTACGACCGGGAAATCAGCCGCCTGGCCGAACGCTATGCCCTGGATACCTACCCCAACCAGATCGAGGTGATCACTGCCGAGCAGATGATGGACGCGTACGCCTCCGTCGGCATGCCGCTGGGTTATCACCATTGGTCCTATGGCAAGCAGTTCCTGAGTACCGAGAAATCCTACAGCCGCGGCCAAATGGGCCTGGCGTACGAGATCGTGATCAATTCGGACCCGTGCATCGCTTACCTGATGGAAGAAAACACCATGTGCATGCAGGCACTGGTGATCGCCCATGCCTGCTATGGCCATAACAGCTTCTTCAAGGGCAATTACCTGTTCCGCACCTGGACCGATGCCAGTTCAATCATCGACTACCTGGTGTTTGCCAAGCAGTACATTGCACAGTGTGAAGAGCGCCACGGGATCGATGCCGTCGAAGACCTTATCGACTCGTGCCATGCCTTGATGAACTACGGCGTGGACCGCTACAAGCGCCCTTACCCGATTTCCGCCGAGGAAGAGCGGCGTCGGCAGAAGGAGCGTGAAGAACACTTGCAGCGCCAGATCAACGACCTGTGGCGCACTATCCCCAAAAGTGCCGAGAAAGGTGGCGAACGCGATGATGCGCGGTTCCCCGCCGAACCCCAGGAAAACATCCTTTATTTCATTGAAAAGAACGCACCACTGCTCGAACCCTGGCAGCGTGAAGTGGTGCGCATCGTGCGCAAGATTGCTCAGTATTTCTACCCGCAGCGCCAGACCCAGGTCATGAACGAAGGCTGGGCTACATTCTGGCACTACACGCTGATGAACGACCTGTACGACGAGGGCCTGATCACCGAAGGTTTCATGATGGAGTTCCTTCAGTCGCACACCAGCGTGGTCTACCAACCTGGTTTCGACAGCCCCTACTACAGCGGCATCAACCCCTACGCCCTGGGTTTTGCCATGTACACCGACATCCGTCGCATCTGCGAGAACCCCACCGAGGAAGATCGCCGCTGGTTCCCCGACATTGCTGGCAGCGACTGGCTATCGACCATCAAGTTCGCCATGAGCAGCTTCAAGGATGAAAGCTTCATCCTGCAGTACCTGTCACCCAAGGTGATCCGTGACCTCAAGCTGTTCAGCATCCTCGACGACGATCAACGCGACGACCTGCTGGTACCCGCCATCCATGACGAGGCCGGCTACAGGGTCATCCGCGAGCTGCTGGCAGCTCAATACAACCTTGGCAATCGCGAACCCAACGTGCAGATCTGGAGCATCGACCGCCGTGGCGACCGCTCGCTGACCCTTCGCCACCAACAGCACAACCGCAAACCGCTGGGCGATTCCACCGAAGAAGTACTCAAGCACCTGCACCGCCTGTGGGGCTTCGACATCCATCTGGAAACCGTGCAAGGCGATCAAGTGGTCAAGACCCACCACATGCCGCCCCGGGGCGAACACGGCGATAGCGGCGACTATGGCCGCATGGACCTCGCCGTCATCCATCACCTCTAGCTTGTACGCCACCCATTACTGCCGACAGGGTATCCTGTCGTCAGTAATGGAGGCTGCACATGCACATCTACAAAGTCGGCGGCGCAGTACGCGACCGCCTGCTCGGGCGCCCGGTCAGCGATATCGACTGGCTGGTGGTCGGCGCTACCGTCGAAGAAATGCACGCCAAGGGCTTTCGCCCGGTCGGTGCCGACTTCCCGGTTTTCCTGCATCCCAAAACGGGCGAGGAATATGCCCTTGCGCGCACCGAGCGCAAGAGCGGGCGGGGCTATGGTGGTTTCACCTTCCATGCAAGCCCCGACGTCACGCTGGAAGAAGACCTCATCCGTCGCGACCTCACCATCAATGCGATGGCTGAAGACGAACAAGGCAATGTGCTGGACCCGTATCAGGGTCAAGCCGACCTCGAAAATCGCCTGCTGCGCCATGTTTCCCCGGCATTCGCCGAAGATCCCCTGCGCGTCTTGCGTGTCGCCCGCTTCGCTGCGCGCTACGCGCCGCTGGGGTTCAAGGTGGCAGATCAAACCCTGGAGCTGATGCGACGCATCAGTACTTCGGGCGAACTGCAGGCGTTGACTGCAGAACGGAGCTGGAAGGAGATCGAGCGGGCACTGATGGAAGACGAGCCTCAGGTGTTCATCCAAGTGTTGCGCGACTGCGGGGCCTTGAAGCAGCTCATGCCTGAGCTTGAGCAGGGCTCAACCTCACTGGCTGCGCTCACCCAGGCCGCCAGGCATCATCAGCCCCTGCACGTGCGCTGGGCATGCCTGCTGCACGGCTTGGATCAAGCCTCGATCAAAGCACTCAACCAGCGCTTCAAGGCGCCGCGTGAATGCCAGGAGCTATCCACGCTGGTGGGTGAGTTTGGCGGGCAGGGACGCCGGGCTTTCGAGCTCGAGCCCGAGACGTTGCTGGAGCTGCTGCAGAAGTTCGACGTTTACCGGCGCCCGCAGCGGTTCGAGGACTTTATCAACGCGTGTGAAATGGAAGCACTGGGCAAAGAGGTTCACGCTTATCCACAAGCTGACTACCTGCGTGGTGCGGCATCAGCAGCCAGGGCGGTGGATGTGAAGCCGCTGGTGGAGGCAGGCCTGAAGGGCCAAGGGCTGGGCGAGGCGCTAAAGCAGAAGCGACTTGAAGCGCTCATAGCGTACACAACCCGCTGACCAACCCGTCCTGTGGGAGCGTTCCTGCCGGGGCGCCCCACGAAAGGGGCGCGAAAGGCCGTCAAGCCTGGGTCAGCTGCAACCCCCGCCACTCGAACGCTACTGGCGCCAGGACCTGGTCAATATGCGCCTGCTGCCACAACTGCCCCATGGTCTGCCCTACACCGGGGTGCACCAGCTCAGGCGCAAGCAACGACAACGGCCACAGCACGAACGCATTCTTCAGAATCTCCGCCCGGGGCAGCACCAGGCCTTCGAAACTGCCCAGCAAGCTGTCGTACATCAGCACGTCGATGTCCAGCGGCAAACCCTTGCGGTCAGGCGCATAGCGACCGTTTTCCGCCTCGATGAACTTGAGCCGACGGCCCAGTTCCATCAACGGCAAATCGGTCTTGCCAGTCACCACAAAGTTGATGAACGGACCACTCTTGATCCCTACCGGCTGGCTCTCGAACGCAGGAGAACAGCGCATTTCGGTGAGGATAGCCGCCAACGCATCGAGCCCTGCACACAGGTGCGTGTGACGGTCGATGTTGCTGCCAAGGCCCAGGTAAACCGTGCTCAGAGACATCCGCGCTCGATCTCCACGCCTACACCGCCACGGGCCGCAGGGACCGCGCCCGGCTTGGTCAGCTTGAGGCGCACCCAGGGAATGTGGAACTCTGCCATCAAGGTGGCCACCAAGCGCTCGGCGAATGTCTCCACCAGCTCGAAGCGCGCCTGCTCGGCAAAGGCCTGGATACGCGCCGAAACGCTGGCGTAGTCCAGCGCCAGGTTCAGGTCATCGCCGGCCGCTGCCGGGCGATTGTCCCAGGCAAAACTCAGGTCCAGGCGCAGGCACTGGCGAATATCCCGTTCCCAGTCATAGGCACCGATGACGGTATCGACTTCCAGGCCTTCGATGAACACTCTGTCCAAGCACTTCTCTCCACAGCACGACAAGGGCGACTGGCGCCGTTAGAATCAGGGCGTCCTCGCCCGGAATAGTTAGCATGTTTTGGTTACTGGCGCTGCTCGCCTACCTGCTCGGCTCGCTGTCCTTTGCCATCGTCCTAAGCCGCCTTTCGGGCAGCCCGGACCCACGTTCCAGCGGTTCGGGCAATGCCGGCGCCACCAACATGCTACGCCTGGCGGGCCGTAAAATGGCGATCCTGACCCTGCTTGGCGACCTGTGCAAGGGCTTGTTGCCCGTATTGATCGCACGCGGAGCCGGGCTTGACCTGCAAGCGCAGGGCTGGGTCGGCGTCTGCGCCGTGCTTGGCCACCTGTTCCCCGTGTACTTCCGCTTCCAGGGCGGCAAGGGCGTAGCGACTGCGGCAGGCATGCTGATGGGCCTTTATTTCCCCGCCGCACTGCTGGCGATCAGCGCCTGGCTACTGACCTTCTACCTCAGCCGTACCAGTTCGCTGGCGGCGCTCATCGCAACACCTCTGACCCTACCACTGCTGGCCTGGCGCGAGCCCGAGGCGCTGCTGCCGATCAGCGTGCTCACCCTGATGATCGTCTGGCGGCATCGCAACAATCTGCGCGACCTGTTCGCCGGGCGCGAACGTCACTTCTGACATTCGCGTAGGCTCATTCACAGCGGCGGCAACTGCTCCATCGGCCAGCGCGCCTGCACGCTGATCGCCAGGTCCTGCTGCTGCCCGGCCAATAGCCGTTGGCAACCCGCGTAGGCGATCATCGCGCCGTTATCGGTACAGAACTGCGGGCGGGCGTAGTACACATTGCCTTTGATGCTCGCGAGCATGTCCTCGAGGGACAGGCGCAGCGCTTTGTTTGCGCTCACGCCACCGGCAATCACCAAGCGCTTGAGGCCCGTCTGCTTCAGTGCGCGCTTGCACTTGATGGTCAGAGTGTCCACCACCGCCTGCTGGAAGGCCAGGGACACGTCGCAACGGGTTTGCTCATTGTCGTCGCCAGCATCGCGGCATTGCTGCCAAGTGTTCAGGGCGAAGGTCTTGAGCCCGCTGAAGCTGAACGCCAGGCCCGGGCGGTCGGTCATTGGCCGCGGGAATACGAAGCGCCCCGGTACGCCTTTCTCGGCAAGCCGAGCGATTTCCGGGCCGCCTGGGTAATTCAGGCCGATCAGCTTGGCAGTCTTGTCGAATGCTTCACCTGCAGCGTCGTCCAGGCTCTCGCCCAGCAGTTCGTATTGGCCGATGCCATCGACGCGAACCAGCTGGGTATGTCCGCCAGACACCAACAAAGCGACGAACGGAAATTGCGGAGGGTTTTCCTCCAGCATGGGGGCCAACAGATGGCCTTCCATGTGGTGTACACCGATCGCCGGGATGTCCCAGGCAAAGGCTAACGCCTGCGCGCACGAAGCACCGACCAACAGGGCACCGACCAGGCCAGGACCCGCGGTGTAGGCGATGGCGTCGATCTCGGTGGCCACGCACCCCGCCTCCTCCAGCACCTGGCGGATGAGGGGCAGCATGCGCTTGACGTGGTCACGCGAGGCAAGCTCGGGCACTACCCCACCAAACACGCGGTGCAGGTCGATCTGGCTGAACAGCGCGTCAGCTAACAAACCGCGCTCACTGTCGTATAATGCGACGCCGGTTTCGTCGCAGGATGTTTCCAATCCCAGTACTAGCATGGGCTCGTCCCTTGTGGGGGCTGAATTCGAAGCCGCGCATGATAGTCCCCGTGCCGGGTGCCGACCAGCGGTTTTCGATCAGAGGCTTTGCATTCCGGCGTACTAAGGGTTAACATCCGCAACCCTTGAAAACCGACGTTCTCCAGCACACCTTTGTTTTGCCAGGAGCACGTCTACCCCGGTAATGAATTAAGGTAGCCCTGGATGCCAGCCGTCAAAGTTAAAGAGAACGAACCCTTCGACGTAGCTCTGCGTCGTTTCAAGCGCTCCTGCGAAAAAGCCGGTGTACTGGCTGAAGTTCGTAGCCGCGAGTTTTACGAGAAGCCGACCGCCGAGCGTAAGCGTAAAGCAGCTGCTGCTGTTAAGCGTCACGCCAAGAAAGTTCAGCGCGAACAGCGCCGCGCCGTTCGCCTGTACTAATACAGTACAAGCGTTCTACGCAAAGCTTCTGCCCTGCCCGGCTACCGCCGGGCCGTTGGCAGCGGTTTGTTTCAAACCTTGAGCAGCTAGCACAAGGCGTCCGCCGCACCTGTAGCGGGCAAAATGTTACAAACGTCAGAGCTGGTCCCCACCAGTCGTGCACGTCCTGACTGACGAACCTCCGGTTTACCTGGCGGTTACCGACGAGCACATATTCCCTCGCACTTCCCCTAGCAGCACTCCACCCAAACGGCGCGCTAGCGATTAGACTTGCCAGTTGCCAGATGACGAGACTGCCATGGCCGGGCTGATTCCCCAAAGCTTCATTGATGACCTGATCAACCGCCTCGACATCGTCGATGTGGTGAGTTCGCGCGTCCAGCTGAAAAAGACCGGCAAAAACTACTCGGCCTGCTGCCCGTTCCACAAGGAGAAAACCCCCTCCTTCACGGTCAGCCCCGACAAGCAGTTCTACTACTGCTTTGGCTGCGGCGCCGGCGGCAATGCCCTCGGCTTCGTCATGGACCACGACAACCTGGACTTCCCCCAGGCCGTCGAGGAACTGGCCCGTGCCGCCGGCATGGAAGTGCCCCGCGAGGAGGGGCGACGCTCGCAGAAGCCACGCCAGCCGACCGACTCCCCGCTTTATCCGCTACTGGACGCCGCCTCGGAATTCTATCGCCAGGCGCTGCGTAGCCACCCGACCCGCAAGGCGGCTGTGGATTACCTCAAGGGTCGCGGCCTGTCGGGCGAGATTGCCCGCGACTTCGGCCTGGGCTTCGCGCCACCGGGCTGGGACAACCTGCTCAAACACCTGGGTGCCGACACGCTGCAGCAGAAGGTGATGATCGACGCCGGCCTGCTGATCGAGAACGCCGAGAGCGGCAAACGCTACGACCGCTTCCGCGACCGGGTGATGTTCCCGATACGCGACAGCCGCGGGCGCATCATTGCCTTCGGCGGCCGCGTGCTGGGGGACGACAAGCCCAAGTACCTGAACTCGCCCGAAACCCCGGTCTTTCACAAGGGCCAGGAACTGTACGGGCTATACGAGGCGCGCAAGCACAACCGCAACCTCGACGAGATCATCGTCGTCGAAGGCTACATGGACGTCATTGCCCTGGCCCAGCAAGGCCTGCGCAATGCCGTAGCCACCCTGGGCACCGCCACCAGCGAAGAGCACCTCAAGCGCCTGTTCCGTGTGGTGCCCAGCGTGCTGTTCTGCTTCGACGGCGACCAGGCCGGGCGCAAGGCCGCCTGGCGCGCCCTGGAGTCGACCCTGTCGGCCCTGCAGGACGGGCGCCGCGCGCGCTTCCTGTTTCTGCCCGAAGGCGAAGACCCGGACAGCCTGGTGCGCGCCGAAGGCACCGATGCCTTCATGGCTCGCATCAACCAGCATGCCCAGCCGCTGGCGGACTATTTCTTCGAGCAACTGAGCGCGGAGGCCGACCCCCGTTCGCTGGAAGGCAAGGCGCACATGGCGACCCTGGCTGTACCGTTGATCGAAAAGGTCCCGGGCGCCAACCTGCGCCAGCTGATGCGCAATCGCCTGAAGGAAATCACCGGCCTCGACCCGCAACAGGTAGAACAGCTGGCCCAGCAGGCCCCTGCCGCAACCAGCGTGCCGGACTACGACCCTGGCTACGATTACGACGCCATGGCCAGCTACACCCCCGACTACGGCGACATACCGCAGCACGATTACGCGCCGGCACAACAAGAGCCGCAGTGGAAGCCCAACAAGGGTGGCGGCAAGAAGCCGTGGAGCGACAAGCCCTGGGACAAGAACCGCAAAGGCGGCAAGCCCTGGCAGCAACGAGACGAGGCACCACCACGCACGCCGGCACCGGTCGAGCCCCCGACGCTCGCAGCCTTGCGCACGCTTCTTCACCACCCGCTGCTGGCCGGCAAGGTCGAGGACGCCAGCCACTTCGCCGGCGAAGAACACCTCTACAGCCAATTGCTGGTAGCGCTGATCGAAGCCGCGCAGAAAAATCCTGGGCTAAGCTCAATGCAGTTGATCGCACGCTGGCACGGCACCGAACAGGGCCGCCTTTTGCGGGCGCTGGCGGAAAAGGAATGGCTGATCGTGGCCGACAACCTTGAACAACAGTTTTTCGACACTATAACTAGCTTGACCGCCCGCCAACGCGAGCGAAGCCTGGAACAACTGCTCAGGAAATCACGTCAAAGTGAATTGACCAGCGAGGAAAAAACCCAGCTTCTCGCCTTGCTGAGCCGGAATGTTCCCGCACAAACGCCGACCTCATCTGGCGCGTGAGGCCCATGCTCGGGTATAATCCTCGGCTTGTTTTTTGCCCGCCAAGACCTTCAGTGGATAGGGTGTTATGTCCGGAAAAGCGCAACAGCAGTCTCGTATCAAAGAGTTGATCACCCGCGGTCGTGAGCAGGGCTACCTGACTTACGCGGAGGTCAACGACCACCTGCCTGAGGATATTTCAGATCCTGAACAGGTGGAAGACATCATCCGCATGATCAACGACATGGGGATCAACGTATTCGAGAGTGCTCCGGATGCGGATGCCCTTCTGTTGGCGGAAGCCGACACCGACGAAGCCGCGGCCGAAGAAGCCGCAGCAGCGTTGGCGGCCGTTGAAACCGATATCGGCCGCACGACCGACCCAGTGCGCATGTACATGCGCGAAATGGGCACCGTCGAGCTGCTGACCCGCGAAGGCGAAATCGAAATCGCCAAGCGGATCGAGGAAGGCATCCGTGAAGTCATGGGCGCCATCGCTCACTTCCCGGGTACTGTCGACTACATCCTCAGCGAATATGAACGCGTCACCACCGAAGGTGGCCGTCTGTCCGATGTTCTCAGCGGTTATATCGACCCTGACGACAATATCGCCGCTCCGACCGAAGAAGTGCCGATCCCTGGCGCCAAGGCCGCAGCTGCGAAGGAAGAAGACGACGACGAAGAAGAAAACGCCGAAAGCAGTGATGACGAGGAAGAGGCCGAAAGCGGTCCGGACCCGGTCGTCGCAGCCCAGCGTTTCGGTGCCGTATCCGATCAGCGCGACATCACCCTCAAGGTGCTCAAGAAGCATGGTCGCGACCATGCCGAGAGCATCGGGGCGATGCAGGCTCTGGCCGATCTGTTCATGCCGATCAAACTGGTACCGAAGCAATTCGAAGTACTGGTCGAGCGGGTACGTGATGCATTGAGCCGTCTGCGTCAGCAAGAGCGTGCGATCATGCAGCTGTGCGTACGTGATGCGCGCATGCCGCGTGCCGACTTCCTGCGCCTGTTCCCGGGCAACGAGACCGACCAGACCTGGAGCGGTGACCTGGCCAAGCGCAGCACCAAATGGGCTGCTGCCCTGGGTGAGAAGGACGCCGCCATTGTCGCTTGCCAGCAAAAGCTGATCGACCTCGAGACCGAGACCGGCCTGACCGTCGTCGAAATCAAGGACATCAACCGTCGCATGTCCATCGGTGAGGCCAAGGCCCGCCGCGCCAAGAAAGAAATGGTCGAGGCGAACCTGCGTCTGGTGATTTCCATCGCCAAGAAATACACCAACCGTGGCCTGCAGTTCCTTGACCTGATTCAGGAAGGCAACATTGGCTTGATGAAGGCGGTGGACAAGTTCGAATACCGTCGCGGCTACAAGTTCTCGACCTATGCCACCTGGTGGATTCGTCAGGCGATCACCCGCTCGATCGCCGACCAGGCACGCACCATCCGTATTCCGGTGCACATGATCGAGACGATCAACAAGCTCAACCGCATTTCCCGCCAGATGCTGCAGGAAATGGGTCGCGAACCGACCCCGGAAGAGCTCGGTGAGCGCATGGAGATGCCTGAGGACAAGATCCGCAAGGTGCTGAAGATCGCCAAAGAGCCGATCTCCATGGAAACACCGATCGGTGACGACGAAGATTCGCACCTGGGCGACTTCATCGAGGACTCAACCATGCAGTCCCCGATCGATGTAGCCACGGTCGAAAGCCTCAAGGAAGCGACCCGCGACGTGCTCTCCGGCCTCACCGCACGCGAAGCCAAAGTGCTGCGCATGCGTTTCGGTATCGACATGAACACCGACCACACCC
Source organism: Pseudomonas sp. LFS044 (assembly GCF_047978245.1). Classification (NCBI taxonomy): domain Bacteria; kingdom Pseudomonadati; phylum Pseudomonadota; class Gammaproteobacteria; order Pseudomonadales; family Pseudomonadaceae; genus Pseudomonas; species Pseudomonas sp. LFS044. The sequence goes on from NZ_JBFPFX010000016.1 coordinate 53,522, forward strand.
TTGAAGAAGTCGGCAAGCAGTTCGACGTGACCCGTGAACGGATCCGTCAGATCGAAGCGAAGGCGTTGCGCAAATTGCGCCACCCGACGCGCAGCGAGCACCTGCGATCCTTCCTCGACGAGTGATGACAAACCCCGGCCCAGGCCGGGGTTTTTCTTATGTGACAGATGGTCATGGCAACTAGCTACCCACCGAGCTGAATGCCCGTCTACACTCGACTTCAGACCATCTGAATGCGAGGCTGCCATGCCGCCAATGCCGGCCATTCTGTTGCTGCTCCTGATCCTGTGGAACACAACGGCCGGCGCCCTGACCCTGACAGACGAGGAAAAAACCTGGCTGGCTGCCCACCCGCAGTTGAAGCTGGGCGTCGACGCCTCCTGGCCACCATTCGAGTTTCGAAACCAGGAAGGCCGGTACCAGGGATTGGCCGCCGATTACATCGCCGTGCTCCAGGAACGCCTGGGTGTGACGCTCAAGCCCATCGAGCCCAGCAGCTGGACCGAGGTGCTGACGCAGGCGCGCGAAAGCCGCATCGACCTGCTGCCCGGCATCATGTCGACGCCCGAACGCCAGGGTTACCTGGCTTTCACCCGCCCCTACCTGGATTTTCCGATCGTCATTCTTGCCCATGAAGGTGGCCCGCAACCGCACACCCTCAAAGACCTGTACGGCCTGAAAATCGCCGTGGTAGAGAACTATGCCCCCCACGAGTTGCTGCGTACCCATCACCCAGACCTCAACCTGGTGGCCCTGCCCAACGTCAGCTCGGCGTTGCAGGCGCTGGCTACCGATGAAGTGGATGCCGTGGTCGGTGACCTCGCCTCGAGCATCTGGAGCCTTCGCCAACTCAAGCTCGACGGTTTGTACGTCAGCGGCGAAACGCCCTACCGTTACCAGTTGGCCATGGCCGCGCCGCGCGACAAGAAGGTCCTTGTCGGCATTCTCGACAAGGTCATGGCCGACATGTCCAGCGAGGAAATCAGCCAGATCCAGCAACGCTGGGTGGGCAACGTAGTGGACCAGCGCACCTTCTGGCACGACATGCTGATCTATGGCCTGCCCGCCGTCCTGCTGCTCATCGCCATCCTCGCGGTGGTGATCCGCATCAATCGCCGGCTCAGCTCGGAGATTTCCAGGCGTATCGCCCTGGAACAGGAACTGCGCAGCAGCGAGTACCACTACCGCGGCCTGATCGAAAGCCTGTCCGCCATTGCCTGGGAGGCCGACGCCAACGATTTCACGTATAGCTACGTCTCGCCCCATGCCGAAGACCTGCTGGGCTACCCTTTGCATGATTGGCTCAAGCCGGGTTTCTGGCGCAGCATCCTCCACCCGGAGGACGCGCTCTGGGCCCAGGCCTACTGTGAAAGCGAAACAGCCGCCGGCCGCGACCACAGCCTTGATTACCGAGTGATGCGCGCCGATGGCCAACCCCTCTGGGTGCGCAACATCGTCAGCATGATCGAGCACGGGCACCGACCGCTGATGCGCGGGCTGATGATCGACATCAGCGAAACCAAGCGCACCGAAGATGCCCTGCGCCTGTCGGAACAGAAATTCGCTTCGGTGTTCCAGCAATGCCCTGACATCCTGCTGATCGCCCGCCATAGCGACGGCTGCCTGCTGGAGGTCAACGAAGCCTTCGAGGAGCAGATCGGCCTGAGCCCCGGGCAAGTGATTGGCCGCACCGCCACCGAGCTTGACCTGTGGGGCGTGCAAGATACCGGGCCAATACTGCTGGAGCGCCTGCACCAAGGTGGCATCCGTAATCTGGAGATGAGCTTCCGGCGCAGCAATGGCCAACTGTTCACAGGCCTCACCTCAGCAGAAACCTTCGAGCTCGACGGCACCCTGGCCTTTGTCGTGGCGGTGCGGGATATCAGCCAGCTGAAGGAAACCCAGCAGCAATTGCAAACGTCCGAAGAGAAGTTTGCCAAAGCCTTCCATGCCTCACCTGACGGGCTGTTGCTGTCGCGCCAGAGTGATGGCCTGCTGGTCGAGGTCAACGAAGGGTTCTGCCGCCTGACCGGCTACGACCTCAACCCGACCATTGACCAGACCTCGTTCGACCTGGGGATCTGGGTGGACCTCAACGAACGCAAACGGCTGATCGACCAGCTTGCCCGCGATGGCTTCGTGCGCGACTTCAGCTGCCACATCCGCCGCAGCGACGGGCAGATCCGCCTGTGCGAGCTGTCTGCCCGGCCGCTGCCGATTGCTGGCGTCGACTGCATGCTGACCATTGCCCGCGACATCACCGAGCGCCACCTGATGCAGGAAAAACTGCAACTGGCTGCCACCGTGTTCGAAAACACCGCCGAAGGCGTGCTGATCACCGACATCGACCAGCGCATCAGCGCGGTCAATCGCGCGTTCAGCGAGATCACCGGCTACAGCGAAATCGAAGCCCTCGGCCAGACCCCGCGCCTGCTCTCTTCCGGCCAGCACGACAGCGCCTTCTACGCCGCCATGTGGCACCAGCTCACCGCCGAAGGTCACTGGCAAGGTGAGATCTACAACAAACGCAAGAATGGCGAACTCTACCCGGGCTGGCTGACCATCAGCGCCGTGCGCAACAGCGACCGCGAGATCACGCATTTCGTCGCCGTATTTGCCGACATTTCCAGCATCAAGCACGCTCAGGCCAAGCTTGACTACCAGGCCCACCACGACCCGCTCACTGGCTTGCCCAACCGCGCTCTGTTCGAGAACCGCCTGCAGTCCGTGCTCACCTGCTCACAGGTCTCCAACCGCCAGGGCGCGGTGCTGTTCCTCGACCTCGACCGTTTCAAGCACATCAACGACAGCCTTGGCCACCCGGTCGGCGACTTGCTGCTCAAAGGCATCGCCCAACGCCTCAAGGAGCAAGTTCGCGATGTCGACACCGTGGCCCGCCTGGGTGGTGACGAGTTCATCATCCTGCTCCCCGGGCTGCACAAACCCAGCGACGCCAGCGCCATCGCCAACAAGTTGCTGGCCTGCTTCAGCGCGCCGTTCCAAGCGGGCGAACACGAGTTCTTCACCAGCGCCAGTATCGGCATCAGCCTGTACCCACAGGACGGCACCGACGTCGCCACGCTCATACGCAACGCCGACGCCGCCATGTACCGCTCCAAGGCCAAAGGCCGCAACCGGGTTGAAGCCTACACCCGCGACCTGACGGCCCAGGCCAGCGAGCGCATCGCCCTGGAACACGAATTGCGCCGCGCCGTCGAGCGCAACGAGATGAGCCTGTGCTACCAGCCCAAGTTCAGCCTCAAGACCCAGACCCTGGTCGGCGCTGAAGCGTTGATTCGCTGGAGCCACCCGACCTTCGGTGAGGTGCCGCCGGAACACTTCATTCATCTCGCAGAAGAAAACGGCACCATCCTGCAACTGGGGGATTGGGTACTGGAGCAGGCCTGCCGGCAGATGCACCACTGGAAGATGGACTACCAAGGCTTCGGCCCCTTGTCGATCAACCTGGCTGGCGCGCAGCTGCGCCACCATGGCCTGGCCAAACGCATCGAGCAGTTGCTCAAGACCTACCAGCTCAAGGCGGGCGACCTGCAACTGGAAATCACCGAAAACTTCATCATGAGCCAGGCCGAAGAAGCACTGGCCGTATTGCACCAGCTCAAGCAGCTGGGGGTGCAACTGGCGATCGACGACTTCGGTACCGGCTACTCGTCACTGAGTTACCTCAAGCGCCTGCCGCTGGACATTCTCAAGATCGACAAGTCATTCATCCGCGGCCTGCCAGACGACCCTCACGATGCCGCCATCGCCCGCGCCATCATCGCCCTTGGGCGCAGCATGCAGCTGACCATCATTGCCGAAGGGGTGGAGAACCAGGCACAGCAGCGCTTCCTGGCTGCCGAGGGGTGTGAGCAGATTCAGGGTTACATCGTCAGCCTGCCGCTACCGCCGGACGAATTTGCAGCGACGTTTCTTCGTTTAGCACTATCCGATCTTTCGGATGGCACGCTTTCGAAACCCTCGTTATAATCCCGGCACTTACTGAGGGCCTATAGCTCAGTTGGTTAGAGCAGAGGACTCATAATCCTTTGGTCCACGGTTCGAGTCCGTGTGGGCCCACCAGACATGAAAAAGCCGCGCAAATGCGCGGCTTTTTCATGTCTGGTGTTCGGCAACCCTATCAGGCTTGCCCGGCCCTTGGCTGTAACGTGGTTTGGCGCGGGTTGTAGAAGGTGTTGTTGGCCGGAATATCCCGCGTTACCAGGGACATGGCGCCGATCACCACGTTGTCGCCGATGCTGATCCGGTCGGCCACGATGCAGCTATTGGCGCCCAGACTGACGTTGTCGCCAATGCGCAATGCATACTGGTCCAGGCCAAGCGTCTTGATGCCGATCGAGCAGTTCTGGCGAATGAAAAAGTTGCGCCCGATGTTCACGTGGCGGGTTATCACGACGCCCGGCAAGTGGGCAATGCGCAGGCCTGGGGCGATTTGCGCGCCAATGTCGATGTCCACCGCGTACTTGAGGTTGAGACGTTGCTGCATGCGCCGGGCATGGCGCCTGCCCAGGCCGCCGCGGGCATCGAGGTATTGGGCCAGGCGGTAGGCGAAGAGAAAGCGCAGCTTGTTGTCCTTGCGCGCTCGGCGCAGGACGTTGAAAAACAGGCTGACGCGGCGCCCGGGCCTTTTCTTGTTGGAGACTTCCTGTCGCCAGCATTCCAGCAAGGTTTCGAAGTTCACGCGGTGGGTCCAGTACAGTCGGCCGGTTATCATGCCGCATTAAAGAGGGCGGCGCAGCACGCTTTGCCTTGCCCTGCCTGCCACCGGCTGGCTAGGCTAGCAAGCCCCCTGTAGAGACTTGCCATGTCGGACTCCCGCGCCATCACCCTCGACGAAACCGATCGCCAGCTGATAGCCCTGCTGCAGATCAACGCCCGCGAAAGCGTCGCCACCCTCGCCCGCCAACTGGGCATCGCTCGCACCACCGTCAACTCGCGCCTGGCCCGGCTGGAGAAAGGCAAAATCATCACCGGCTATGGCGTGCGCCTGGGCCAGCGCCTGATCGACGGCGGCCTGCAGGCTTATGTCGGGATCAAGGTGCAACCGCGCTCCGGCAAGGAAGTAGTACGACGCTTGAGCGCCATGGGGCAGGTTCAGCAATTGTGCGCAGTGAGTGGCGAATTCGATTATGTGGCCTGGCTGCGGACCGATTCACCGGAGCAATTGGACCAACTGCTCGATCAGATAGGCAGCGTCGAAGGTGTGGAGAAGACGACGACGTCGATCATCCTCAGCAGCAAGGTGGATCGCGGGTAGCCCTACAGAAGGATGCATCGTCGAAATGCGCCTTCAATTAGTCATTTCGACCAAAAAAGCTGCGATTAGCCGATACTTTTCATCTTAATTACGAGCGCCGCGCTTCATAAAATGACCACCAGGCATCTCCTATACTCAGGCTCCGCCCTCCGCGCAGCCGCTCTGGCAAGGTCACTTCATGAACAAGAACAACCGCCACCCCGCCGACGGCAAAAAACCCATCACCATCTTCGGCCCGGACTTCCCCTTCGGCTTCGATGACTGGCTGGAGCATCCGGCCGGGCTGGGCAGCATCCCGGCCGAACGGCACGGTGAGGAAGTCGCCATTGTCGGTGCCGGCATCGCGGGGCTGGTGGCGGCGTACGAGCTGATGAAGCTGGGCCTCAAACCGGTGGTGTACGAAGCGTCGAAGCTGGGTGGGCGGCTGCGTTCACAAGCCTTCAACGGCACCGACGGGATCATCGCAGAGCTGGGCGGCATGCGCTTTCCGGTTTCTTCAACGGCCTTCTACCACTATGTGGACAAGCTGGGCCTGGAGACCAAACCCTTCCCCAACCCGCTGACACCGGCCTCGGGCAGCACGGTGATCGACCTGGAAGGCCAGACCTACTACGCCGAGAAGGCCGCCGACCTGCCTGAGCTGTTCCACGAAGTGGCCAACGCCTGGGCCGACGCGCTGGAGAGCGGTGCTCAATTTGCCGAGATCCAGCAGGCAATCCGCGACCGTGACGTACCGCGCCTCAAAGAACTGTGGAACACGCTGGTCCCCCTGTGGGACGACCGCACCTTCTACGACTTCGTCGCGACTTCGCGCTCGTTCGCCAAACTGAGCTTCCAGCACCGCGAGGTGTTCGGCCAGGTCGGCTTCGGCACCGGGGGGTGGGACTCGGACTTCCCCAATTCGATGCTGGAAATCTTCCGCGTGGTGATGACCAACTGCGACGATCACCAGCACCTGGTAGTGGGCGGCGTGGAGCAGGTGCCGCAAGGTATCTGGCGGCATGTGCCCGAGCGCTGCGCCCATTGGCCAGAGGGCACCAGCCTCAGCTCACTGCACGGGGGCGCGCCGCGCACCGGGGTCAAACGCATCGCTCGCGCCGCAGATGGCCGGCTGGCGGTCACCGACAACTGGGGTGATACCCGCCATTACGCCGCCGTGCTCGCCACCTGCCAGACCTGGCTGCTGACCACCCAGATCGACTGCGAAGAATCGCTGTTCTCGCAGAAGATGTGGATGGCCCTGGACCGCACCCGCTACATGCAGTCGTCGAAAACGTTCGTGATGGTCGACCGGCCCTTCTGGAAGGACAAGGACCCGCAAACCGGCCGCGACCTGATGAGCATGACCCTCACCGACCGCCTCACCCGGGGTACCTACCTGTTCGACAACGGCGACGACAAACCCGGGGTGATCTGCCTGTCCTACGCGTGGATGAGCGACGCCCTGAAGATGCTCCCGCACCCAGTGGAAAAACGCGTTCAGCTGGCACTCGATGCCTTGAAGAAGATCTACCCGAAGACCGATATCGCCGGGCACATCATCGGCGACCCGATCACCATTTCATGGGAAGCCGACCCGCACTTCCTCGGCGCGTTCAAAGGCGCACTGCCGGGCCACTACCGCTATAACCAGCGGATGTACGCGCACTTCATGCAACAGGACATGCCTGCCGAACACCGCGGCATGTTCATCGCCGGCGATGACGTGTCGTGGACCCCTGCCTGGGTCGAAGGCGCGGTGCAGACCTCGCTGAATGCGGTGTGGGGTATCATGAACCACTTCGGTGGCCAGACCCACCCGGACAACCCCGGCCCGGGCGACGTGTTCGACGAAATCGGGCCTATCGCCCTGGCCGACTGAGACAAGGAGGCAACATGCGCATCGCTCTGTTCCAGGGCACACCCAACCCGCTGGACGTGCCTGGCAACCTGCAACGGCTGCGCCACCAGGCGCAACGGGCGGCTGAGCGCGGGGCACAGTTGCTGGTGTGCCCGGAGATGTTCCTCAGTGGTTACAACATTGGCCTGGAACAGGTCGAGCGGTTGGCTGAGGCCGACGATGGCCCGTCAGCCATGGACGTGGTAGAGACTGCCCAGGCGCACCGCATCGCCATTGTCTACGGCTACCCAGAGCGTGCCGACGACGGGGCAATCTACAACAGTGTGCAACTGATCGATGCCCATGGCCGCAGCCTGTGCAACTACCGCAAGACGCACCTGTTCGGCGAGCTGGACCGCGCGATGTTCAGCGCCGGCGCCGATCACTTCCCGGTAGTGGAGCTGGAGGGCTGGAAGGTCGGGTTGTTGATCTGCTACGACATAGAGTTCCCGGAGAATGCCCGGCGCCTGGCGCTGGGCGGGGCCGAGCTGATCTTGGTGCCGACGGCGAACATGACGCCCTACGACTTTGTTTGCCAGGTGACCGTGCGCTCGCGGGCGCAGGAAAACCAGTGCTACCTGGTTTACGCCAACTATTGCGGGGCCGAGGGCGAGATCCAGTATTGCGGGCAAAGCAGCATCATCGGGCCCGATGGCAGCTTGCTGGCCATGGCTGGGCGCGAGGAGTGCCAGTTGCTGGCAGACCTGGAGCATGAGCGGGTGCACAAGGGGCGCGAGGCGTTTCCGTATCTGGCTGATCTGCGCCAGGAACTGCACCTGCGCAGGGGCTGAGTGACGCCCCATGCCAGACGCCACACGTCACCTCACCCTGGCCAACGGCCTGCAACTGCGCCTGCGCCATGCCCCGCGGCTCAAGCGCTCGGCCGCAGCGTTGCGGGTGCATGCTGGCAGCCACGATGCCCCGGCACGATGGCCGGGGCTCGCGCACTTTCTTGAACACCTGTTCTTCCTCGGTACCTCTCGTTTTCCACTGGATGACGGCCTGATGCGCTACGTCCAGGCCGCAGGCGGCCAGGTCAACGCCAGTACCCGCGAACGTACTACCGATTTCTTCTTCGAAGCCCCCCCTGCGGCCCTGGCCGGAGGGCTGGAGCGGCTGTGCCAGATGCTTGCCGAACCGGACCTTGGCATCGAGCGCCAGCGCCGCGAACGGGACGTCATACACGCAGAATTCATCGCCTGGTCGCGCAACCCGCAAGCGCAGCAGCAATTTGCACTGCTGCAGTCGGTTGCACCCGGCCATCCGCTGAGCGCCTTCCAGGCCGGCAACCGGCATACCCTTGCCCTGCAAAACCCAGCCTTCCAGCAAGCCCTTACAGGCTTTCATGAGCATTTCTACCAAGGTGGCCAGATCACCTTGAGTGTGTGCGGCCCGCAGCAACTGGATGAACTGGAGCAGCTCGGCAGGCAGTTCGCTAACGTGTTCGCCTATGGGGAGCGTGCTCGACAAAGCTTGCCTGCAGCCCTCCCACCGACGGGCACGGGGTGGGTGTTCACCCACCAAAACCTGCCCCCCTGTGCGGAGCAAGCGCTGGAGCTGTTGACCGCCTGCCTGAGCGACAGCAGGCCGGGCACTTGGCTGGATGCCCTGCGCCAGCGCGGCTGGCTACAAGGGTTCAAGGCGCAGATGCTGTATGCCTTCGCGGGGCAAATGGTCTGGCATATCGACCTCAAACTCAGCCCGGACGCTTGCCCAGGCGAAGCAAGTGCCTTGCTGCACGGTTGGTTCGGCTTCATCAGGCAACTGGACCCGGCCCAACTCAACGCCGAGTTCGGGCTGCTGCAACAGAGCCACGAGCGCAATGCCAGCCCGCTTGAGCTCGCCCGTCGCGACTGTGCAGGCCGGCCCTTTGCGGCATTGGATGCTCAAGCGCTGCATGCGCTTGGCGCATTGCTCGATGGCCTGCAGTGCACGCAGCATGGGCTATGGCAACTTCCACCGGCCGACCCTTTGCTGCTGGCCGGCTTGCCCGCCGCCACGGCCTGGCCTTTACCGGCGGCGCTGAAGGTCAGCCAGCAACTGCCCCCGATACGCCAATACGCAGCAGTTTATCTACGCTGGCAGCTACCGTCGGCACTGCGTCAGCGCTTGTATAGAGTGCTCGCGCGGGCCCTGCTGCCGCTGCAGGAACGGTGCGAGCGCGCATCCTTGCAACTGCAATTCAGCGCCGCGGGCGAGCACTGGCAACTGCGCTGCGCCGGCCAGCCAGCCGCTGTGATCCGCGCTGTCGAGCATGCCATGACGTGCTTGCATTCACCCGGTAACTGGCAGCTGCCTTGCGAACAGGAACCCGCGCTGATCCCGATCAGGGCCTTGCTCAAGCAACTACCCGAGGCAGTGCTCGGCACTGCGCCAATGCCGCTGGCACCCGGCACACTTGATCAAAAGGCACTGGATGACGCCTGGCAACACAGCCAATGGCAGGGTCTTGCCGTTGGCTTCGACGCCGCCGCCCTGCTGTCTTTAGGCGCGGTGCTGCGGGGCTGCCCAGGGCATGCAGGCTCAGCACCGCCTGATCCCAGCTGGCGCGGCCATCGCTGGCACCACGCCAAGGTGCCGGGCAGCGAGCATGCATTGCTGCTGTTCTGCCCATTACCCGCCAGGCAACAAGCCTGCGGCCGCCTGCTTGCCCAGTTGCTGCAGGGCCCTGTGTACCAGCGCCTGCGGGTTGAACTGCAACTCGGCTACGCGGTTTTCAGTGCCTTTCGTCAGATAGAGGGCATCGGGGGCCTTCTGTTTGGCGTGCAATCGCCCCACGCCAGCCAAAGCGAAATTCTCGAGCATCTGCTGACTATTCTGCGTCAGGGCGTAACCCTCGACCCTGCAACCTGCCAGGCGTTGGCCGGGCAATTTGATGAGAACGCCATGCCTGACGCCGACGTCGCCGAATGGGTATGGCAGACATGTCTCGCTACACAACCCGACGATCTGCAGGCGTTACGCTGTTCTATGCTGGGGGTGCGCCAAGCTGATCTGGACGACCTGTTACGCGGCATGCTCGACACCGATAGCGCCTGGCTGTGCCTGGCAAATGCCGCCGCACCCAATGGGTCATGGCAATGATGACAAGAGGATTATTACGTTTCACGAAAGGGCGCTTATCGAATAATTAACCTTTCGGTACATAATTTTCTTGTAAGATAACGCTATCTCAGCCACTGGAACCTCTTGCGCGAGGTGACGCCAAACAAAGTAGCTGAACCCTCTACCTTACCCAGAAGGAGCAAAACCATGTGGACCAAACCTGCATACACTGATCTGCGTATCGGCTTCGAAGTGACCATGTACTTCGCCAGCCGCTAAGCCCTGCTTGCGTTACGACGCCTCGGCCCGCCGGGGCGTTGTCGTTTTTTGCACCAGGCTTCAGCACAGTTCGGATAGAGAGCAGCCATGTACATCCAGATTCTCGGCTCCGCCGCCGGCGGCGGCTTCCCGCAGTGGAACTGCAACTGCGTCAACTGCAAAGGCTTTCGCGATGGCAGCCTGCGCGCAACGGCGCGTACCCAGTCGTCGATAGCCCTGTCCGATGACGGTGTGCACTGGGTCCTGTGCAATGCCTCGCCAGACATCCGCGCCCAACTCCAGGCCTTCGCGCCGATGCAGCCGGCCCGCGCGCTGCGCGACACGGGCATCAACGCCATCGTCTTGCTCGACAGCCAGATCGACCACACCACCGGCCTGCTAAGCCTGCGCGAAGGCTGCCCGCACCAGGTGTGGTGCACCGACATGGTTCACCAGGACCTGAGCACCGGCTTCCCGCTGTTCAACATGCTCAGCCACTGGAACGGTGGCCTGCAGTGGAACCGCATCGAACTCGAAGGCAGCTTCGTCATCGACGCCTGCCCCAACCTCAGGTTCACCCCCTTCCCCCTGCGCAGCGCCGCGCCGCCGTACTCGCCGCACCGCTTCGACCCACACCCGGGCGACAACCTCGGCCTGCTGGTCGAAGACACCCGCACCGGCGGCAAGCTGTTCTATGCCCCAGGCCTGGGCCAAGTCGACGAAAAGCTGCTGGCGATGATGCACGGCGCCGACTGCCTGCTGGTCGACGGCACGCTGTGGGAGGATGATGAAATGCAGCGCCGCGGTGTCGGCACCCGCACCGGCCGTGAGATGGGCCACCTGGCGCAGAACGGCCCCGGCGGCATGCTCGAGGTGCTGGACGGCTTCGCGCGCCAGCGCAAGGTGCTAATCCACATCAACAACACCAACCCGATCCTCGATGAAGACTCCCCGGAGCGCGCCGAAGTACAGCGCCGCGGTGTAGAAGTCGCCTTCGACGGCATGAGCATCGAGTTGTAAGGAGGGTCGATGAGCGACGCACTGCCACTGTCGCCTGCCGAGTTCGAGCAGGCCCTGCGCGCCAAGGGCGCCTACTATCACATTCATCACCCGTACCACGTGGCGATGTACGAAGGGCGCGCTACCCGCGAGCAGATTCAGGGCTGGGTGGCCAACCGCTTCTACTACCAGGTGAACATCCCCATGAAGGATGCCGCGATCCTGGCCAACTGCCCGGACCGTGAAGTGCGCCGCGAGTGGATCCAGCGCCTGCTCGACCACGATGGCGCTCCCGGCGAGGATGGCGGCATCGAAGCCTGGCTGCGCCTGGGCCAGGCAGTCGGGCTTGATCCCGACCAGCTGCGCTCCCAGGAGCTGGTGCTGCCCGGTGTGCGCTTTGCCGTCGACGCCTACGTCAACTTCGCCCGCCGAGCCAGCTGGCAAGAGGCCGCCAGCAGCTCGTTGACCGAGCTGTTCGCCCCGCAAATTCACCAGTCGCGGCTGGACAGCTGGCCGCAGCACTACCCGTGGATCGACCCGGCCGGCTACGAATACTTCCGTACCCGCCTGGGCCAGGCCCGGCGTGATGTGGAACACGGCCTGGCCATTACCCTGCAGCACTACACCACCCGCGACGGCCAGGAGCGTATGCTGGAAATCCTGCAGTTCAAGCTGGATATCCTTTGGAGCATGCTCGATGCCATGAGCATGGCCTACGAGCTGAACCGCCCGCCGTATCACACCGTCACCCAGCAACGGGTATGGCACAAGGGGATCGCCCTATGAGTTTTGATCGCAAGCTAGTACCGAACTGGCGCCCTGGCTACCGTTTCCAGTACGAACCGGCGCAGAAAGGCCACGTGCTGCTGTACCCCGAAGGCATGATCAAGCTCAACGACAGCGCTGCGCTGATCGGTGGCCTGATCGACGGCAAGCGCGATGTGTTGGCGATCATCGCCGAGCTCGAACAGCAATTTCCTGGTGTGCCCGAAGTCGCTGATGACATCGAGCAATTCATGGAGGTGGCCCGTGGCGAACACTGGATCACCCTCGCCTGAGGTGCCGGTCGGCCTGCCGCTGTGGCTGCTGGCCGAGCTCACCTACCGCTGCCCGCTGCAGTGCCCGTACTGCTCCAACCCCCTGGATTTCGCCCAGCAGGGCAAGGAGCTGAGCACTGAACAGTGGTTCAAGGTGATGGCCGAAGCCCGGGAGATGGGCGCAGCGCAGATCGGCTTTTCCGGCGGTGAGCCGCTGGTACGCCAGGACCTCGCCGAGCTGATCGGCGAAGCGCGGCGCCTGGGTTACTACACCAACCTGATCACCTCCGGCATCGGCCTGACCGAAGCGCGCATTGCCGCCTTCAAAAAGGCCGGCCTGGACCATATCCAGATCAGCTTCCAGGCCAGCGACGAGCAGGTCAACAACCTGCTGGCCGGCTCGAAGAAGGCCTTTGCACAGAAGCTGGAAATGGCCCGGGCGGTGAAGGCTCACGGTTACCCGATGGTGCTCAACTTCGTCACCCACCGGCACAACATCGACAAGATCGACCGTATCATCGAACTGTGCGTCGCGCTGGAAGCGGACTTTGTCGAGCTTGCCACCTGCCAGTTCTACGGCTGGGCGCACCTCAACCGCCTTGGCCTGCTGCCAACCCGCGAGCAACTCGAACGTGCCGAGCGCATCACCAACGAGTACCGCGCCAAACTCAAGGCCGCTGGCAACCCGTGCAAGCTGATCTTCGTTACACCCGATTACTATGAAGAGCGCCCCAAGGCCTGCATGAACGGCTGGGGCAGCCTGTTCCTGACCATCACCCCGGACGGCACCGCCCTGCCCTGCCATAGCGCGCGCCAGTTGCCCGTGCAGTTCCCCAATGTGCGCGACCACGACCTGCACCACATCTGGTACGACTCGTTCGGCTTCAACCGTTTCCGTGGTTACGACTGGATGCCCGAGCCCTGCCGCTCGTGCGACGAAAAGGAGAAGGACTTCGGTGGCTGCCGCTGCCAGGCCTTCATGCTCACCGGCGATGCCAGCAACGCCGACCCGGTGTGCGCCAAGTCGGCCGACCACGGCATCATCCTCAAGGCCCGCGAGGAGGCAGAGACTGCAAACCTCGCCATCGAAGAGATGACCTTCCGTAATGAGCGCAACTCCCGTGTCATCGCCCGCGGCTGAACTCACTGCCGCCCAGGCGGTAGCCGCCGGCACCGACTTTGCCGAACTCAAGGCAGGCACCATGGGCCTGTTCTGGAACGAATTCCGCCCCGCCGATGGCGCCTGTCGGGTCTGGCACTGGCGTGACCAGCAGGCCCGCTGCCTCACGCCCGATGGCTTCAGCGTGCGCAGCCGGGTGTACGAATACGGGGGTGGCAGCTTCTGCCTGAGTGATGACGGGATCATCTTCGTCAACGAGAAGGATCAGCAGGTCTACCGCAAAGGGCTGGACGCAACACCACCATTACCCTTGACCCACAATGAACAGTGCCGCTACGGCGACCTGCAATGGCATGAGGGCCAGGTACTGGCGGTCGAGGAGCGCCATGGCGAGGGTGTCGAGCATCGCCTGGTGGCCTTGGTCGAAGGCAGTGCTGAAGTACTCGCTGAGGGTGCTGATTTTTATGCATCGCCGACGATCAGTGCCGATGGCCAACGCCTCGCCTGGGTCGAATGGGATCGCCCCGCTCAGCCCTGGACGGTCACCCGGCTGATGTGTCGCGCACGGCAAAGCGACGGTAGCTGGGGCGCGGCACGCTGCATCGCGGCGCACGACGAGTCCCTGCAACAACCGCGCTTCGACGCGCAGGGGCGCCTGTACTGCCTGTCCGACCGCAATGGCTTCTGGCAACCCTGGGGCGAGCTCGATGGCGGTTGGCAGCCCTTGCCCGCCAAACCTGCAGACCACGCCGCCGCGCCCTGGCAACTGGGTACCTGCACCTGGCTGGCCCTTGGGCCGCAAAGCTACCTGGCCAGCTGGTTCGAAGGTGGCTTCGGGCAACTGGGGCTGCGTAATGTCGACGGCCAGGTGGAACGTTTCGCCAGCGCCTATAGCCGCTTTCGCAACCTTGCCATGGATGCCGAGTACATCTATGCCATCGCCGCCTCGCCGATCAGCCCGCCAGCGGTCATTGCCATCGACCGGACCAACCACGAGGTGCACATTCTGGCAGGGGGCGCCGAGCTGCTGCCGGCCGAGTGCATAAGCCTGCCGCAGTCGATGCTCTACGAAAGCGCTGGCGCATTTGCCCGCGGGTTCCTCTACCCGGCTGTGGGTGCCAAAAGCCCCACGCCGTTGGTGGTGTTCATCCACGGCGGCCCGACCTCCGCTTGCTATCCGGTGCTCGACCCACGCATCCAGTACTGGACCCAACGCGGCTTCGCCGTCGCCGACCTGAACTACCGGGGCAGCACCGGCTATGGCCGCGAGTATCGCCAGGCATTGCATTTGAGCTGGGGCGAAAGCGACGTGCAGGATGCCTGCGCGGCGGTCCAGCATCTGGCCGAACGTGGCTTGATCGATGCCGGCAAAGCCTTCATTCGCGGTGGCAGTGCCGGCGGTTACACCACCCTTTGCGCCTTGGCTTTCGCTGATGTATTTCGCGCCGGTGCCAGCCTTTACGGGGTCAGCGATCCGGTTGCATTGGGCCGTGCCACGCACAAGTTCGAAGGCGACTATCTGGACTGGCTGATCGGCGACCCGCAACAGGATGCCGAGCGCTACCGCCAACGCACGCCGCTGTTGCATGCCGCGCAGATCAATGTACCGGTGATTTTCTTCCAGGGTGAACTGGATGCGGTGGTGGTGCCGGAACAGACTCGGTCGATGCTGGACGCATTGAAGTTGAATGGCATTGAAGCCGTGGGGCATTTCTATGCCGGGGAGCGGCATGGGTTCCGCAAGGCCGAGAACCTGGCGCATGCACTGGAAGAAGAATGGAAGTTCTATTGCCGGGTGCTGGGTGAATAACAGGCCGGGGCCGCGTTGCGGCCCCGGCATTTCACCGCTTGGCGATGATGTACACCGCATGCACGATGCCTGGAATGTAACCCAGCAAGGTCAGCAGGATATTCAGCCAGAATGCCCCGCCGAACCCCACTTGCAGAAACACGCCCAGCGGCGGCAGAAGGATGGCGATGATGATGCGAATGAAGTCCATGCGTGTCTCTCCTGAAAGGGTCTAAACAGAGACTAGCTGGGCATCACAGAGGTTCCACAGGTAAGCGCCAGGCAAAAAAAACGCCCCGGGCCAAATGAAACAGGCCAGGGGCGATGCGCAGAAACGCCAGACGGTTCGTAGAATTCGTTACGCCGATACTTCGCGGCGGGCATGCTGCTGCGCATGCAAGCGGGCAAAGGCCCGGGCCAGGCGCAGCAGCATTTCATCGATGTTGCCTTTGCTCACGGTCAGCGCAGGCGAAAAGCGCACCACATCCACCTGCGGCGCATTGAGCAGCAGGCCCTCATGCAAGGCTGCCTGCACCAGGTCCTTGGCCAGGTGCTCCTGCAACTGCAAAGCCCACAGCAGGCCTTGGCCACGCACTTCGCCTTGGCCGTAGCGGCCAGCCAGCCGGCTCAAGCCATCGCGCAGGTGCCGCCCGCTGTCTTGAACCTGCTCGAAGAAGCCCGGCTCCAGCACGGTATCCAGCACGGCCAGGCCAGCAGCGCTCATCAGCGCATTGCCATGGTGGCTGCCTTCCAGTTCGCCCGGCTCGGCGCAGCAGGCAGTACCGCGGGCAAGCAAGGCAGCCAGCGGAACGCCTCCACCCAGGCCCTTGCCCAAGGTGATGATGTCGGCGCGCACACCATAGGTTTCTTCGGCCAGCAGCGCGCCGCAGCGGCCAATGCCGGTCTGTACTTCGTCAAGGATCAGGAGGATGCCCAGTTCGCGGCACAGCTTCTCGACGCCTTGCAGGTAGTCCCGGGTAGCGGGAATGACCCCGGCTTCACCTTGAATGGGCTCCAGCATGATCGCCACGGTGCGCGAGTCCACTTCGGCATGCAGCGCCGCCAGGTCGTTGAACGGAACCTTGCTGAAACCCGGTAGCCCCGGCTCGCAGCGGTTGCAGGGCAGCGGGTCGGATGCCGACAAGGCGCCCAGGCTGCGGCCATGGCAGCCCTGGCTGGCGGTGATGATGTGATAGGCGCCGCCGCGGTGCAGCTGGCCCCATTTGCGCGCCAGCTTGATCGCGCCTTCGCAGGCCTCCGCACCACTGTTGAGCAAGTACGCCTGCTCGCTGCCCGTGCTCTGGCACAGCCGGTTGACCAGCGCCAGCAGGCCCCGGCTGTGAAAACCTGCCCCTGGGTTGAGCAGCGCCTGGGCCTGGTTGCCCAGCGCCTTTACCAGCACCCCAGGGCTGTGGCCGAGGCTGTTGACCGCACAACCCTGGGTGAAATCCAGGTAGGCGTGCCCTTCGTCGTCCCACAACCAGGAACCTTGACCACGCACGAACACTTGGGCGGCACGTTCGGTGCTCGGCATCAGGCGCTCGCGTGACAGCAGCGGCGCGTCCGCCACAGGCACCGGGGCGCGCTTGGGCTCGGCCACTTCGGCAGGGGCCGAGCGACGCAGGTTGAACAGGTTCATCGGGGCTCCAGCCAGGCACGGTAAGGGGGGCCAGCATCCGGTCTTTGCGCCGGCGCTTGATATTTTGTCTTGCCTATCAAAAGTGTTTTTCAAACGGAGTAACAATGCGCTGATTGACTGCTGTAACCCGTTGGAATACGGCGATAGACTAGGCTTCGGCGGCGCATGCGGCCATTCCGTTTTTCCAGCTTTTTCGATAAGTGTTACTTATGGATTTTCGCCAACTGCGTTATTTCGTCGCGGTGTATGAAGAAGGCCATGTCGGCCGGGCGGCCGAGCGCCTGTCGTTGTCCCAGCCAGCGCTCTCGCAACAGATCCGCCAACTGGAGCACAGCCTCGACCTGAGCCTGTTCGAGCGCAGCAACAAGCGCCTGCTGCCCACCCTGGCCGCCCACACTTTGTACAACCATGCCCTGCCCCTGCTTGACGGCTTGCAGCGCGCCCATGAGGCGATGCGCAACTTCAAGGGCCAGTCGCTACGCACATTGGCCATCGGCGTGCTGCAGACGGTGCGCCCGAGCTTGGTGCCGCAGTTGCTGGAACGGGTGCGCAAAGCCCAACCGCACCTTGTGGTGCAGATCTATGAGTTGTCAGGGCTGGAAATCGAGCGGCGCCTGCTCAATGGCAACCTCGACATCGGTATCAGCTACCTGCCGCCGCGCCAGCCGGGGCTGCATGGATTGCTGCTGTACGAAGACGAACTGCAGTTGGTCATCCCGGACACTCATCCCTTGAAGGATTTCAAGAAGGTGTCGATCAGGCAGGCTGCAGAGTTGCCGATGCTGATGCTCGGCGAGGAATTCCAGATCCGACAGATCTGGAAGGAACAGTTGGCCAGCCAGGGGCGTCGGCCGCAGGTTCAAGCGGAAATGAACAATATGGGCGGCATTCTCGACAGCCTGGGCCACACTGCGCTGGCCACTATCTTGCCTGGCCGGGCCAAGGATGCCGCCGAAGATGACCAGGGTTTGCTGTGGAAGCCATTGAGCGAACCGCGCGTGCCACTGAAAGTGGGCCTGGTGTTCCGCGACGCTCAGCGTCAACAGGCATCGGTGGAGTTGCTGCGCACGCTGCTCGAGGAGGAGACTGACGCCAGGCAACTGAGCGCCTCGCCACTGGATGTGCTTGGCTGAAAAAGACGCGCACAAAGAAAACCCCGCCTAAGCGGGGTTTTCCAGACTGTTTCCCTGTGACATCCCTATCGCCCCGCCATCCTGGCAGGAAATCCTTCGTTGTCCCTGTTCTGTCCTTTGCGCTTCCTGCGCAACGTCCATGTGGAAATAGTAGCTATGGATCCAATCTGATACCAGTGGCGAAAAGTCACCGCGTCACGTAGGAAAATGCTTACAGGCAATATGGTGGCATATCAAAACTGCTCGGCGTCCAGCAAGTACAACGACTCGCTGCCTGCCTTCACCGAAGCCACCAGCGAATCCACCCGTGGCAACAGGCGCGCAAAGTAGAAGCGAGCGGTGCCCAGCTTGGCAGAATAGAACGCTTCATCGCCCTCACCGGCCTTGGCAGCACGTGCCATCAACGCCCACATGTAGGCATATGCCACATAGCCAAAGGCGTGCAGGTACTCCACCGATGCCGCACCGATCTCGTTCGGGTTGCCCTTGGCCTGTTGCAGCACCCACTCGGTCAGCCCGTCGAGCTGGTCGAGGTAAGCCCCCAGCGGCTTGGCAAACTCATCGAGTTCTCCATGCGCAGTGGCAATGAACTGGCGAACCTCGTCGGAAAACACCTTGTAGTAAGCGCCACCGCTGGCCACCACCTTGCGCCCCATCAGGTCCAGGGCCTGGATACCGTTGGTGCCTTCGTAGATCTGGGTAATGCGCACGTCGCGCACCAGCTGCTCCTGGCCCCACTCGCGGATGTACCCATGACCACCGAACACCTGCTGGCCATGCACCGCGCACTCCAGGCCCAGATCGGTGAGGAACGCCTTCGCCACCGGGGTCAGCAGCGCCACCAGCTCTTCACTGCGCTTGCGCGTGGCGGGCTCCTCGCTGTACTTGGCGCTGTCCAGTTGCATGGCCACGTAGGTGGAGAATGCACGGCCACCTTCAATCAACGCTTTCATGGTCAGCAACATGCGGCGCACATCGGGGTGGACGATGATTGGGTCGGCAGCCTTGTCCTTGGCTTGCGGGCCGGTGGGGGCGCGGCTTTGCAGGCGGTCCCGTGCGTACTCGACGGCGTTCTGGTACGAGCGCTCGGCCGTGGCCAGGCCCTGAATACCCACACCCAGGCGCTCGTAGTTCATCATGGTGAACATCGCCGCCAGGCCTTTGTTCGGCTCGCCGACGATGTAACCGACGGCGTCGTCGAAGTTCATCACGCAGGTCGCCGAGGCCTGAATGCCCATCTTGTGCTCGATCGAGCCACAGGTAGCCGGGTTGCGCGCACCGAGGCTGCCATCATCGTTGACCATGAATTTCGGCACCAGGAACAGCGAGATACCCTTGGGCCCGGCCGGTGCGTCCGGCAGCTTGGCCAGCACCAAATGGATGATGTTCTCGGTAAGGTCGTGCTCGCCACCGGTGATGAAAATCTTCGTGCCGCTGACCTTGTAGCTGCCATCGGCCTGGGGCTCGGCCTTGGTGCGGATGATCCCCAGGTCGGTGCCGGCATGCGGCTCGGTCAGGCACATGGAGCCGGCCCACACGCCGGCGTACATGTTCGGCAGGTACTTTTCCTTCAGTGCCTCGCTGGCATGGGCATTGATCGACAGGCAGGCGCCGGCGGTCAGCATCGGGTAAAGGCCGAAGGCCAGGCTCGACGCGTTGACCATTTCTTCGACCTGAGCCGAGATTGCCTTGGGCATGCCCATGCCGCCGAACAGCGGGTCGCCGCCCACGCCCACCCAGCCACCTTCGGCGTAGGTGTTGTAGGCCTCGATAAAGCCCGCTGGCGTGCGCACTGCGCCGTTGTCCCAGTGGCAGCCCTCTTCGTCAGCCGCGCGGCTGAGCGGGGCGATGGACTTGCTGGTGACTTTGCCAGCCTCTTCAAGTACGGCAATGGCCGTCTCGGCATCGACTGCCTCGGCCAGCTCGGGCAGTTGCGCCCACAGTTCTGCCACGTTGAAGACTTCATTCAGAACGAAGCGCATGTCGCGCAGCGGCGCTTTATAGTCAGCCATGACAACCTCTCGCTAGTCGGGTCGGGGCGGTCTCCAGGGACCGCGGCACGGGGTTGAATCCAGTGTAACCGAACAACTTTTGCGAGACATAGGGTCATCACGCGACCATATAGTCAATTACGGTCACGCGGTACGTACCGCCCCGCGCCGTGATTGTTGCCCATGAACCATGACACAGTTGCGCCCAGCACCCTTGGCGCTGTACAGCGCCTGGTCGGCGCACTTGAGCACCTCTTCGGGGTTGCGGTGCTCGGCCAGGCGTTCGGCGACGCCGATGCTGATGGTCACCGACACGGTGCCACTGGCACTGCCACTGCGCCGCTGGCGGCCGGCGGAGTCATCCTGCGGGCGATTGTTCTGGTCACGCAGGTGCATGGTGTAGTTGGCGATCATCTCGCGCACCGCTTCCACATGGGGCACGCATTCTTCGGCCGTCTTGCCGGCGAATACCAAGGCAAATTCTTCGCCGCCATAGCGGTAGGCGCGGCCACCGCCTGTCACCTTGGCCAGCCGGCTGGCCACCAGGCGCAGCACCTGGTCACCGACGTCATGGCCATGGGTGTCGTTGAATTTCTTGAAGTGGTCCACATCGGTCATGGCAATCACGTAGTTGCGCCCCAAGCGCTGCATGCGCTCATTCAGCGCGCGACGCCCGGGCAAGCCAGTCAACTCATCGCGAAACGCCATCTGGTAGGCCTCGTGGGAAACCGCCGCAGCGATCATCAGCATCACCTGGCTGCACATGATGTTCAGCGTGAAAGGCAGGATGAAGGTTTTGGGCAGCATCCAGAAGATGCCGATCAAGCCAATGATCTGCGCCGCGTGCAAAGGCCTTGGCTCCCGCAGGTACTGCACCACCAGCAGGATGAACACACCGATGAACAACGGGTAGACCATCTGTATCAGGCTCATCCACTGGCCATGCAGCGACGGCCAGCGGATTTCCGCCAGCCACCCCAGCAACGCTTCGGGAAAACTCTGCTCAAGGGCCACGGCCACGCTACCGACGGCGAACAGCACGGCAAAGCGGGCGAGCAGGTCCTGGGCCAGGTGGGTACGCTCTTGCCAGGCGCCGAACAGCCCGTACAACGCGGGCAACAGCAGGCACACCAGGTGGAAGATTACCGCGGCGTCCTCGCGCACGCGGCCGTTGTCGCGGTAGTAGTCAGTTTGGGTATCGAGCAGAAAGTAGGCAATGTACACCGCGACCATCAGAAACAGCTCGCGCTGGCGCCGATACACAGCGCAATAGGCGCCGCCCAGCAGCAGGACCAAGGTGGGCAAGACGTTGAACAGTGACGTGAAGAAGACGCTGAGGTCTCTTACGTAAGCCGCCGCAAGCCCTGCCAGCAATAGAATCAGCGAAGGCAGGAAGTGGCTCGCGCGTACAGCGTTTAAACGAAACAAGGGTAATCTCCGACCCGGCAGATCAATAATGGCATTGTGCCTTTACTTCATCGGCAGCGCACATGAATTGATGAATACACCGGTGTGTTAACGGCAGCGGGGGCGGAGGGCTTGAGCTTTTCTTGTAACCGGTTTTTGGGGCCGCTACGCGCCCCATCGCCGGCAAGCCGGCTCCCACAATGTCCGCGGCGCTGCAAAACCAGTGGGCGCCGGCTTGCCAGCGATGGAGCGCGAAGCGGCCCCCAAAAACGCGAAAACCCGCCTGCCCACAAGGCAGACGGGTTTTCGACGGGCTGAAGGCTTAGATCGACAGACCGAAGTCTTCTTCTTTCATCGCCATCAGGTTGCCGGCACCGGACAACATGGTTGCCACGTGAGTGCGGGTGCGCGGCAGGATACGCTGGAAGTAGAAACGCGCAGTCTGCAGTTTGGCGGTGTAGAACGCCTCTTCGGAAGTACCGGCAGCCAGCTTCTCCGCGGCCAGGCGGGCGATGTCGGCCCAGAAGTAAGCCAGGCACGCATAACCCGAGTACATCAGGTAATCCACCGAAGCGGCGCCCACTTCCTCGCGGTCCTTCATGGCAGCCATGCCCACTTTCATGGTCAGCTCGCCCCACTCCTTGTTGATCGCAGCCAGCGGCTCGACGAACTCCTTGATCGCCTCGACACCTTCCTGCGCCTGGCAGAACTTGTGCACGATCTTGGTGAAGCCCTTGAGCGCTTCGCCTTGGGTCATCAGCACTTTACGGCCGAGCAGGTCGAGCGCCTGGATGCCGGTGGTGCCTTCGTACAGCATGGAGATACGGCTGTCGCGCACGTTCTGCTCCATGCCCCACTCGGCGATGAAGCCGTGGCCACCGTAGATCTGCACACCATGGTTGGCCGACTCGAAGCCGACTTCGGTCATGAAGGCCTTGGCGATCGGGGTGAGGAAGGCCAAGAGGGCGTCGGCCTTCTTGCGCTCTTCCTCGTCCTGGCTGTACTTGACGATGTCCACCTGCTTGGCAGTGAAGTAGACCATGGCGCGGTTGCCTTCGGCGAAGGCCTTCATGGTCAGCAGCATGCGGCGCACGTCCGGGTGCACGATGATCGGGTCGGCAGCCTTGTCGGGCGCTTTAGGGCCGGTGAGCGAGCGCATCTGCAGGCGATCACGGGCGTACTTGAGGCCACCCTGGAAAGCCACCTCGGCATGCGCCAGGCCTTGCAGCGCCGTGCCCAGGCGAGCGGTGTTCATGAAGGTGAACATGCAATTCAGGCCCTTGTTGGCTGGGCCGATCAGGTAGCCGGTGGCGCTGTCGAAGTTCATCACGCAGGTCGCGTTGCCATGGATGCCCATCTTGTGTTCCAGCGAGCCGCAGCTCACACCGTTGCGCTCACCTACGCCGCCTTCGGCGTTGGGCAGGAACTTCGGCACGATGAACAGCGAAATGCCTTTGGTGCCGGCCGGGGCATCGGGCAGGCGGGCCAGAACGATATGGACGATGTTGCCCGCCATGTCGTGCTCACCGGCAGAGATGAAGATCTTGGTGCCCGACACTTTGTACGAACCGTCGGCCTGCGGCTCGGCCTTGGTGCGCAGCATGCCAAGGTCGGTGCCGCAGTGCGGCTCGGTCAGGCACATGGTGCCGGTCCACTCGCCGCTGACCAGCTTGGTCAGGTAGGTGTGCTGCTGCTCCTCGGTGCCGTGCGCCGAAATGGTGTTCATCGCGCCATGGGACAGGCCTGGGTACATGCCCCACGACCAGTTCGCCTCACCCACCATCTCGCTCAGGGCCAGGCCCAGCGACTCGGGCAGGCCTTGGCCGCCATGGGCAACGTCATGCGCCAGGCTCGGCCAGCCGCCTTCGACGAACTGCTCGTAGGCTTCCTTGAAGCCGGTCGGGGTCTTAACGCCGGACTCGCTCCAGGTACAGCCTTCCAGGTCACCGACACGGTTCAGCGGGGCCAGCACCTGCTCACAGAATTTCGCGCCTTCTTCGAGGATCGCGTCGACCATGTCGGGCGTCGCGTCCTGGCAACCCGGCAGGCTCTGATAGTGCGCCTCATAGCCGAGCAGCTCGTCGCGAACGAAGCGAATATCACGCAAGGGGGCTTTGTAATCAGGCATTGCGATGAACCTCTGTGATGAGTCCGGTGGGGAGACCGCTGATACCGACCAGCTCTTGCCGGCTTTCGGTCAAACAGTTGTTTGAAACTTACGTTTAGCACTGACGGATGTCAAGGAGGGACTATGGTGCCATTTATGCCGCGAAAGATGGCATTTACGCCATCGGCCTTTTTCGAGGCCATTTACGACTGTGGGAGCGGCCTCGCCCCGCGAATGCGTCAGCCCGGAACAGATTGCCTGTTCTGACACATTCGCGGGGCAAGCCCGCTCCCACAGAGGTTGCAGCGTGATAAGTCGATATCAGGCGTAGGTGTCGATGAACCGACCGAGCATTTCGTCGGAAGCCTTGGCGACCTTCGCACCCAGTTCGACTTCGGTTTTGCCCAGCGACAGTTGCACAGTGCTGGTGGCGAGGTCCATCTGCTGGCTGCGATCGACCGCGCGCAGGCGCTCGGCCTGATAGTCGCTCGACTGGCTGGTGGCGGCGCGCTCGACACTGTTGTTGGCGATCTGGCTGGCCGCCTGGTCGATGCGGTTGTGCCCGCTCTGGATGGCGCTGAGGCCCGCGTAGTACGCGGAGCTACCGGTGATTTCCATGTCAGGACTCCAATGACGCTGGATGTGATCAGTGGCAATTAAAGCAGGCCAGGGCACAAAAGGCCCGTTTAAATCCCTAATAGCTCAGTGCCAGCCAATAGACATGAGGCATGCTGCCTCAGTCCAGCAAGTCCAGTTGCAGGTGTTCGGCCACCGCATCGGCCGTCGCCACCTTGAGCTTGGGCACCCGCCCCAGGCACGGCGCGGGCAGCCGCTCGGCCAGGCTGGCCAGGTTCTCCTCCAGGCGCGCAGTACGCGGCTCGATGATATTGGCCACCCACCCCGCGAGCTGCAGGCCATCACGGGCGATCGCTTCCGCGCTGAGCAAGGCGTGGTTGATGCAACCAAGGCGCACGCCCACCACCAGGATCACCGGCAGTTTCAGGGCAATCGCCAGGTCGGACAGGTTGGCGTGATCGGAAAGCGGTACGCGCCAGCCACCTGCACCTTCGACCAAGGTGAAATCCGCATCCTGGTCCAGCACATGGCGCATGGCCTTCAGCAAGGCCGGCACTTCCAGTGCAACACCCGCCTCGCGCGCGGCCACATGCGGCGCGATGGCAGGTTCGAAGGCGAAGGGGTTGACCGCTTCATAGGCCAGCTTGACCGAGCTTTCGTCGATCAGCGCCAGGGCATCTGCGTTGCGCAGCCCTTTGGCAGTTGCGCTACAGCCGGACGCCACCGGCTTCGCGCCCAGCGTACTCAGGCCTTGCAGCCGCGCTGCATGCAACAGCCCGGCGGCAATGGTGGTCTTGCCGACATCGGTATCGGTCCCCGCGATGAAATAGGCCTGGCTCATGTCGCTCCTCTTACGCCTGTGGCTTGCGCAACACACCATAGACCACCTGATAGGTGGCTGGCAGCCCTTGCGGTTGACGGAATGCTTCGTAAGCCTGCAACAGCCCCTGCATACGGGCGCGGCCAGTCAGGCCTGATGGCCGCCCGGGGTTGAGATTGTGCGCACCAAGGGCCTTGAGTTCATGGGTCAGGCCACGGACATGCGGGTAGTGCAGCACATGTGCCTGCTGCTGCAGGCCGAGTTGTTCCAGGCCACTTGCCGCGCACAGGCGCTGATAGTCCTCGAAGCGGCGGAAGCGATTGACGTGCACCATGCCATCCACGGCCTGCCAACTGGCACGCAGCTCATCGAGGGTGCCGACACACAGGCTGCTGAAGGCCAGCACGCCACCTGGGCGCAATACCCGCCGGGCTTCTTCCAGCACGCTGGCGAACTGCCCGCACCACTGCACCGCCAGGCTGGAGAACACCAGGTCGACGCTATCATCGGCCAGCGGCAGGCGCTCGGCATCGCCCGCTACGTGATACTGCGCCCCGCCCTGCTCGTCACGGGCATGGCGTAACATGCCTTCGGCAATGTCCACAGCCAAACCACTGGCGGGTGCGAAGCGCTGAGCCAGCACGCGGCTGAAATAGCCGGTGCCACTGCCCAGGTCGAGCCAGCGCGATGGCGCCAGTTCGTCCGGCAGCTGCTGCAACAGGCTCACACCCACCGCACGCTGCAGGGCTGCCACGCTGTCGTAGCTGGCCGCTGCGCGGGAAAACGAAGCCGCTACCTGGCGCTTGTCCGGCAGTGCGCCGGGCAGGGTTGGACGGGAAAGGTCAGTCATCGCCACTCTCATGCAGGAAAATCTTGATGCCCGCCGCCAGTTCCTGTGGGTATTCCAGCAGGAAGGCGTGGGAACTGTCTTCAACCAGCCCGACCTCCACGTCGGGTAGCAACTCGCTCAGGGCTTTCGCCGCCTCGGCCGGGACCAAGGCATCGCTGCCAGCGAACAAGTGCAGTTGCGGCCCCCCATAGGCCTGCAGTGCCTCGCGGGTATCCAGCTGGGCCAATACTTCCAGCCCGTTGGCAAGGTAAAGCGGGTCTGTCTCCGGCACACCAACGCCCAGTTGGCGCAGCAGGGTGCGCGGTTGCTGGGCGCCGTCGCTGCACAAGCTGCGAAAGCGCTTGAGGGTCACGGAGGTATGGCTGCGGCACCCATCCAGGAAGGTCCCGAAGGTGTCATTGGCCATGCCGTATGGCCAATCGGCACGGGCCACGAAGCTTGGGTTGCTGGCCAAGGTCAACAGCCCGCAACAATGGTCGCCGCGCTTGCGCGCAAGTTCGCTGGCGAGCATGCCGCCCAGCGACCAGCCGCCCAGCCAGGTATCGCTGGGCAACGTGCGGTCAAGGTGGTCGACCCAAGCCTGAACATCGGCTTCGGCCAGCTCCGGCAGGGGCATCAGCTCGACCTGCAGGCGGGCGTCCTGGGCGCGCAGGCTGGCCGCCAGCGGCTCCAGGGCCGCAGTACCCAGCCCCCAGCCCGGTAAAAGGATCAGTCGGTTACGCATCGGCGGCCTCCAGCTGTGGATAACACTCGGCCAATGCATTCAACAATAGCTGCACCTGCGCCTCGCTGTGCGCGGCGCTCAAGGTAACCCGCAAGCGTGCGCTGCCGGCAGGCACGGTGGGCGGGCGAATGGCGGTAACCAGCAGGCCACGTTCGCGCAACATCTGTGACAGCCGCAGCGCCTGTGCGCTGTCGCCAATCAGGATCGGCTGGATCGGCGTCGGGCTGTCCACCAGCGTCAGGCCGATCGCTTCGGCACCCAGGCGGAACTGGCGGATCAACGCGCCCAGGTGCTCACGGCGCCAGGTTTCGCTGCGCAGCAGTTGCAGGCTCTTGAGTGTCGCGCAAGCCAGAGCCGGTGGCTGACTGGTGGTGTAGATGTAGGGCCGGGCAAACTGCACCAGCGCTTCGATCAGCTCCTCGCTGCCGGCGACAAAAGCACCCGCCGTACCGCAGGCCTTGCCCAGCGTGCCGATCAGCACAGGCACGTCTTCGATGCCCAGGCCGAAGTGCTCGACGATACCCCCGCCCTGTGCTCCCAAGGTGCCCAGGCCGTGTGCATCGTCGACCATCAACCAGGCACCGCGAGCCCGCGCGACCTCGGCCAGTGCGGGCAAGTCGGCAAGGTCGCCGTCCATGCTGAACACGCCGTCCGTGACCACCAAGGTATTGCCGGTGGCTTTGTCCAGGCGCTTGGCCAGGCTGGCCGCATCGTTGTGCAGGTAACGATTGAAGCGGGCACCACTGAGCAAACCGCCGTCCAGCAGCGAGGCGTGATTCAGGCGGTCCTGCAGCACCGTGTCGCCCTGCCCCACCAGCGCGGTAATAGCGCCAAGGTTGGCCATATAGCCGGTGGAAAACAGCAGCGCCCGGGGGCGACCGGTCAACTCGGCGAGCGCTTCTTCCACCTGGTGGTGAGGGGTGCTGTGGCCGATGACCAGATGCGAAGCGCCGCCGCCTACCCCCCAGCGCTCGGCACCCGCCTGCCAGGCGGCGATCACCTCGGGGTGGTTGGCCAGGCCCAGGTAGTCATTGCTGCAGAAGGCCAGCAATGGCTGGCCATCGACCACCACGTGCGGCCCTTGCGGGCTCTGCAGCAGTGGCCGCTGCCGGTAGAGGTCTGCGGCGCGCCGTTCGGCCAGGCGCGCCGCCAGATCAAAGGCCATGTCAGGCAGACGCGGCGTTATAGAACAGCTCGCTGCTGCGTTGCTCGACCAGCGCCTGCTCGATGGCGGCCTGGTGCACTTCGTCAGCATGCTCTTCGCGCGCTTCGGGCTTGATGCCCAGGCGAGCGAACAGCTGCATATCCTTGTCGGCCTGCGGGTTGGCGGTGGTCAGCAGTTTTTCGCCGTAGAAAATCGAGTTGGCGCCGGCCATGAAGGCCAGGGCCTGCATCTGCTCGTTCATCTGCTCGCGGCCAGCGGACAGACGCACGTGCGACTTGGGCATCAGCAACCGCGCGACCGCCAGCATGCGGATGAAGTCGAACGGGTCGACGTCTTCTTCATCAGCCAGCGGCGTACCGGCCACCTTCACCAGCATGTTGATCGGCACCGATTCCGGGTGCTCGGGCAGGTTGGCCAGCTGGATCAAGAGGCCCGCGCGGTCGTCCAGCGACTCGCCCATGCCGAGGATGCCCCCAGAGCAGATCTTCATGCCGGCATCACGCACATAGGCCAGGGTCTGCAGGCGCTCACTGTAGGTGCGGGTGGTGATGATGCTGCCGTAGAACTCCGGCGAGGTGTCGAGGTTGTGGTTGTAGTAGTCGAGGCCAGCCTGGGCCAGGGCCTGGGTCTGATCCTGATCGAGCTTGCCGAGGGTCATGCAGGTTTCCAGGCCCATGGCCTTGACCCCTTTGACCATCTCCAGCACGTAAGGCATGTCTTTTGCCGATGGGTGCTTCCAGGCCGCGCCCATGCAGAAGCGGGTCGAACCGATGGCCTTGGCCCTTGCGGCCTCCTCCAGCACCTTCTGCACTTCCATCAGCTTCTGTTTTTCCAGCCCGGTGTTGTAGTGGCCAGACTGCGGACAATATTTGCAATCTTCCGGGCAGGCGCCGGTCTTGATCGACAGCAATGTCGAAACCTGCACGCGGTTGGGGTCGAAATGCGCGCGATGCACGGTCTGCGCCTGGAACAGCAAGTCATTGAACGGTTGCTGGAACAGTGCCTTGACCTCGGCCAGTGTCCAGTCGTGACGTGTTGTTGCAGTTGTGCTGGCGCTCATCGGCGTTTCCTTGTTTAGGCTGTAGCTGGCGCCGGGACAGGAATGCCCACCAGCGCATCACGGATAGCTCGCATAGTCATGGAAGGCCTATGAACTGTCAACCTTGGTTAAAAGCACTGGTTTACAAGTGCATAAATATTAACCAATCGTGCTTGCTGTGCGATGGAGCTGCGCTGGCAGGACGCCTACCATCAATTCAGCGCCGCGGAGAACGAGCAGCAGCTCTTCCAGCGGATCGCCGCGTATTCGAAGCGCCTGGGCTTCGAATACTGCTGTTACGGAATCCGGGTGCCGCTGCCCGTGTCGAAATCGGCCGTCGCGATCTTCGACACCTATCCGGACGGCTGGATGGCGCACTATCAGGCGCAGGACTACATCAAGATCGATTCGACGGTCCGCGACGGTGCGCTCACCACCAACATGATCGTCTGGCCGGACGTCGACGAGGTCGCGCCATGCCCGTTGTGGGAAGATGCGCGCGAGGCCGGGTTGTCGGTCGGCATCGCGCAGTCGAGCTGGGCCGCGCGCGGCGCGTTCGGCCTGCTGAGCATCGCGCGCCATGCGGATCGCCTCACGCCTGCCGAAATCGACATGCTCACGCTGCAGACCCACTGGCTCGCGAACCTGTCACATTCGCTGATGAGCGGCTTCATGGTGCCGAAGCTCGCGCCAGCGGCAAGCGTCGTGCTGACGGCGCGGGAACGCGAAGTGCTGTGCTGGACCGCCGAAGGCAAGACGGCATGCGAGATCGGTCAGATCCTCGGCATCGCGGAGCGGACGGTGACTTTTCACGTCAACAACGTCCTCGTGAAGCTTGGCGCGACCAACAAGGTGCAGGCGGTCGTCAAGGCGGTCTCGGCGGGGCTCATCGATATGTTCTGATGAGCTGGCCGAACAGCCCTACCCTTTATGCGTAGCCTGCGAGCAGGAGCTGCCGTGGTTGAGTGAATACTGCCTGCGCTGTGCGCTGCCGCTACCCATGGGCGGGCTCACCTGCGGCCAGTGCAGCCGCCGCGCGCCGGCCTTTGAGCAGGTCGTCGCGCTTTGGCATTACGGCTTCCCCGTGGATACGCTGATCAGCCGTTTCAAGCACAACCGCCAATGGCCGCTGGGCCGTTTGATGGCCGAAATGTTGAGTTCTGGCCTGCAGCATCGCTATGCCGAAGGGCTGGCCAGGCCTGACCTGCTGTTACCAGTACCCCTGGCCAGGCGTCGACAGCGTGAGCGCGGCTTCAACCAGGCCGGCCTGTTGGCGCGCTGGCTGTCGAAGCGCCTGGCAATCGCCCTCAACGAACGTTTGCTGCAGCGCACCCGCGAGACACCGGCGCAGCAAAGCCTGGATGCCAAGGCGCGTCGGCGTAACTTGCAGCGGGCATTTGCCTTGGTCGACGAGGGCGTTATCGACGGCCTGCACGTGGCCGTGGTCGATGACGTACTGACCACCGGGGCCACCGCACAGGCCATTGCCGCACTGCTGCGCGGGGCCGGTGCGCGGCAGGTCGATGTGTATTGCCTGGCACGCACGGCAAAACCGGGGCAAGCTTGACGGGTCAGTCCCAGATAGGCGCCATCATGTCCTTGCCCGCTCTGCTCACCCAGCACATCGCCCGCCGCCCGCAACGCATCGCCCTGCTCCAGCACATCGCCGAGCAAGGCTCGATCACCCGCGCCGCCAAAGCCGCCAGCATCAGCTACAAAGCGGCCTGGGATGCCATCGACGAGCTCAACAACCTGGCCAGCCAGCCTCTGGTCGAG
Organism: Pseudomonas sp. LFS044; assembly: GCF_047978245.1. Taxonomy (NCBI): domain Bacteria; kingdom Pseudomonadati; phylum Pseudomonadota; class Gammaproteobacteria; order Pseudomonadales; family Pseudomonadaceae; genus Pseudomonas; species Pseudomonas sp. LFS044. The sequence continues at coordinate 84,154 of NZ_JBFPFX010000016.1, forward strand.
CGCAGCACCGGCGGCCGTGGGGGCGGCGGCGCACGCTTGTCGGCCGAAGGCGAACGCGTGCTGCGCCTTTATCAACGCCTGCAAACACTGCAGGCGCAAATCCTTGAAGCCGCCGAAGAGTCCAGCGACCTCGACCTGCTCGGGCGCCTGATGCTGCGTACCAGCGCGCGCAATCAGCTGCAGGGCAAGGTCAGCGGCCTGCGCCGTGAAGGCCGGCATGATTGCGTGAGCCTGGCGCTGGGCGGTGGCCTGCAGATCGAGGCGCTGATTACCCACGACAGCACCGCACGCCTGGAGCTGACCCTGGGTACAACGGTGGTGGCGCTGCTCAAGGCCGGGTGGGTTCAGCTGGTTGGGGCAGATGATGTACCAGAGCCAGGCAGTAACTGCCTCCCGGTCTGCATTGAAGAAGTGCTGGCGGATGAAAGCGGCCAGAGCGAGCTGCGATTGGCGCTGGGCAACGGCCAGACGTTGTGCGCACTTGCCGACACCGATTGGCTGGCCCAGCAGGGCCTGAAGGCGGGTAACGAGGCCAGGGTGCAGTTTCACCCGTCCTTCGTCCTGCTGGGCGTGCCGATCTAGGTCAGGGTGCATGGCTGAAGAGCAGGACAGTAACCAGCAGCATTTCTTGCGGGTACTGGCAGAACTGCTAATACCCAGCAGGCCTGCGCGACACTGCGATCGCTTGCGCCTGCGAACCGATTGGGGGAGGCTGAACGCTCAGAGCGTCATTACAATGCGGGCTCGATGCCCCATTCCCCTTGCGGAGCTTTCATGTCCCACCCTTTCGATACCCTCACCCCAGACCTGGTCCTGGATGCCGTTGAAAGCATCGGCTTTCTCAGCGATGCCCGGATCCTGGCGCTGAACAGCTACGAAAACCGCGTGTATCAGGTGGGCATCGAAGGCGAACAACCGCTGATCGCCAAGTTCTATCGCCCCGGGCGCTGGAGCGATGAGGCGATCCTTGAAGAACACCGCTTCACCGCCGAGCTCGCCGACTGTGAAGTACCCGTGGTCGCCCCCCTGCAGCACGATGGCCGCACGCTGTTCGAGCACCAGGGTTTTCGCTTCACGCTGTTCCCCCGCCGCGGCGGCCATGCACCGGAACCCGGCAACCTCGACCAGCTCTACCGGCTCGGCCAACTGCTTGGCCGCCTGCACGCAGTTGCCGCGACAAGGCCGTTCGAGCATCGCGAAGCGCTGGCTGTGGACAACTTCGGCCACGCTTCACTGCAAACCCTGCTGGAAGGCAACTTCGTCCCGCGCGAATTGCTGCCCGCATTCGAGTCCGTAGCCCGCGACTTGTTGGAACGGGTCGAGGACATCTACGCACGCACGCCACACAAGGTGATGCGCCTGCACGGCGACTTGCACCCAGGCAACCTGATGCATCGCGACGAGGTGTATCACGTGGTCGACCTCGACGACTGCCGGATGGGCCCGGCGGTACAGGACCTGTGGATGATGCTCGCCGGCAGCCGTGAAGAACGCCTCGGCCAACTGGCAGAGCTGATCGACGGCTACAACGAGTTCCACGACTTCGACCCGCGCGAGCTGCCACTGATCGAGCCCTTGCGCGCCCTGCGCCAGCTGCACCACTGCGCCTGGCTGGCACGGCGCTGGGATGACCCGGCATTCCCCCGCAGCTTCCCCTGGTTTGGCCAGCCGCGTTACTGGGGCGATCAGATCCTTGCCCTGCGCGAGCAAATGGCGGCGCTCGACGAGCAACCGCTGAAATTGTTCTAAATGCCCGCGAGGGTCTGTCTACAATAGGCGTCGCTGTATTTAGCTACCTAAGCAAGGATTCTGCATGCACGCCGCAAACCCGCGTCGCGGGTACATTCTTGGCCTTTCGGCCTACATCATCTGGGGCTTGTTCCCGCTGTATTTCAAAGCCATCCAGAGCGTCCCCGCGGTGGAAATCATCGTCCACCGGGTGCTTTGGTCGGCACTGTTCGGCTCGCTGTTACTGCTGGTCTGGAAGCACCCAGGCTGGTGGCGGGAGCTGCGTGACAACCCACGCCGGCTAGCCGTGCTGGCCCTGAGCGGCACCTTGATTGCCGGCAACTGGCTGACTTACGTCTGGTCGGTGAACAACGGGCGCATGCTCGAAGCCAGCCTGGGTTACTACATCAACCCGCTGGTCAACGTGCTGTTGGGCATGCTCTTGCTGGGTGAGCGCCTGCGCCGCCTGCAATGGCTGGCGGTGGGGTTGGCTGCGCTGGGTGTGGCGCAACAGGTATGGCAGGTCGGCAGCCTGCCATGGGTGTCACTGGTGCTGGCGCTGACCTTTGGTTTTTACGGGCTGATCCGCAAACAGGCACCGGTTGCGGCACTGCCGGGGCTGGTGGTGGAAACCTGGATGCTGGTGCCTCTGGCGCTTGGCTGGCTGTTGCTGCACCCCACCGCAATGAGCGCGCAGGGCGCCTTCTACACCAGCAGCGAGGCGCTGTGGCTGATGGCTGCGGGGCCGGTGACGCTGATCCCGCTGGTGTGCTTCAACGCCGCAGCCCGGCATTTGCCCTACACCACGCTGGGCTTCCTGCAGTACCTGGCGCCTACCCTGGTGTTGCTGCAGGCAGTGCTGTTGTTTGATGAGCATTTGTCTTCGAGCAGCCTGGTGGCATTCGTGTGCATCTGGGCGGGTTTGGCGCTGTACAGCGTCGATGCCTGGCTGAATTTACGCAAGCGCGCCTGATCAATAAATGATCAAAACTCTGCAGGCCACGCCGTTCGTGGCCTGGCAGAACATCTCCAGAGGTTATCCACACCCTCGTCCCCGTGGTTTGTGCACAAGCGACTGATTAGTGGACGTTTTTTGCTCAAATCGCCAGGAGCCTCGCCGTTATTGGGCTGGCGAGGTGCACCCCCAGCTTATCCACAGGGCCGTCCCCGTAAAACCGGGATAACGCGGCGGGCCGCTTCGCGCCCCGATCGCTGCCCAGCCGACGCGTCTGCGCAAACCCTGTGGGAGCCGGCTTGCCGGCGATAGGGTCGCGCAGCGGCCCCGCCCACAGCTCAATCCTCCGGCCGCAACTTCAACTCCACCATCAAATCATCCGCCAGGCTCTCCAGCTTCTGCTGCAGGTCATCCAGCGACAGGGTCAACGGCAGCGCCAGCAAGGCATCGGCATGGAACAGCGGCTCGCTGCTCATGGGCGCAGGGCGCACTTCGGTGGTAAAGCGCTCCAGGTTCACACCCTGCTCGGCCAGCAAACGGGTAATGTCACGCACGATGCCGGGCCGGTCATTGCCCACCAGCTCCATGGCAATCGGCTTCCAGGTACACGAAGGCTCGATGCCGCTCTCGGCGATCAACACGCGAATGTCGTATTGGCCCAACGCCTGCAGCGACTTCACCAGCTCATCGTAGTTTTCTGCAGGCACCGCCACCCGCAGGATTCCGGCGAACTGGCCGGCCATGCGCGACATACGGCTCTCCAACCAGTTACCGTTGTGGTCGGCGATGCACTGGGCAATGCGTTCTACCTGGCCGGCCTTGTCAGGGGCGATCACGGTCAGTACAAGATGATCCACAGGGGCTTCCTCTGCGTCGAGCCGCCCAAAGCGGCGCAAATAGGGGGATCGACTCAGTATAGGCAAGGCGCGGCAACCTGCCGCAGGGCCGTCCGCTGAACTAATCGTGTACTGTTTCAAGATTTATCTGGAACAATCCACCGGTTTTTTGCGAACATACCCACTCCCAGCGTGACCCGAAGCGACCACCCGGTCGCAGAGCGACGCTTTTAGTCTGATGTTTACCAGCCTGCTGCTTCATGTAGTATGCGCTGGCGCGGACTACAAAACGTCGTTTCGATGTCTGCCAAGGCGCCTGTGAAAATACGCCAACCGCCCGCCAGCCTGCCTGGCGAGCCGCACCCAGCCGCTCTCGTAGTGGCGAGAGCATGAACTGGTGCCGTGTTTAGAGAAGCGCTACAGGCTTAATACAGAAGAGCGAAAGCGAAATAGCTGAGCAAAGGTGAGGCAAGCAATGACTGGATACGTTCAAGTCGGTGGCCTTCAGGTCGCCAAGGCCCTGTACGACTTCGTCAACAACGAAGCGATCCCTGGAACCGGCGTCAAAGCTGATGCGTTCTGGGCCGGGGCAGAAAAGATCATCAACGACCTCGCCCCCAAGAACAAAGCCCTGCTCGCCAAGCGCGACGAGCTGCAAGCCAAGATCGACGCCTGGCACCAGGCACGCAAAGGCCAGGCCCACGACGCCGTAGCCTACAAGAGCTTCCTCCAGGAAATCGGCTACCTGCTGCCACAAGCCGACGATTTCCAGGCCACCACCCAGAACGTGGACGAAGAAATCGCCCACATGGCCGGCCCACAGCTGGTCGTGCCGGTGATGAACGCGCGCTTCGCCCTGAACGCCGCCAACGCCCGTTGGGGTTCGCTGTACGACGCGCTGTACGGCACCGACGCCATCAGCGATGAAGGCGGCGCCGAAAAAGGTCAGGGCTACAACAAGGTGCGTGGCAACAAAGTCATCGCCTTCGCCCGCGCCTTCCTCGACGAAGCCGCGCCGCTGGCTGCAGGCTCCCACGTTGACTCCACGGCCTACCGTATCGAGGGTGGGAAGCTGATCGTCGCCCTGAAGGGTGGCAGCAACAGCGGCCTGCGTGATGACGCCCAGCTGATTGGTTACCACGGCGACGCCGCCGCGCCGACTGCTGTGCTGCTCAAGCACAATGGCCTGCACTTCGAGATCCAGGTCGACGACAGCACCCCGGTCGGCAGCACCGACGCCGCCGGCGTCAAAGACATCCTGATGGAGTCGGCGCTGACCACCATCATGGACTGCGAAGACTCGGTCGCCGCCGTCGATGCCGACGACAAGGTCATCGTTTACCGCAACTGGCTGGGCCTGATGAAAGGCGACCTGGCCGAAAGCGTAAGCAAAGCTGGCAAGACCTTCACCCGCACCATGAACCCCGACCGCGAGTACACCGCGCCAAATGGCGGCAGCGTCACCTTGCATGGTCGCTCGCTGTTGTTCGTGCGTAACGTCGGTCACCTGATGACCAACCCGGCGATCCTCGATGCCCAGGGCAACGAAATTCCGGAAGGCATCCAGGACGGCCTGTTCACCAACCTGATCGCCCTGCACAACCTCAACGGCAACACCACCCGCAAGAACACCCGCACCGGCAGCGTGTACATCGTCAAGCCGAAGATGCACGGCCCGGAAGAAGTGGCGTTTGCCGCTGAAATCTTCAGCCAGGTCGAAGACCTGCTGGGCATGCCGCGCAACACCGTCAAGGTCGGCATCATGGACGAGGAGCGCCGTACCACGGTCAACCTCAAGGCCTGCATCAAGTCGGCCGCCGAACGCGTGGTGTTCATCAACACCGGCTTCCTTGACCGTACCGGTGACGAAATCCACACCTCGATGGAGGCCGGCGCCGTGGTGCGCAAGGGCGCCATGAAAAACGAGAAGTGGATCGGTGCCTACGAAAACAACAACGTCGACGTGGGCCTTGCCACCGGCCTGCAAGGCCGCGCGCAGATCGGCAAGGGCATGTGGGCCATGCCGGACCTGATGGCCGCCATGCTCGAGCAGAAGATCGCCCACCCGCTGGCCGGCGCCAACACCGCCTGGGTGCCGTCGCCGACTGCAGCCACCCTGCACGCGCTGCACTACCACAAGGTCGACGTGCAGGCCCGTCAGCGCGAGCTGGCCAGCCGTACTCCGGCTTCGGTCGACGATATTCTGAGCATCCCGCTGGCTGCCGACACCAACTGGTCGGAAGAAGAAATCCGCAACGAGCTGGACAACAACGCCCAGGGCATCCTCGGCTACGTGGTGCGCTGGATCGACCATGGCGTGGGTTGTTCGAAGGTGCCGGACATCAACAACGTCGGCCTGATGGAAGACCGCGCCACCCTGCGTATCTCGGCCCAGTTGCTGGCCAACTGGCTGCGCCATGGCATCGTCAGCCAGGAGCAGGTGGTAGAGAGCCTCAAGCGCATGGCTGCAGTGGTCGACAAGCAGAACGCCAGCGACGCCCAGTACCGCCCGATGGCGGCGAACTTCGACGACAACGTGGCCTTCCAGGCAGCGGTGGAGTTGGTGCTCGAAGGTGCCAAGCAACCGAACGGTTATACCGAGCCGGTGCTGCACCGCCGCCGCCGCGAGTTCAAGGCGCGTAACGGCCTCTGATCCGCAAAGGGCCGCGTTGCGGCCCAATCGCCGGCAAGCCGGCTCCCACAGGTAGAGCACCGGCCTCAAGGGCTGTACTGTACCTGTGGGAGCCGGCTTGCCGGCGATGGGGCCCGCACCGAGAACACAGCTATTCGAGCTTCAATTCCTTCTTCACCAGCTGCAACAGCTTCCCCAGATCCACTGGCTTGAGCAGAAAATCCACTACCCCCAGGTGCATCACGTCTACCGCCTCCTTCACATCGGTGTCGCCCGACACCACGATGATCGACAACGCCGCCCGCTCCGTCTCTCGAATCTGCCGAATCAGTTCCAGGCCATCCTCGGGCTGCATGCGCAGGTCGGTGATCATCAAGGAGATTCGCGGTTCATAATGCAGCTTGAACATCGCCTCCTGAGCCCCGTCGGCCTGCATGCACTCAATGCCCCTGCTTTTCAGGTAAAGGCTCAGTGCCTCGCTATTCACCGGGTTGTCATCGACAACCAGCACCACCGGCTTGGGCGCTATAGGTGCACTCAAACCGGCCAATGCCTCGCGTTCTGCGTCACTCAGGATGTCGTCATGCTCAACCATGTTCGTCTCATCAAATAGATCTTGCTCACCGGTAAGACCGCGGCATGCGAAATTGATCACACCAGGCTCATAGACTTACGTCCAATGGGCACCACACGGCCGTCAGCCGACCATGGGGGCCGAGAACAACAAGGCCGCACCTATATATAGATATATATAGTTCGGCGTAGCGATACGGTCAGTTTCATGAGCAAAAAGGACGCCTACAGCCAAGCGGGCAGAACAGCAGTGCTGCAGAACATTCAAGGCACTCTGCAGTTCTTGCAGCGCTTCCCGCCGTTCAATCAGATGGAGCAAAGCCACCTGGCGTTTCTGGTGGAACAGTGCCAGCTGCGCTTCCATGCGCGTGGTGAAAGCATCATCAAGCCCGCCGACGGGCCGGTGGAGCACTTCTACATCGTCAAGCAGGGCCGCGTGGTCGGTGAGCGCCAGCACCTGGTCAAGCCAGGCGTTGAAACCACCTTCGAAATCACCAGCGGTGAATGCTTCCCGCTGGCCGCGCTGTTGGGGGAGCGCGCGACCCGCACCGAGCACCTGGCGGGTGAGGACACGTTCTGCCTGCAATTGAACAAAGCCGCCTTCATCCGCGTTTTCTCGATGTCTGCAGTGTTTCGCGATTTTGCCTTGCGCGGCGTCAGCAGCCTGCTCGACCAGGTCAACCAGCAGGTGCGCCAGCGCGCCGTGGAAACCCTTGGCACCCAGTACTCGCTGAACACCCCGCTGGGCGAACTGGCCATGCGTCACCCGGTGGTCTGCACCCCCGACATGCCCCTGCGTGACGCTGTGCGGCTGATGCACGAGCAGCAGGTCGGCAGTATCGTCGTGATCGACCCGCAGCGTTACCCGGTGGGCATATTCACCCTGCGCGACCTGCGCCAGGTGGTGGCCGCGGCCGATGCCGACCTGGGCGCGCCGATCGACCGGCACATGACCGCCAAACCGTTCTACCTCAGCCCGCAGGCCAGTGCCTTCGATGCCGCCATGGCGATGACCGAGCGGCACATTGCCCACGTCTGCCTGGTCGATAACCAGCGCTTGTGCGGCGTGGTTTCAGAGCGCGACCTGTTTTCCCTGCAGCGGGTCGACCTGGTGCACCTGGCCCGCACCATCCGCCACGCCCCGCGGCTGGACTCGCTGGTGTCGCTGCGCGGCGAGATCGGCCAACTGGTCGAACGCATGCTCGCCCATGGCGCCTCCTCGACGCAGATCACCCAGATCATCACCCTGCTCAACGACCACACGGTGTGCCGGGTGATCGAGCTGGCCCTGGCCGAGCGTGGCGACCCCGGCGTGCCGTTCAGCTGGCTGTGCTTCGGCAGCGAGGGGCGCCGTGAGCAAACGCTGCATACCGACCAGGACAACGGCATCCTCTTCGATGCCGCCGACAGCGCTGAGGCCGACGCCATACGCACGCGCCTGCTGCCGCTGGCGCAGTCCATCAACCAGAGCCTGGCCCAATGCGGCTTCACCTTGTGCAAGGGCAATGTCATGGCCGGCAACCCCGAGCTGTGCCTGTCACGCACCGAGTGGGCACGGCGCTTCGCCGGCTTCATCCGCGAAGCCAGCCCGGAGAACCTGCTGGGCTCCAGCATCTACTTCGACCTGCGTGTGGTCTGGGGCGATGAACAAGGGTGCGAACAGTTGCGCCAAAGCGTACTGGAGCAAGTGGCCGACAACCGCATATTCCAGCGCATGATGGCTGACAACGCCCTGCGCCAGCGGCCACCGGTGGGCCGTCTGCGCGAGTTCGTACTGACCCGCCAGGGCAACGACAAGGCCGCCACCCTCGACCTCAAGGTCCAGGGCCTGACGCCCTTCGTCGACGGTGCGCGGCTGCTGGCCCTGGCCAATGGCATCGGCGCCTGCAATACCCTTGAGCGGCTGCGCCAGCTGGTCGAAAAAGGCGTTATCGCGCCACTCGATGGCGCGGCTTATGAAGAGGCCTATCACTTCATCCAGCAAACCCGCATGCAGCAGCACCAGCGCCAGAGCCGCGACAACCTGCCGTATTCCAACCGGCTCGACCCAGACAGCCTCAACCATCTGGACCGGCGCATCCTGCGTGAGTCCTTGCGCCAGGCCCAGCGCCTGCAAAGCAGCCTGGCCCTGCGGTACCAATTATGAGCCTGTTCGCCTGGCTACGGCCGGCCGCCCCCGCCCTGGACGACGCCTTGCATCAGCGCCTGGCCCGGTTGCCCAGGCCCGCGCCGCTGGGCGTTTGTTCACTGCGTGAACAGCGCTGGGTGGTGCTGGACCTGGAGACCAGCGGCCTGAACCCCAGCCGCGACCAGGTGCTGTCGATCGGTGCCGTGGCCATCGAGGACGGTGCCATCGACTTCTCCCAGCAGTTCGAGCGCACCCTGCATCGCCCGACCCAGAAGACCAACGCCAGCGTGCTGATTCACGGCCTCGGCCCCAGCGCCCTGGCCGCAGGCAGCGACCCGGCCGAGGCGCTGCTCGGGCTGCTCGAGTTCATCGGCGACAGCCCGGTGCTGGCTTTTCATGCCCCCTTCGACCAACGCATGCTGGCTCGGGCCGTGAAAGAAAGCCTGGGTTACCGCCTGCAACAGCCCTTCCTCGATGTTGCCGAACTGGCCCCTCTGCTCAACCCGGATACCGTGTTGCGCGAGGCCGGGCTGGACGACTGGGTGGCGCGCTTCGGCCTGCAGGTCGAAGAGCGCCACCACGCCAGTGCCGATGCGCAGGTGACCGCCGAACTGGCCTTGATCCTGTTCAGCCAGGCTCGCCGCCAGCAGCTCGACAGCCCGTTGCAGCTCGAACAGCGCCTGCGCACCTGGCGGCGACGTAACGTGCACAACCACGGCCTGTAGTGGCAATCCGATAAGCGTCCATTGCGCCCCGCCCCCCGCCTCTGCAACAATCGCGAATAGTTATCGTTAGTTAATGCATTCGTTCCGGGGGGAACACGGCTTGTCTTCTGTTCAGAGCCCACACGCCGAACTGGTCGGTGCGCTGTACCGCGATCATCGCGGCTGGCTGCTGGCCTGGTTGCAGCGCAGCATGGCCTGCCGCCAGCGCGCCGAAGACCTGAGCCAGGACACCTTCGTGCGCCTGCTCGGCCGCGCGCAGCTGGACTCCCCCCGCGAACCCCGCGCCTTCCTCGCCGCCGTGGCCAAGGGGCTGATGTTCGACCACTTCCGCCGCGCGGCGCTGGAGCAGGCTTACCTGGCCGAACTGGCGCGTTTGCCGGAAGCCGAACAGCCCTCACCCGAAATACAGCTACTGATCCTCGAAGACCTCAAGGCCATCGACCGCCTGCTCGGCAAGCTGTCGAGCAAGGCCCGGGCGGCCTTCCTGCACAACCGCCTGGATGGCATGGGGCATGCCGAGATCGCCGAACGCCTTGGCGTATCGGTATCGCGCGTGCGCCAGTACATCGCCCAGGGCATGCGCCAGTGCTACGTGGCCCTGTACGGGGAACCGACGTGAACAATGCACCGGTTTCCGCCGGGGTTCTGGAAGCGGCCATCGCCTGGAAAATGAGCCTGGGCGATGCCGCAGGCACGCCCGACGAGCGCAACGAATTCATGCGCTGGCATGCCGTCAGTGAAGAACATGCCCGTGCCTGGCGCCAGCTGGGCACCCTCGACCAGCGCGTAAGTGCCGCCGCAGGCCCCGCACGCCAAGCCCTGCAGCAATCGCGCGTCGGCCTGCGCCGGCGGGTGGCCAAGGTCGGCGGCGGTCTGGCCGGCATGTTCCTGCTCGGCTCGTTGCTGGCCTGGGTTGGCGCGCCGTCGCTGTCGGCCAGCTACTGGCTGGCAGACCAACGCACTGCAACCGGTGAACTGCGCACCCTGCGTTTGGAAGACGGCACGCTGCTGAGCCTGAACACGCACACCGCAGTGGATATCGATTACCAGGGCGACCAACGCGTGCTGGTGCTGCATCAGGGCGAGATCTCGGTGGAGACCGGCCATGACGACCCACGGCCTTTGCTGGTGCGCACCGACGATGGCCGCCTGCGCCCACTGGGGACGCGCTTCCTGGTGCGCCGCGAGGCAAACGGCACGCGCCTGGAGGTGATGCAGGCCTCGGTGGCTGCCATGCCGCTCAACAGCGGTGACGAGCAGGTGCTGCGCGAAGGCCAGCAAGTGCTCATGAACGCCAACGGCCTGGGCCAGGTCGGCCCGGTCGCGGCCGGTGCCGATGCCTGGACCCGCGGCATGCTGGTGGTCGACAACGTTCGCCTGGCCGACCTGTTGGAACAGCTGGGCAAGTACCGCAGCGGCCACCTGGGTGTGGCCGATGAGGTCGCCGACCTGCGCGTGACGGGGAGCTTCCCGCTGAACAACACCGACCTGGCGCTGGCCTCGCTGGTACCGGCGCTGCCGGTGAAGATCGAACGGCATACCCAGTGGTGGGTGAACGTGGTGCCCAAGTAAAACCGTAACGGCCTCTTCGCGGGACAAGCCCGCTCCCACAGTTTTCACTGCCTTGAGGGCAATGGAGTACCTGTGGGAGCGGGCTTGTCCCGCGAAGAGGGCGGCACACGCAACAATGAGTTAACTAATTCTCACTATTTTTCAGATTACCCCTGTCACTTCTGGAATCTCACTCGGCAAGGAAGCAGTTAGCACTTATCCGTCGAGGAGCCGCTGCATGTCCCGTGCTGTTGATCGTATCCTGCGCCCCAGCCTGATGGCCCTTGCCATCGCCCTGGCCGCGCCTTTGGCCAGCCCTGCCCTGTTCGCCGCCGAGCAATCCGCCCAGCGCGCCTACAACCTGCCGAGCGCCCCGCTGGCCACTACCCTGAATCAGATCGCCAGCCAGTCAGGCATTGCCCTGGCCATCGACTCGGCACTGGTCAGCGGCCGCAACTCGGCGCCGGTCAACGGCCAGTTCGACGGCCTCGGCGCCTTGCAGGCAGCCCTGCGCGGCACCGGCTTGCAACTGCAGCAGAGCAGCGTCGGCAGCTACAGCCTGGTGGCCGTGCCGGATGGCAGCCTGGCGCTGCCGGAAACCAGCGTGAACGCTAACAGCGACAGCGAGAGTGCCTGGGGCCCTGTGGAAGGCTACCTGGCCAAGCGCAGCGCGGCCGGCACCAAGACCGATACCGCATTGGTCGAGATCCCGCGCTCCATCTCCGTTGCCACCCGCCAGCAGATGAGCGACCGCGGCGTGCACAGCCTGGATGACGCCGTGCGCTACATGCCCGGTATCGTTTCTGCCAGTTTCGGCAGCGACACCCGTTATGACTGGATGCGCGTGCGTGGCTTCGAGCCCACCCAGTTCCTCGACGGCCTGCCACTGCCGCGCGGCGTGTACGCCAACCCCAAGGCCGAAACCTGGAACCTCGACCGCCTCGCCCTGCTGCGTGGCCCGGCGTCCTCGCTGTATGGCCAGACCCCACCCGGTGGCCTGCTGGACATGGTCAGCCGCCGCCCGCAGGCCGAAAGCGCCCACGAAATCGAGGTGCAATACGGCAGCGACAATCACCGCCAGATCAACTTCGCCAGCACCGGCAAGATCGATGACCAGGGCCAGTTCCTGTATGGCGTCAGTGGCGTGATTCGCGATGGCGGCACGCAGATCGACCATATCGACGACAAGCGCTACAACATCGCCCCGAGCCTGACCTGGAACATCGACGACGACACCTCGTTGACCCTGCTGACCCAGTTCACCCGCGACGATACCGGCGCCACCAGCCAGTTCCGGCCGATCCAGGGCACCAAGATCGACATGCCGTTCAGCAAGATCTCTCATCACAAGAATCTGGGTGACCCGGACTACGAGTTCTACGACCGTACCTACTACGCGCTGGGCTATGCGTTCGAGCACCGCATCAACGATGTGTGGCAGTTCCGTCAGAACCTGCGCTACACCAAGTCGGACCTGGCGTTCCAGACCATCACGCCCGGCAGCTATTACCAGCCCGGTGGCCCGGTGCAGGACGACGGCACCGTCAGCCGCATGTCCACCAACACCGACGAAGACATCAGCCAGTTCGCCGTGGACAACAACTTCCAGGCCGACTTCAGCACAGGGGGCATCAGCCACACCCTGCTGCTGGGCCTGGACCACCAGCGCGTCAACACCAACTACCTGTCGATCTTCGGTTTCAACGTGCCGGACAGCAACGTCCTCGATCCAGTGTACGGGCTGCCGATCACCCGTCCGGACCGTTCCACGGCGTTCTACGACTACAACCAGAAAACCCGCCAGACCGGCGTGTACGTCCAGGACCAGATGGCACTGAACAACTGGCGCCTGACCTTGGGCGGCCGTGAGGACTGGGTGCACACCGGCACCAAGTACTTCAACCAGGACGACGCCACCAATACCCAGCGCGACAAGAAGTTCAGCGGCAACGCTGCCATCAGCTATGTGTTCGACTCGGGCTTCGTGCCGTATCTGTCGTATGCCGAGTCGTTCCAGCCGGCGAGCAATGCCAGCGCCTCGGCAACCGAGTCGTTCAAGCCGACCGAAGGCAAGCAGTGGGAACTGGGCATCAAGTACCAGCCGCCGGGTTCCAATACCCTGCTTTCGGCAGCGGTGTATGACCTGACCCAGAAAAACGTCCAGGTAACCAACAACGTCGGTGGCGTGACCTTCACCAGCCAGACCGGCGAAGTGAAAGTGCGCGGCCTGGAGCTGGAAGCGGTGTCCGACGTCACCGAAAACCTCAAGATGACCGCGGCCTACACCCTGGCCAAATCCGAAGTGCAGGACGGCATCTACAAAGGCAATCGCCTGCAGCTGATGCCCAACCAGCAAGCCTCGCTGTGGGCTGACTACACCTGGCACACCGGCGTGCTCGACGGCTTCGGCATCGGCGGTGGCGCGCGCTACACCGGCAACACGTATGGCGACCAGGGCAACACTTACCTCGGCAAGGCCAATGCCTACACCGTGTTCGATGCCTCCGTGCACTATGACCTCGGGCGCCTGAACAACAGCCTCAAGGGCGCTTCGGTGGCGGTCAACGCCACCAACGTATTCAACAAGGACTACATTTCCACCTGCGACAGTTACTACTGCTACTACGGCGACGAACGCAGCGTCGTCGCCAGCGCCAGCTACAAATGGTGATGTACTGACGACACAAGTGCGCCGATCAAGCCGCCCCCCAGGGGGCGGCTTTGGTCTTTCTGGACGTCGAGAAACATAATGAAATGAAAAGCCAAACCATCCGCCGCTGGTCCTTCATCCACACCTGGAGCAGCCTGGTCTGCACCCTGTTCCTGCTGTTGCTGGCCCTGACCGGCCTGCCGCTGATCTTCCACCACGAGCTGGAACATTTGCTCGGCGATGCCCCCGAGCTGCGCGAAATGCCCGCCGATACCCCACACCTGGACTTGCAGCAACTGGTGGTCAAGGCCGAGCAGCACCGCCCCGGCGAAGTAATGCAGTACTTCGGCTACGACGAGGATGAGCGCAACGGCGTGGTGGCGATCACCGCCGCCACCGCGGGCACCGAACCCAATTCGTCACACACCTTCATGCTCGACGCCCGCACCGGTGAGGCCGTGGCCATGCCGGCGGCCAACGGCGGCTTCATGATGATCATGCTGCGCCTGCACGTCGACATGTTCGCGGGGCTGCCTGGCAAGTTGCTGCTGGCGTTCATGGGTGTGCTGTTCGTTGTGGCGATCATCTCTGGCACCGTGCTCTACGCACCGTTCATGCGCCGCCTGGCGTTCACCACGGTGCGCCACGACAAATCCCGCCGCCTGCGCTGGCTCGACCTGCACAACCTGATTGGCGTGGTGACCCTGGCCTGGGCACTGACCGTGGGTGTCACCGGGGTGATCAGCGCCCTGTCCGACCTGGTCATCGCCGCCTGGCGCAACGACAGCCTGGCGGCCATGGTCGCACCCTACCGTGACGCCCCGCCGCTCGACGAGCGGGCCCCGGCCAGCCGCCTGCTGGACATCGCCGAGCAGGCCGCGCCCGGCATGCGCCCAGACTTCATCGCCTTCCCCGGCACGCGGTTCTCCAGCGAGCACCATTACGCGGTGTTCATGAAGGGCTCCACGCATCTGACCTCGCACCTGCTCACCCCGGTGCTGATCGATGCGCGCACCCTGCAAGTAACGGCAGTCGGCGAACGCCCGTGGTACATGGACGCCATGGGGCTGTCCCAGCCACTGCACTTCGGTGACTACGGCGGGCGCCCCATGCAGATGCTCTGGGCGGTACTGGATATGCTGACCATCATCGTGCTCGGCAGCGGCCTGTACCTGTGGCTGAGCAAGCAGCGCAAAACCCGGGAGGTACGGACATGAGCCACGCCTCCCGATCATCCTGGCGGATCTTCGCCTGGCCGGCGGCCATCGGCGTGCTCGGTGCCGCCGGCCTGTTTGCCGCCTTGCTGGGCGACGGTGCCTGGGACGCCCTGGCCTGGCTGGGCCTCGGCGTGCCCGCCGTGCTCAGCCTGCGCGGGCTTTGCGGCCGATAACCGGCTACCGCTCCGGGCCTAGCCCAGCGCCCTAACGTTGCGTCTCCCTCATCAAAGGAGCGCATCATGCTACCGCTGGAACGTATCGAATTCATCGACCAGCAGATCATCGACCTGCTGGCGCCATTGCCAGCCGCCGACCGGCAATGGCTCAGCCGACAGCAACTGCAGGGCGAACTGGCAGAATACTGGGCCACCGGCGACCCCCAGGGCCGCTCGCGCAGGGTCCGCCTCACCGACCTGCGCCGCGCCCTGATGCACGCCGAGCTGACACTGCGCCAGGCCGACCAGACCTTGCCCGCCGCCGAGGTCGACACCCTCACGCTGTGTCTCGACCTGCCCAACGCCTGGCAACGGCGGCCCCAGCCAGTGGCCACGCGTGCCCAGGTGTATCGCCTGGTCCTCAGCCGTAGCCAGCCCCACAGCCGCGCGGTGCTGCCGGGCATGTTCGTGGTCGTCACCGGCAACGACGAGGCTGCCGAGCTCACCCCGGAGCAGGCCCGCGGGCCGGCGCTGCTGTACGGCCTGGCCCAAGGCATCGAGGCCTACAACACGCTGGCCGACTTGCACCTTGAGTTGTGCGAGCGCCTCGACGACCCGCTGCAGGGCCCACCCCTGTTGCGCCTACTGGTCGATGCCGAGCGTATGGACAACGCCGCCAAGGCCGACCGCCTGCGCTACGAGTGGTATGCCGATGACCCGGTGCAAGCCCAGGTCGACAGCCTGATCGAAGCGCAGCGCCTGCGCGTCAACCAGGCTTGGGCAGACGCCCAGGGTGCACCGGCAGTGGACACTCTGCGTGAGGCCCTGTCACTGGCGGCCGAAGCCGGTAAGCAAGCGTTGCTCGACACCCGCTACGGCCTGCTGCTGGAAAAAAACCTGCCCAACTGGTTGAGCGCCGCGGGGCCACAGGCGCTCTCGCACATCATGCAGGCCATGCAACAACTGGTGGCGGCCGGCAATCGCGTCGCCGCCCCAGGCATCCTCACGCTGGGCCAGTTCCGCCAGCAGGACAGCCTGCTGGGCTGGGCCCGCGCACGGGTCGAGGAACGCCTGCGTCACGATCACGGCCTGCGCTACACCGCTGACGACATCATGCTCCATGTCGTGCACAGCCGGCAGGCTGGGCCCCATCTGAACCCCTTCAACCCGTCCAGCTACGTTACCTGGCGAGGTTTCGAGCAGGTCGGCGGGCAGATGATCGAGCTGGTCAGGGAAAGTTACCCGCTGCACCAGCTGGCATTGCGCAACCTGAACTGGTTCGACTACGACTACTGGCTCACTGCTCGGGTAGATCACCGCCATGGCAAGCCGTTGCCCGAGGCGCTGAACCCCGCCTACATCAAGGCGATGATCAGGCACCTTAATGTCGGTGGCAGCTACGCTGATTACCTGAAGACCCAATTGCTGGATTCGCCGGTCGGGCGCTGGCGCCTGAACGCCCATGCCCTGATCAACCGCGCCCGCATGCGCGCCGAGGCGGCCAAGGCGCGTTATGCCGGGCACCTTGGCCGCGACCAGGGCGAACAGCGCTACCGCTGGGTGCGTCAGGTATTGGACCACCCCCATAATGCGCTACGCCCCCCGGTGGACGGGCAACGCATTACCGTGCGCCAACTGACCATCCAGGGCCATACCCTGCAAGGCGTGTTGCTGATCAATGCCGAAGGCGCTGGTTCGGGCGCTTTCATCCTTTACACCCCGGATGCCCCCGACCGTCGCGCCTGGCGCGGGCTTAGCAACGCCCGCGAACTGATGCGTTTGCTGCGCAATCAACCTGCCCTGCGCACCTATGTGGCGGGACGCCTGCCCCTGTTGCCTGCTGCACGCATCGAACAGCTGCTGAACAAAGGCCGGCTTAGCCCCGTATTGCGCACCCCAGCGATCGACGATGAGCTGTTTTTCGCCTGCTACAGGGCCGAGGTGCGTGGCTGGCTGGCCAGTGTCGATGCCAACAGCCGTACCACCGGGGAAGCCGATTTGCAGCAAGGCGTCGACCTGGCCTGGCGCCTGCTCGACCTGATCAGCCTGGTGCTGCCTGCGCGTGTGCAGGTTCCGCTTGCGCTGGGGCGCATGGCCATAGAAATCTGGGATGGAGCGCAAGCCTTTGCCGAGGATGACATCGACGGCGTGCTGACCCATACCTACAACGCCCTGGGCTTCGCCAACGATGCCGCTACAGGCGTGGTCAGCACCGGCCTGATGCGCCGCATGATGCGGGGCATGCCTATGCAACCGCCATTGCCGCTGCCCTCGCGTTACAGCATCACACCTGCGGTCGAGTACCTGCGCTTCAACATTGAAGGTGTGCACGGCGAAGGCGTATTCGAAAAAACATCGGCATTCGAAGGGCTGACCCTGTATTACATCCAGGACGCCCACGGCCGTTATTACAAGGTCTCGTTCGACGGCCATCGCTGGCGGGTCATCGACCCGACGCAACCCGACGCTTACCTGCAGCAGCCGGTCAAGCGCCTGGCCAACGGCAACTGGGTCATCGACTCACCGGTGCTGTGGTACGACGGCCTGCCTGACCTTGGGCAGTTGCTGGCCAGCTGCCACCTTCAACCGCCGCTGGAGGGTGAGACGGTGGATGTGGTGGCAGGGCTGTACCGGGCAGACGGCCAGCTGTACCTGCAAACCGCTGCCGGGCAACTGCCCGTGCGGGCGCACCTGCTCGCCGGGCGCTACCACCTGCTGATCCCCGACGCCCAGCAAGCCGGCGTGGTGCCGTGGGCGATCTTGCGCTGGCAAGACCGGCAATGGCGCATCCGGGTGCGCCAGGCCGGGCGCAGCAGCGATTGGCTGGCGCTGCCGCAGGCCTACTCGACGAGCCTTGGCAGCAGCCGGTCGAGGCGCTGATGCAGGGCGCTGCTGCTCGGCCAGTTGCGAAGCAGCCGCGCACGGTCGCGGGCGTAGGCTGGTGCAAAGCTGAGTTGCGTGGCGTGCTGGCACATCGCGTCGAGGTCGATCAGCGACCATTGGCCGTTGTGCCAGAACAGGTTGTGGCCCTTGAAGTCGCCATGGCTGATGCGCTCGCGGATCAGTTGCTGCATCACCTTGACCAGGGCGTCGACCTGTTCTTCCGGCGCCTCGCCGTTTTCCACATAGGGGGCGAAACACGCGGTGAGGTCCGGGCCATCGACAAATTCGGTGACCAGGTACGCCCGGCTGCGCAGGCCCATCACCCGTTGTTCCAGCACCGCCAGCGGGCGCGGTGTGGCGATGTCGAGAAACTCCAGGCGGTGCCCCTCAATCCACGAGTGCCAGGCCCGGCTCGGGCGCCAGAAGCGCTTGAACCAGTGGGCGGTGTTCTTGATGTTGTAGCGCTTGAGCACCAATGGGCGCCCGCCCACCTCGATGCGGGCCACGCTGGCGGCGCCGCCGGTCTTGTACAGGTGGCCCTGGTCGATCAGTGCGTCGGCCTGCTCCAGCACTGGCAGCAGCGCGTCGACTTCACCGCGGCGGATCGCCCGCAGGCCCGAAAGGCTGCGTTCGACACTGAACAGCGTGCACTCGCGTCCGGCCTTTTCGAGGTAGTCCTTCTGGCGCCAGTTGCGCACCTTGTCCACCTGCTTTTGCAAGGCTTCCATCGGCAGCGCGTGCTCGGCATTGGCCAGCAGATAATGCACCAGCAGTTCTTCGATGAAGGGCTCCAGGCGCTTGGGCAACTGGGCGAAAAACACCCCGAGGTTTTCCAGCACGCGCGGGCGTGACAACTGCTGGCCCGGCGTCTCGGCCTTGATGCCGGCGCCATCGATCAGGTACAGCTTGCCGCCGTGGCGCAGCAAGTTGTCCAGGTGCAGGTCTTCCTGCCACAGGCCCTTGGCATGCATCTGCGCCACCGCAGTCAGCGCTTGGCCAAGCACCAGGTGCTGCTCGTCGGCCAGCACCGGCAGGTGTTCTACTGCAGCCCAGGCATCGGCCAGGCTTTCGGCGCCGTCGAGGAATTCGAACAGCAGCCAACCGCCCTCACCTTCCCTGAGGCCGTCTGCCAGCAGTTTCGGGGTGGTCAGGCCTTGCTCGGCCAGCAGCTTCACACCCTCCAGCTCACGCTGGAAATGGCGCGCGGCATTGCTGCCTACCAACAACTTGGCCAACACCGGCGTACCGCGCCACACCCCGGCACCCACATAGCGCTGGCCCGGCAACACGCGCAGCAGGCTCAGCAACTGCAGCTCGGCGCTGCCCGCAGCATCGGCCAGGGTGATCGCCAGCGGCAGCGAAGGGCTGCGCCCGGTTTCTTTCAATTCAGACAAACGCATCAGCGGGCCTCCTTCTCACGACGGCGTTGCGTCAGGCGTTGCAGCCAGGTGTCCACCAGCGCGCTGTCGGCCGGCTGGCCAAGGTAGGCGGCCAACAGCTTGCGCACGTCCGCCTCGCCCCAGGCGCGGGCACGGCGCAACAGCGGCTCCAGGTCCTTGAGCCGGTCACGCTTGCCGAACAGCAACGGCCTGGTCTTCTCCAGGTCGATCAGTTGCGCGTCCCAGCCTTCGCGGCGTTGGCGCAGGAAGATGTGCTTGGGATAGAAGCAACCGTGCACCTGGCCGGCGCTGTGCAGCGTGCGCGCCAGCTGGCCACAGGCCTTGAGGATGCCATCGCGCGCCGCAGGGCTGAGCTGCGGCCACTGCGCCAGCAGGCTTTCCAGGTCACTCCAGTCGTCCAGGGCACGGGTCAGCAGAATGGCCCGGTGATGCCCGGCCTGCTTGCGCTCACCATAGAACACCGCTTGCAGGGCCGGGATGTGCAGCTTCTGATAACGGCTGATGTTGCGGAACTCGCGGGCGAAGGTCGGCTCGCCGAACGGGCGGTGCAAGGTGCGGGTCAGGTAGTCGCTCTGGCGCTTGAGGTAATAGCCTTTGCCCTCGAGTTCCAGGCGGTAGACGCTGCTCCAGCCGCCACGGCCGGTATTGGGTTCGTCCACGGCGTCCAGTTGCAGGGCCCACAGCGCCTCGAAGTCGTTCAGGCCATGGCGTTTGAGCAGCGCGAGATCCGCGCTGGCCAGGTAATCGGTCATTCCCTTCCCTCGAAGAAGCTCAGCACCTGGCGGATGCGCCGTTTGTCGCGCGCATTCAGGCGCTGGCGCCCGCGGTACTGCAGGTAAAAGCGCAGGCGTTGGGTTGCCGTCAGGTGGTATTTGGCGACCTTGTCCAGGCACGCCAGGTCCTTGATCAACCGGTGGCGCCACATGAAGCCGCGCCAGAAATCACCGGTCGGGCAGTCGATGAAGAATAGTGTGCCCTGGTCATCGACCAGCAGGTTGCGCCACTTCAAGTCATTGTGGGCAAACCGGTGCTCGTGCATCACCCGGGTATGCCGCGCCAGCTGGCTGCTGACGTGCTCGACCCAGGCACGGTCGGCCAAACGGGGGTCATTGCGCTCGGCCAGTGCCGACAGGTCTTCGGTGCGCGGCAACTCGCGGGTGATCATCGCCCCGCGGCCAAAGGCCAGCCCCTTGCGCTCAAGGCCCCATGCCACCACTTCGGCGGTAGGGATGCCCCATTTGGCGAACTGCTTGAGGTTCTGCCATTCGGCCTTGATGCGCGGCCGGCCCAGGTAGCGGCGCATGTGCTTGCCGGCGCCGGTGTAACGCTTGACGTAATAATTGACCCCGTCACGCTCGATGCGGATGACTTCGCTGAGCGGGTCGCGGGTCAGGCGTTCACCCTGCAGGGCAAACACCGCGTCGAGGCTGCCGAAGTCCGCCGCCAGCTGCTCGTAGCCCGGCGCCAGTGTCCAACCCGCCATCAGAGTGCATCCCCATAGCGTTGCTTGCGGTCATAGAGTTTCTGCGCCTTGCGGTCGAGCCAGGCGAGCAGCGTGGCCTCCTGCGCGAGGATCTGGCGTAGCGGGCGCTGGAAGTAACCGCGCAGAAAGCGCAGCTTGTCGCGCCGGGTAAGGCCGATGTCCAGCGCCGAGAAGTACAGCGCGGCCAGATCCTTGTCGCGCCAGCGGCGGCTGATGGTGGCACGGGTCTGTGCGCGGTGCAGGTCGATCACCGACAGCTTGAAATCGTCCGCTGTTACCGGGCGGTCGGTGTGCAGCAGGAAGTGGCAGATGTAGCAGTCACGGTGGTTGACCCCGGCGCGGTGCATGCCACCGGTCATCTTCGCCACCTCGGCGATCAGCGCACGCTTGAGGCGTGGCTCGGGCGGCTGCTTGAGCCAATCGATGCTGAAGTCTTCCAGGCTGATGGTCGGCGCCAGCTCTTCGGTCACGATGAACGAATGCTGCGTGGCCGGGTTGCTGCCGCGCTCTCCGTAGGCGACCGCAGTCATGGTCGGCACGCCCACTTCATGCAGGCGCTGGATGGCCCGCCATTCCTGGCCGGCACCGAGCACGGGCAGCTTGGCGGTGAACAGGTTCTTGAAGATTTCACCCCAGCCGATACCCCGGTGGATCTTGACGAAAAACCCCTCGCCATCCACTTCGGTGCGCAGCGTACGGCGGCCCTCCAGCTCGCGGTAAACCTCGCCTTGCAGGGCTTCGACCGCATCGAAGGCATCACGCCCGGCCCACAGGCGTTTGAACGGTTCGGCCAGTATCAGCTTCATGCGCGCTCCTGCCCCAGAATCACGTCGGCGGCGTGCTGCGGCATGCTGTACAGGTCGGCCGTATCGGCGAAGGCCAGGCCATTGCGCGACCAGTCGGCACGCGCCTGCTTGTCATCGAGCATGCGTTGCAGGTAGGCATTGAGCTGCTCTTGCTCGAACGGCTCGTCCAGCACCAGGCCGCAGTCGGCCTCGGCGATGTAATGGGCGTAGCCGCATACCTTGGACACCAGCACCGGCAGGCCGGCCACCAGGGCTTCGAGCAGCACGGTACCGGTGTTCTCGTTGTAGGCCGGGTGGATCAGCAAGTCGGCACCCAGCAGGAAACGCGGGATATCGCTGCGGCCCTTGAGGAACTGCACCTGCTCGCCCAGGCCCAGGGTGGCGCTTTGCAGCTGGAACACCTTGGGGTCGTCCTGGCCGATGACCATCAACCGGGTGCGCTTGCGCAGCGCAGACGGCAGCGCGGCCAATGCCTTGAGGCTACGGTCCACACCTTTGGTCTTGAAGCCGGAGCCGATCTGCACCAGCAGCAGGTCGTCTTCGCCCAGGTTGAACTCCTTGCGGAATTCGGCGCGAATCTCGGCCGCGTTGGCTGGCGCCCGACGGTCCGGGGAAATGCCCGGCGGCAGCAGATGGAAGCGCTCGGCGGGGGTGCCATAGTGCTTGATGAACAGCGGCTGCTGCACCTCGGAAATCATCAGCACCTCGGTGCGAGAATCCTTGGCGAACACGGCCCGCTCATACTCGGCAAAGTGCCGGTAGCGGCCCCAGCGGCGGTAGATGCCGCCCCGCAGGGTCTGGGCCTTGTCCTCGAAGCAGCCGTCGGCGGCGTAGTACACATCCAGCCCCGGCATCTTGTTGAAGCCGATCAGCCGGTCGACCGGGCGCTTGGCGAGGTCAGCTTCCATCCAGGCGCTGAGCTTCTCGTTGCGACGGTGGTTGAACAGCGCCTTGACCGGCGCCACCAGCACCTCGAAGCCGGGCGGAATGTCGCCTTCCCAGATCAACGTGTACACACGGATCTGGTGGCCCCGCTTCTGGCATTCCAGGGCAATGCGCATGAAATCGCGCTGCAGCCCGCCGAAGGGGAAATATTTGTAAAGCACAAAAGCCAGTTGCATCAACGGACATCCTCAGCCAGCAGCAACGCGCTCAAGCGGCTCGCCACATGCTCGGGATTCAGGCGAGTGAAGCACAGCGGCCACTCGCGTTTGAGATCGAACCGACGCAGGTCGTCGGCGCTCGGTTTGTAGGTGCACTTTTTCTGCAGGCACGGTGCGCAGGGGAAATCGCTGGCCTGGTGAACCTGCACGCGGCCATAGGCGCCGGTGAGGCCCGGGTTGGTCGGGCCAAACAGCGAAATGGTCGGCACATCCAGCGCTGCGGCCAGGTGGCCCAGGCCGGTATCCACCGCCACACAGGCCTTGGCCGCCGCCAGTACACGGGCGACGCCGGCAAGGTTCAACTTGGGGAGTACCTGGCAATTGTTCAAGCCCTGGGCGATGCGCTCGGCGCGGTCCTTCTCGGCCTGGTTACCCCATGGCAGGCGTACCTGCAGCTTGCGCTGGCCCAGGCGCTCGGCCAGTTGCCGCCAGTAAGCCTCGGGCCAGTGCTTGGTCGCCCACGTGGTGCCATGCAAGAACACCACGTAAGGTGCCGCCGGCGGCAGTTGCAGGCGGTCGAGGTCCAGGCCGTAGTTGCCGATGCCTTCGGGCAGGTCGTAGGCCAGGGCCATGGCGAACAGCTGGCGAACACGCTCTACCGCGTGCTGGCCGGTGGCGACCGACAGGCGCCGGTCATAGAAGCGGCTGGCCCAGCCCTCACGCGCCGAATAGCGGTCCAGGCCGGCAACCGGCGCCTTCACGAAACGCGTCAGCCAGGCCGATTTCACCAGGCCCTGGGCATCGATCACCAGGTCGTACTTGCGCTCGCGAACACGTTGCTTGAACGCCTTCCACTCGCCGCTCTTGATGGTCTGCCAGATGTTCTTGCGCCAGCGGCGGATGGCCACCGGGATGACCTGGTCGACCGCCGGGTGCCAGCTGGGGATTTCGGCGAAGCCTTCTTCCACCACCCAATCGAACCGGATGCCCGGGATGGCGTGGGCGGCATCGGTCAGCGCCGGCAAGGTGTGAATCACATCACCCAGCGACGAGGTCTTGATGATCAGTACCCGCACTTAGTCGACCTCGGCCACGGTATCGATCAGGTTCGGCCCACCCAGGCTGTGCAGGGCGGCGATGACTTTGCCAGGCTCAAGCAGACGCAGGCAGTTGTAGTGGCCGAAACGGCAGGTGCGGTCGAAGCACGGGCTGCACTCGATGCCGGTGCGCACGATCTCCACCTGTTCGGCCAGCGGCGGGGTGAAGCCTGGCGACGTGGAGCCGTAAACCGCTACCAGCGGGCGGTTCAACGCCGCCGCCACGTGCATCAGGCCGGAGTCGTTGGACACCACGGCATCCGCGCAGGACATCAGGTCGATGGCCTCGGCCAGCGAGGTTTCGCCCGCCAGGTTGTAGGACTCTTCGCGCAAACCCGGGATCAGCCGGTCGCGGATCTGTTCGCCGACCGGGTGATCGTTCTTCGAGCCGAACAGCCACACCTGCCAGCCCTGACGAATCATGGCGTCAGCCACCTCAGCGTAGTGCTCGGCCGGCCAGCGCTTGGCCTCGCCGAACTCGGCACCCGGGCACAGCGCCAGTACCGGGCGGTCCAGCGCCAGGTCGAACTTGGCCAGGGCGGCCTCGCGGCTCCGCGCTTCGATCTGCAGGGCCGGCCGTGGGTACGGCTGCGGCAGCTCGGCACCCGGCGTGTAGGCCAGGGCCATGAAACGCTCGATCATCAGCGGGTAGCGCGCCTTGTCCAGCTTGCGCACATCGTTGAGCAGGCCAAAGCGCATCTCGCCGCGCCAGCCGGTGCGTTTGGGGATGCCGGCAAAAAACGGCACCAGCGCCGACTTCAGCGAGTTGGGCAAAAGGATCGCCTGGTCGTACTGGCCGACCAGGGACTTGCCGATGCGCCGGCGTGTCGCCAGCTCCAGCGCGCCATGGCCGAGCGGGAAGCTCAAGGCCTGGCGCACTTCGGGCATGCGCTCGAGGATCGGCCGGCTCCACTCGGGCGCCAGCACATCGATCACGCAGTCGGGATGCTGCTGTTTCAGGCACTGGAACAGCGTCTGCGCCATCACCATGTCGCCGACCCAGCTTGGGCCAATGATCAGTATTCTCATGCTTAGTCCAGAAACGCTCGGGGAGGCTGCAGGCTGCGGTACAGCCTGGCCTCCCCTCTTTATATTCAGGCTATGTGGCGTGCAGTGTACCACCCGGGCCGCTTCGCGCCCCAATCGCCGGCAAACCGGCTCCCACAGGGGGAACACAGGCCCAGGTACTGCAAGGTACCTGTGGGAGCCGGCTTGCCGGCGATTGGCCCTCAAGTCAAACCGAGCTGCGTCCAAATCCGCCGCACTTCGCGGCGTTCATCGGCAAACTGCGCCGCATCGATCACCCCGGCCTGCTTCTGCAGGGCCTGGCGGTGCGAGGCAGAGCGAAACGCCTTGTACACTTCACGCAACAGAACCGCATCACTGGCCGGCATCAAACCTGCCTGCTCCAGCTCTTCGAGAATGCGAATGTTATCGGTCCAGCGCAGTAGGGCCGGATGGTCGTGGGACCAGGCCAAAGCGGCGTATTGCACCATAAATTCGATATCGACGATACCGCCGGCATCCTGCTTGATATCGAACGCCACACCGGCATCGAACGCATTCGCGGCGGTACCGGCAGCAGTGGCCTTGGTGCCCAGGTTGCCGCGCATCTTGGCGCGCATCTCGCTGACTTCCGTGCGCAGTTTGTCGAGGTCCCGAGCCTGGCCCAGGACCTTGGCGCGCACGCCCTCGAACGCTGCCGCCACTTGCTTGCAGCCCACCAGCACACGGGCGCGCACCAACGCTTGATGCTCCCAGGTCCAGGCCTCGTTCTGCTGGTAACGCTCGAACGCGCTCAGCGAGCTGACCAGCAGCCCCGAAGCACCGGACGGGCGCAGGCGCATGTCGACGTCGTAGAGCTGGCCGGAGTTGGTCTGGGTGGTCAGCAAATGGATGATGCGCTGGCCCAGGCGGGTAAAGAACTGCGCGCTGTCGATCGGCTTGGCGCCGTCGGTTTCCGCCTGCGGGTCGCCGTCGTGGATGAACACCAGGTCCAGGTCCGAGCCGTGGCCGAGCTCCAGGCCACCCACCTTGCCGTAACCGATGATGACGAAGCCCGTGTCACACAAGCTGCCATCGCTGCGTTTTGGCTGGCCGTGGCGCGCCACCGTCTGGCGCCAGGCCAGGGCCAGCACCTGATCGAGGATGGCCTCGGCCAGCCAGGTCAGGTAGTCGCTGACTTTCATCAGCGGCAGGTTGCCACTGATTTCGGAGGCGGCCACGCGCAGGCTGTGGGCCAGCTTGAAGTGGCGCAAGGCCTCCATCTGCTGTTCCAGGTCGTCCTCGGGGATGCGCGTCAGGCGTTCGCGCAGCTCGGCGGCCAGCTCCGGCGCCAACGGCGGGCTGAACAGGCGGCCCTCATTGAGCAGTTCGTCGAGCAGCAGCGGGTAACGGGCCATCTGTTCGGCGATCCACGGGCTGGCGGCGCACAGGGTCAGCAGGCGGCGCAAGGCACCGGGGTTTTCGGTGAGCAGCACCAGGTAGGCGGAACGCCGCGCCACCGCTTCGACCAGCGGCAGCACACGTTCCAGCACCAGGTCCGGGTTGTCATGCTCCACGGCCTGGGCCAAAAGCCTGGGGATAAAAGCATCCAGGCGCTCACGGCCAATACGCTGTATCGAGCGCAATTGCGGGCTGGCGCGCAGGCCGGCCAGGCGGCGCAAGGCTTCGGCAGGCTGCTTGAAGCCGGCCTCTTGCAACTGGCGGCCAGCGGCCTCCTCATCCTGCGCCTGTTCCCACAACGGCGACCACTCGCCGCCTACAACCAGTTCGCCCTCGCCGTCCTCGTCATCCGGGTCGGCGATGACCTGACGGAAATGCCAGTCGACACGGCCGCGCCAGTGCATCAACTGGTCATGGAAGCTCTGCCAGTCGGCAAACCCGAGGATAAAGGCCACCCGCTCACGGTCGGTTTCGTCATCCGGCAGCATCTGCGTCTGGCGGTCGGCGATGGCCTGGATGGCATGCTCGGTGTACCGCAGGAATTCATAGCCTTCACGCAGCTCGCTAACCACCGCCGGCGGCAGGTAACCCTGGCCTTCCAGGGTCGCCAGCACCTTGAGCAGCGGCCGCTGCTGCAGGCTCAGGTCGCGCCCACCATGGATCAGCTGGAAGGCCTGAGCGATGAACTCCACTTCCCGGATGCCCCCAGCGCCGAGCTTGATGTTCTCGGACATGCCCTTGCGCCGCACCTCCTGCTGGATCAGCTGCTTCATGGTGCGCAGGGCTTCAATCGCGGAGAAGTCCAGGTAGCGTCGGTAGACGAATGGTCGCAGCATGTCCTGCAACTGCGCGCCAGCGGCCTGGTCGCCGGCCACCACCCGCGCCTTGATCATCGCGTAGCGTTCCCAGTCGCGACCCTGGTCCTGGTAGTACTGCTCCAGGGCATTGAAACTGAGCGCCAGGGCACCGGCCGAGCCATAAGGGCGCAGGCGCATGTCGACGCGGAACACGAAGCCATCGACGGTGACCGGGTCCAGGGCCTTGATCAGGCGCTGGCCCAGGCGGGTGAAGAACTCCTGGTTGTCCAACGACCGCTTGACCCCTTCGGTCTCGCCGCCTTCGGGGAAGGCGAAGATCAGGTCGATGTCCGACGACAGGTTCAACTCCACCGCCCCCAGCTTGCCCATGCCCAGCACCACCAAATGCTGTGGCTCGCCGCTACGGTTGCCGATCGGCGTGCCGAATTGCTGGCAGTGGCGCGGGTACAGCCATTGATAGGCTTCGTCGATGGCGGCGTCGGCGAGGTCGGACAGGTCGCGGCACGTCTCGCCCAGCTCGGCCTGGCGGGTGACATCGCGCCAGATAATGCGCAGCTGCTGGCGGTTGCGCTCGCGGCGCAGGTTGCGCGCCAGCTCGTCTTCGCTCTGTGCAGCCTGGGCCGCTGCCGCGATGTACCCACGCAGCTCGCCGGGTGCATAGCGGCGGTCCAGTTCACCACTGGCCAGCAGCGCGAACAGCATGGCCGGCTCGCGCTGGGCCAGGCCCATGACGAAGTCGCTGGCGGCAGCCACCTGGTCGAACTGTTGCCGATGAGCGGTACTCCAGGCGTTCAGGTCGAGCTCAGGGTGGCTGGCCAGCGCGTCCAGCAGAAACTGCTGGTTACGTGCGACCAGCGGTTGCAGGGTAGCGGGCAGTTCGAGCGGCAAAGGCAGGCGCATGGTCTATCCTTGATCGGCGTGAAAGTGGGAGGAAAAAGCGGCCACGGTAGAGCCGGACCCCGGTTGGACTGTCGTACAAAAGTTGGAAATAGCTGAAAAAAACCAATCAGTGGCAATAAACATCAAGAATCACCCGCTCTCGGCACAGCGCCAACCAACATGAACGTTTTTCCTCACAAGCCAAGGTGCGACCAAACGTCGCATTTGTGTAGTTTTACTACTACCCCGTTCGTGCAAAAGCATGAAATGCGCAAGCAAATGTAGTAAAACTACACGCCGCCGGGTCACACTCCGGTAATCCAAGAATTCACGACGTCTGCCCATAAGGCCAGTCGCAAACTCAGGCCCCCGATTCTGGTGGCCTTTCCGCCCTGGAGCAAGCCATGCAAGACCTCGATCCAATCGAAACCCAGGAATGGCTGGAAGCCCTGGAGTCGGTCCTCGACAAAGAAGGCGAAGACCGCGCTCATTACCTGATGACCCGTATGGGCGAGCTGGCCACCCGCAGTGGCTCACAGCTGCCGTACGCGATCACCACGCCATACCGCAACACCATCCCTGTCACCCACGAAGCACGCATGCCTGGCGACCTGTTCATGGAACGCCGCATTCGCTCGATGGTGCGTTGGAACGCGCTGGCCATGGTGATGCGCACCAACCTGAAGGACTCGGACCTGGGCGGCCACATCTCCAGCTTCGCCTCCAGTGCCACCCTGTATGACATCGGCTTCAACTACTTCTTCCAGGCCCCGACCGAAGAACACGGCGGCGACCTGATCTTCTTCCAGGGCCACGCTTCGCCAGGCGTCTACGCCCGTGCCTTCATGGAAGGGCGCATCAGCGAAGACCAGATGAACAACTTCCGTCAGGAAGTGGACGGCCAAGGCCTGTCTTCGTACCCGCACCCATGGCTGATGCCTGACTTCTGGCAGTTCCCGACCGTTTCCATGGGTCTGGGCCCGATCCAGGCGATCTACCAGGCGCGCTTCATGAAGTACCTGGAAGCCCGCGGCTTCATCCCGGCCGGCAAGCAGAAGGTCTGGTGCTTCATGGGCGACGGCGAGTGTGACGAGCCGGAATCCCTGGGCGCAATCGCCCTGGCCGGCCGCGAGAAGCTGGACAACCTGATCTTCGTCATCAACTGCAACCTGCAGCGCCTCGACGGCCCGGTTCGCGGCAACGGCAAGATCATCCAGGAACTCGAAGGCGTGTTCCGTGGCGGTGGCTGGAACGTCAACAAAGTCGTCTGGGGCCGCTTCTGGGACCCACTGCTGGCCAAGGACACCAACGGTGCCCTGCAGCGCCGCATGGACGAAGTCATCGACGGCGAGTACCAGAACTACAAAGCCAAAGACGGCGCGTACGTTCGTGAGAACTTCTTCAATACCCCGGAACTCAAGGCCATGGTCGAAGACCTGTCCGACGACGAGATCTGGAAGCTCAACCGTGGCGGCCACGACCCGTACAAGGTCTACGCGGCTTACCACCAGGCTGTGAATCACAAAGAGCAGCCGACCGTCATCCTGGCCAAGACCATCAAGGGTTACGGTACCGGTGCTGGCGAAGCCAAGAACACCGCGCACAACACCAAGAAGGTCGACGTCGACAGCCTGCGCCACTTCCGTGACCGCTTCGACATCCCGGTCAAGGATGCCGACCTCGAGCACCTGCCGTTCTTCAAGCCCGAAGAAGGTTCTGCCGAAGCCCGCTACCTGGCCGAGCGCCGCGCAGCCTTGGGTGGCTTCGTACCGCAGCGCCGTGCCAAGAGCTTCAGCGTACCGACCCCATCCCTGGAAACGCTGAAAGCGATCCTGGACGGCTCGGGCGACCGCGAAATCTCCACCACCATGGCCTTCGTGCGTATCCTCGCGCAGCTGGTCAAGGACAAGGAAATCGGCCAGCGCATCGTTCCGATCATCCCGGACGAAGCCCGTACCTTCGGTATGGAAGGCATGTTCCGCCAGCTGGGCATCTATTCGTCCGTCGGCCAGCTCTACGAGCCAGTCGATAAAGACCAGGTGATGTTCTACCGCGAAGACAAGAAAGGCCAGATCCTCGAGGAAGGCATCAACGAAGCCGGCGCCATGTCGTCGTTCATCGCTGCCGGTACCTCGTACAGCTGCCACAACCAGCCGATGCTGCCGTTCTACATCTTCTACTCGATGTTCGGTTTCCAGCGTATCGGCGACCTGGCCTGGGCCGCTGGCGACAGCCGCACCCGTGGCTTCCTGATCGGCGGTACTGCCGGCCGTACCACCCTCAACGGTGAAGGCCTGCAGCACGAAGATGGTCACAGCCACCTGATGGCGGGCACCATCCCGAACTGCCGCACCTATGATCCGACCTACGGCTACGAGCTGGCGGTGATCATCCAGGACGGCATGAAGAAGATGACCGAAGAGCAGCAGGACATCTTCTACTACATCACCGTGATGAACGAATCCTACCAGCAGCCAGCCATGCCGGCCGGTGTCGAGGAAGGCATCATCAAGGGCATGTACCTGCTGGAAGAAGACACCCGCGAAGCCGCGCACCACGTACAGCTGATGGGCTCCGGCACCATCCTGCGCGAAGTCCGCGAAGCAGCGAAGATCCTGCGTGAAGAGTTCAACGTCGGTGCCGACGTGTGGAGCGTCACCAGCTTCAACGAACTGCGTCGCGACGGCCTGGCCGTGGAACGCGCCAACCGCCTCAAGCCTGGCCAGAAGCCTCAGCAGACTTACGTCGAAGAGTGCCTGGCCGGCCGCAAAGGCCCGGTCATCGCCTCCACCGACTACATGAAGCTGTTCGCCGAGCAGATTCGCCAGTGGGTGCCGAGCAAAGAATTCAAAGTCCTGGGTACCGATGGTTACGGTCGCAGCGACAGCCGCAAGAAGCTGCGTCACTTCTTCGAAGTCGACCGCCACTTCGTGGTGCTGGCTGCCCTGGAAGCCTTGGCTGACCGTGGCGAGATCGAACCGAAAGTGGTGGCTGACGCTATCGTCAAGTTCGGCATCGATCCGGACAAGCGCAACCCACTGGACTGCTGAGGAGTATTTTTAAGTGAGCGAACTCATTCGCGTACCTGACATCGGCAGCGGTGAAGGTGAAATCATCGAGCTGTTCGTCAAGGTCGGTGACCGTATCGAGGCTGACCAGAGCCTGCTGACCCTGGAGTCCGACAAGGCCTCCATGGAGATCCCGGCTCCCAAGGCCGGCATCGTCAAGGAACTGAAGGTCAAGCTGGGCGATCGCCTGAAAGAAGGCGACGAGCTGCTGGTCCTGGAAGCCGAGGGCGCTGCGGCGTCCGAGGCTCCGGCCGCGGCCCCTGCACCTGCCGCCGCTCCGGCTGCCGCTGAAAAGCCGGCTGCCGAAGCTGCCCCTGCGCCACCTGCAGCCCCGGCTGCTGCCAGCGTGCAGGACATCCACGTGCCGGACATCGGCTCGTCGGGCAAGGCCAAGATCATCGAAGTGCTGGTCAAGGTCGGCGACACCGTCGAAGCCGACCAGTCGCTGATCACCCTGGAGTCCGACAAGGCCTCCATGGAGATCCCGTCGCCTGCTGCTGGCGTGGTCGAAGAAGTCCTGTGCAAGCTGGAAGATGAAGTCGGCACTGGTGACCTGATCTTCAAGCTGAAAGTCGCTGGTGCCGCACCGGCTACTGCTCCGGCTCCGGCCGCTGACGCTGCCGCACCGGCCAAGGCTGAGGCTGCCCCGGCCGCCGCACCTGCCGCTGCCGCCCCGGCTGCTGCCCCTGCCCCGGCTGCTACTGCCCCGGCTGCTGGCAGCAACGCCAAGGTTCATGCAGGCCCGGCCGTTCGTCAGCTGGCCCGTGAATTCGGTGTCGACCTGGGCGCTGTTGCGGCCACCGGCCCGCACGGCCGCATCCTGAAAGAAGACGTGCAGGTCTACGTCAAGGCGATGATGCAGAAGGCCAAAGAAGCACCGGCAGCCGCCGGCGCGACTGGCGGCGCTGGCATCCCGCCAATCCCTGCCGTCGACTTCAGCAAGTTCGGTGAAGTGGAAGAAGTAGCCCTGACCCGCCTGATGCAGGTCGGTGCCGCCAACCTGCACCGCAGCTGGCTGAACGTGCCGCACGTAACCCAGTTCGACTCCGCCGACATCACCGAGCTGGAAGCCTTCCGCGTTGCGCAGAAGGCCGTGGCCGAGAAGGCTGGCGTCAAGCTGACCGTGCTGCCACTGCTGCTCAAGGCCAGCGCGTTCCTGCTTAAGGAAATGCCGGACTTCAACAGCTCGCTGGCACCAAGCGGCAAAGCCATCATCCGCAAGAAGTACGTGAACATCGGCTTCGCCGTGGACACCCCGGACGGCCTGCTGGTCCCTGTGATCAAGAACGTCGACCAGAAGAGCCTGCTGCAACTGGCTGCCGAAGCCGCTGCACTGGCCGAGAAGGCGCGCACCAAAAAGCTGTCGGCCGACGACATGCAAGGTGCCTGCTTCACCATCTCCAGCCTCGGCCACATTGGCGGCACCGGCTTCACGCCGATCGTCAACGCGCCTGAGGTGGCGATCCTCGGTGTGTCCAAGGCGACCATGCAGCCGGTCTGGGATGGCAAGGCCTTCCAGCCGAAGCTGATGCTGCCGCTGTCGCTGTCCTACGATCACCGTGTGATCAACGGCGCTGCCGCCGCGCGCTTCACCAAGCGCCTGGGCGACGTGCTGGCGGATATCCGCACCCTGCTGCTGTAACACGCAGCCAGCCTGCCTCCCGGTTGGGGGGCAGGTACCCTTTTCGAGCTGCCACGCTCGTACCTCAACCCCGTCAGCGTTGGCGGGGCTTTTTTTTGCCTGGCGACAATGATCTGGCGGCGCTCGATCTACCAGGCGCAGAAGCGCAAACGGCTAGCACCTAATGATTTCAACCCGGCAGCCGAAAACATATACATGACACCCCGCATGGCCGCTTGCCAGCCTCCGGGACATGATGCAACCTTGCCAGATGCGCCGCCGCCCAGGCCGCGTCACCCTCTTCAAGCGAGCCTTCGATGAAAAGCCAACCCGATGCCGCCAGCCGTGTGGCGGCCGAGGTCGTCACGCAGCTTCCCGTGCCCTCGCGGCTCGGGATGCTGCGTTTCGAAAGGCTCAACGAAGCGACCTGGGCAATGCTCTACCTGGACCCAGCCTGCGAGCGCCAGTTCGGCCTGCACGCCTCAGAGCTTTGCGCACTGATCGACTCGCCCTACGCCAGCCTCATGGAGCCTGAAGCGCGCTACACGCTGCACGATGAAATTCAGCGCCAGTTGCAAGCGCGAGGTTATTACCGCGTGCGCTACACCTTGCACGCCCAGCCGCGCTCGTTGCGCCTGCTCGAAGCGGGTGAGGCCTACAAGCAGCACAACCGACACCTGCTGCGCGGCTTTCTGACCGTGCTCGACGACCCGCCCGAAGACGACATGGAGCTGGACGCCAACGAGCTGGAGTCGCGCAACAACCGCCTGCAACTTGCCCTGCAACTGAACCAGCGCACGCAGCAGGAACAGCTCGAACACCTGGAGCGCGTACGTGGCCAGCAAGACCTGATACTGCGCCTTGCCCGCCAGCGCTACAGCGCTGAGAACTCACTGCTCGAAGCCGCGCAGCTGATCACCCGCAGCGCCTGCGAAATCTACAAGGTGGACAGCGCCAGTATCTGGCACCTGGAAGGCCAGCGCCTGGAGCCGATCAGCGCCTGGCTGGGCAATGAGCAAGTGCATCGCTTGCCCGAGCCGATCGATGCCAGCCGCTTCCCCGACTACCTGGACGCCCTGCACGCCAGCCGCGCAATCGACGCGCACAACGCCAACCACGACCCACGCACCCGCGAACTGGCCCAGAGCCTGTACGCCGACAACAACGCCATGCTCGACGCCAGCATCCGCGTCGATGGCCAGGTAGTCGGCGTGCTGTGCCTGGAGCAGACCGGCCAGCCGCGGGCCTGGCAGTCGGACGAAATCGCCTTCGCCGGTGAGCTGGCCGACCAGTTTGCCCAGGTCATCACCAACCACAACCGGCGTACCGCCGCCAGCGCCCTGCACCTGTTCCAGCGCGCCGTGGAGCAAAGCGCCAGCGCTTTTCTGCTGGTCAACCGCGACGGCGTGGTGGAGTACGTCAACCCAAGCTTTACCGCAATCACCCAGTACAGCACCGACGAGGTGCAAGGCCGCCACCTGGCCGAACTGCCGGCGCTGGAAAACCTCAGCGAGCTGCTGTTCGATACGCCATCGAGCCTGGCCATGGGCAACAGTTGGCAGGGCGAGTTCAAGAGCCGGCGCAAGAACCTTGAACCGTACTGGGGCCAGCTGTCGATTTCCAAGGTGTATGGCGACAACCGTGAGTTGACCCACTACATCGGTATCTACGAAGACGTCACCCAGACCAAGCTGGCCCAGCAGCGCATCGAACGCCTGGCCTACACCGACAACCTGACCAACCTGGGCAACCGTCCGGCGTTCATCCGCAGCCTCGACGAACGCTTCGCCCGTAATGGCGAAAGCCCGATCTGCCTGCTGCTGGTGGACATCGACAACTTCAAGCGGATCAACGACAGCCTCGGCCACCAGACTGGCGACAAGCTGCTGATCAGCCTTGCCCGGCGCCTGCGCAACAGCCTCAGCGTCGGCGGTGTGCTGGCCCGCTTTGCCAGTAACGAATTCGCCGTGCTGCTCGACGACACCAGCCTGGAAGACGGCCAGGGCGTCGCCCAGCAACTGCTGCGCACCCTCGACAAACCGATGTTCGTCGACAACCAGCTGATCAACGTCACCGCCTCCGTGGGCCTGGCCTGCGCGCCGCTGCACGGCAGCGACCCGACCACCCTGATGAAAAACGCAGGCCTGGCCCTGCACAAGGCCAAGGCCAACGGCAAACACCAGGTGCAGGTGTTCACCGAGGTGCTCAATGCCGAAGCCAGCTACAAGCTGTTCGTCGAGAACAACCTGCGCCGCGCGCTGACCCAGAACGAGCTGGAGGTGTTCTACCAGCCCAAGCTGTGCCTGCGCAGTGGTCGCTTGCTGGGCCTGGAAGCGCTGCTGCGCTGGAACCACCCCGAGCGCGGCATGATCCGCCCGGACCAGTTCATCAGCGTGGCCGAGGAAACCGGCCTGATCATCCCCATCGGCAAATGGGTGGTGCGTCAGTCGTGCCGCATGAGCCAGCAACTGCGCGCGGCGGGTATGGGTAATTTGCACGTGGCCATCAACCTGTCGCCCAAGCAGTTCTCCGACCCCGACCTGGTGGCTTCGATCGGCTCGATCCTCAAGGAAGAAGACCTCCCCCCTCACCTGCTGGAGCTTGAGCTGACCGAGGGCCTCCTGCTGGAAGCCACCGAAGACACCCACCGCCAGCTCGACGAACTCAAGGCCCTGGGGCTTACCCTGGCCATGGATGACTTCGGCACTGGCTATTCATCGCTGAGTTACCTGAAGAAGTTCCCGATCGACATCATCAAGATCGACCGCAGCTTCATCAACGAGATCCCCGACAACCAGGACGACATGGAAATCACCTCGGCAGTGGTGGCCATGGCCCACAACCTCAAGCTCAAGGTGGTGGCCGAGGGGATCGAGACGCCGGAGCAACTGGCGTTCCTGCGTCGGCACCGTTGCGATGTGGGCCAGGGCTACCTGTTCGACCGGCCGATTCCCGGGCGAGAGCTTGCGGAAAAACTCAAGCGCTACCCGCGCGGTCCAATGGCCTGACAGCTGCGTAAACCTCGGGCACTATAGAGTCCATTCGGGCCTCATCGCCGGCAAGCCGGCTCCCACAAGTTCGCGTCTGAACACCAAACCTGTGGGAGCGGGCTTGCCCCGCGAAGGGCTCAACACCTATCCAACTGAAAAACACAGAGGAACGGCCATGGTCCTGCGTTCGGAAATCCTGGTGAACAAAAACGTCATGCCTACTGCGGAGCAGGCACTGCCTGGCCGCGAAACGCCAATGTCCCTGCCCGAGTTCCATTACGTGTTCGAAGGCACCCCACTGCTCGGCCCGTTCTTCGAGGGCAACATCGACTTCGCCATCTTCGGCCTGGGCTGTTTCTGGGGCGCCGAGCGCCGCTTCTGGCAGCGTGAGGGCGTGGTCAGCACCGTGGTCGGCTACGCCGGCGGCTTCACCCCCAACCCCACCTACGAAGAGGTCTGCTCGGGCCTGACCGGCCACACCGAAGTGGTGCTGGTGGTGTTCGACAAAGACAAAGTCAGCTACCGCGAGCTGCTGGCGATGTTCTGGGAACTGCACAACCCGACCCAGGGCATGCGCCAGGGCAACGACGTCGGCACCCAGTACCGCTCGGCGATCTTCTGCACCAGCCCCGAGCAGCTCGACCAAGCCAAAGCCAGCCGCGATGCCTTCCAGGCCGAGCTGAACAAGGCCGGCTTTGGCGAGATCACCACCGAGATCGACCAGGCGCCGACCGTGTTCTTCGCCGAGGCCTACCACCAGCAGTACCTGGCCAAGAACCCCGAGGGCTACTGCGGCATCGGTGGCACCGGCGTGTGCCTGCCCCCCAGCCTGCAGGGCAACTGAACCATGAGCACGATGACCCTGTTCCACTCACCGCTGTCGCCGTTCGTGCGCAAGGTCATGGTGGTATTGCACGAGACCGGCCAGCTTGACCGTGTTGCGCTGCAGCCGGTGAACGTGAGCCCGGTCAGCGGCGACGAGCAGCTGAACCATGGCAACCCGATCGGCAAGATCCCGGCCCTGCGCCTGGAAGACGGTACCGTGCTGCACGACAGCCGGGTCATCTGCGAATTCCTCGACCTGCAGCATGTCGGCTTGCCGCTGCTGCCGCGCGAGGGCTCGGCGCGCTGGCGGCGAATGACCTTGGCGTCGCAGGCGGATGCGATCATGGATGCGGCGGTTTCCAGCCGTTATGAGAGCTTCCTGCGGCCTGAGGACAAGCGCTGGGACGGTTGGCTGCAAGCGCAAGGCGACAAGATAAGCCGCAGCTTGGCGAACCTTGAGCAGGAACACCTGGCCGAGCTGATTTCAGGCTTTGATCTGGCTGCGATTGGTGTGGCCTGCGCCCTTGGGTACCTGGACTTGCGCCAGCCTGACTTTGGCTGGCGCGAGCGCCAGCCAGGGTTGGCGGCGTGGTATGCCGAGGTGGCCAAGCGGCCATCGATGGTCGCTACCGCACCGAACACCTGATACACCGCAATCGCCGGCAAGCCGGTTCCCACAACGAAGGCTGCGCTACGGGCCCTGGACTACCCCAAGGGTTGGTGGGTGTCCAACCTCCTGGAGGCAGTCCACCCGGTGGGAGCCGGCTTGCCGGCGATAGGGCTGCACCGCAGCCCTCTGCCTCACTTGGCTATCGCAGGAAACAGCTGCCCGATTCTGCGCGCCAACCACCGCCCGATCTCTTTGTCTTCCCTCATGCCGCCCTCCCCACCCGCGCCCAGTCCAACCGGCGGGTCAGCACCATGAACACACCCAGCAAGCCAAAGCACAGCAACGAACCCATCAACAGCGCATAGTCCTCGGCGCTCAGCAGCCCGTAAAGCATCGCGTACAGCGCCGCCAACCCCGCCGCAAAGCCCACACCCCGCCCTAGGCTGCGCAACACGTGGCTGAGATAGAAGCCGATCAACAGCACGCAGGCCGACGCCGACAGCCCATACGCCAGGCCAAAGCCGATGTGCTCGGACAGCGACAACAGCAGCAGGTAGAAGAACGCCAGTGCCACACCGACCAGGATGTACTGCACCGGGTGCACGCTGAGGTTCTTCAGCACCTCGAACAGGAAGAAGCCGGCAAAGGTCAGGGCAATGAACAGCAAGGCGTATTTGATCGCACGCTCGCTCTTGAGGTACTGGTCCACCGGGTCGACGAAACTCACACCGAAAGTGCGCTCGCTGAAGTCCGCGCACTGCCCGGCGCCGGCACACTGGCGCAGGGCGTCTTCCAGGTTGGTGGCGAAGAATGAAGTCTGCCAGTGCGCGCTGAAGCCCTTGTCGTCGATATCGCGGCGGTTGGGCAGGTAGCTGCCGATAAAGCTTGGATGCGGCCAGTTAGCGCGCATGTCGACGCTACTGGTGCGGCCCACCGGCAGCAGGTGCAGTTGCCCGGTGCCCTGCAGCGCCAGGTCGAAGCCGTAGCTGAATTCACGCGCCTGCTGGCCATCCAGTTGCGGCAAGGCCACGTGCACGCCACTACGCAGCCAGTCCAGCCCGGTACCCGCCGCGAAAGCCAGGCGTTGATCGTCAAGGTGGAGTTCCAGGGCATTTTCGATGCCACGGATATCGCTGATGCCCACCACCAGGAACGGCTTGTCGAAGCGGTAGTCGTCGAAATCCTTGTCGATGCCCCAGCGTTCCGGCAGCTTGAAGCGGCCCGAGAGGCGCCCCTTGGCGTGGAACAGCCGCGCCTGGTAGATGCCGCGGGCACGCAGTTCGGTGTCCACGCCCAGGTCAGCGTCGAAGGTTTCTGGCAAAAAGTACAGGTGGCCGGCGATGGTGCTGGTTTCCTGCACGCTCTGGCCGTCCTTGTCGATCCAGCGGCGCTGGAGCTTGCGGTAGGGCACCACCAGCAACGGGCCGCTGATCTGCTGGTCGAAACTGGCGCTCTGGGCGATGTCTCGCAACACGCTGTCGCGCAGGTTCTGGCGCTCGTCGATAAGGTTGTTGATCATCAGCAGGGGAATCAACAGCAACACGATCAGCAGGGCGATGGTGCCGAGCTTGAAACCTAGGGTCTTGTTCATAGGGCCTCCTGTGGCAGTGGGCGCAGTGTGTGCGCCTTGCGTGGAGACCTTGGGGAGGTTGTGTGGAGATTCGGTGTTTTTGCGGTGCGCCGCAGCCCGTGTGGGAGCCGGCTTGCCGGCGATGGGCTGCGCAGCGGCCCGCAAGGATTTCAGCTGATACGCCGCTCCGGCAGCCACAGCCTTACCCGCACCCCGCCATCGACATTGTTCACCGCCAGCGCCCCGCCGTGCAGTTGCATCACCTCGGCCACGAAATTAAGCCCCAACCCCGTGCTCTTGCGCCCGCTCGCTGGACGCGGCAGCGAGTAGAAGCGCTCGGCGACGCGCCCGATGGCGTAAGCCGGTATCGCCTCGCCCTGGTTGAACACACTCAGCGCAACGCGCTCGCCATCGCGCTCCAGCTCGAACAACAGCGCACCACCGGGCGGGGTGAAATCCAGCGCGTTGTCGAGCAGGTTGGCCAGCGCCTGGCGCATCAGGAACGGGTCGCACAGCAGCCACAACCCGGCCGGCACCCGCTGGCGCACCTGCAAGCCACCCGCATCGATCCGCGCCGCATGCGCCAGCAACAGCTCATCTACCAACGCTGCCAAGGCCACTTGCTGCTCATCCTCCAGCGCCTGCATCTGCTCGACCCGAGCCAGATTGAGCAAACGTTCGATCATCTGCTGCAAGCGCTCGCTTTCGCGTTCGATGTTGCCGGCAAACCGCGCCCGCTGCTCGTCAGGCATGTCGCCCTGCAGCAGCTCGGAGGCACCGCGAATGGCCGCCAGCGGGCTCTTCAGTTCATGGGTGAGGGTGTGCACGTAGCGCTCGACATACGCCTTGCCCTCCAGCTGGGTGCGCATGCGCTCCACCGCATTGGCCAGATGCGCCAACTCGCCGCCCTTGTAGTGCGGCAGCGCTGCGCGCTCGCCCTCGCTGACCGCCTGCGCGTACCGCGCCAGCTTGCGCAGCGAGCGCGCCAGCCACCAGGACAACGCCGCGCCAATCAACAGGCCCATGCCGATCAACCCCAACCCCAAGCCAAGCAGGCGCTGCTCGGAACGGTCGATATAAGGCTGCAGCGAACTGTTGGGCTTGGCCACGGTGACCACGCCGATGATCTTGCCATCGTCGAGAATGGGCGCCGCCACGTGCATCACCGAGGTGTTTTCATCCTCCTCGACACTGCGTGTGGAACGGGCACCGTACTGGCCCCGCAGGGTCAGGTAGACGTCATTCCAGCGCGAATAATCCTTGCCCAAGGCCTCGCCGCTGGAGTCCAGCAGCACGATGCCATGGGCATCGGTCACGTAGATGCGGTGGCTGACCTGGTTCTTCGCCAGGCCCCAGATCTGCGCGCCCGGGCTGCGCACGCCATAGGCCTTGAGCACCTCCGGCAAACGGCTCTGCGCCAGGGTGCCGGCCTTGACGTCGTCGCGCAGGATCTCCGCCAACAGGTTGGCGGTGTCTACCAGCGTTTCTTCGGACGACTGGCGCACCACCGGGCGAATCTGCTCACGCACCGTGTTCAGCAGGAAGTAACCCGCCAGCCCGACGAACAGGAAGTACACAAGAAAAATCCGTATGCCCAGGCGCATCAGGCCTGTTCCGGGCTATAGCTGTAGCCCAGGCCGCGGTGAGTCTGGATGGGCTCGGCATCGGCGGCCACCTGGCGCAGCTTGGCGCGCAGGCTCTTGATATGGCTGTCGATGGTGCGGTCGTAGCCAGCGTCCGATGCCACGCCAAGGGCATCGAGCAGCTGCTCGCGGCTGAACACCCGCTGCGGTTGCTCCAGCAGGCATTGCAGCAAACGGAATTCGTGGCGGGTCAGGGCCAGTGGCTGGCTGCGGTAGCTGATCTGCATGCGCCGGGTGTCGAGCTGGAACAGTGGCGTTTCACCCAAAGGCTCGGCACGGGGCGCCATGCGCTTGAGGATGGCCCGCACCCGGGCGGCCACCTCGCGAGGGCTGAAGGGCTTGACCACGTAATCGTCAGCGCCGATTTCCAGGCCTACCACGCGGTCGATCTCACCGTCGCGGGCGCTCAGGAACATCACCGGTACTTCGCTGAAGCGGCGCAGTTGGCGGCAGGTTTCGAAACCGCTGATGTCCGGCAGGCCGATGTCGAGAATGACCAGGTCGGCGGGGCGCAGGCGTTGCTGGTCGAGGGCCGCGCTGCCCAGGGTCACCCACTCGGTGCTGTGGCCGTCGGCTTGCAGGGCGTAGACCAGGGTGTCGGCGATGGCGGCTTCGTCTTCGACGATGAGAATGTGGGGCATCTGAGCGGCAAGCCTCAAGCTGCGAGCTTCAAGTAAAAGCGGATCGCGTGAACTTACACTGATCTGATGGTACTTGCAGCTTGCGGCTTCAAGCTTGCGGCTGCTGCTCAGCAGTCAGGCTTGCCTGCGGTAAAGCGCTTGGCCGGGTTTACCGCGGCCTTGAATTCACGCAGGGCCTTGGCACCCACCAGCAGCGGGTAGTTGAAGCTGCTGCGGTCCACCAGGTTCACTTCCACCGTGCGCTTCACGTCGCCCAGGCACAGCTCGAGGTCGACCACGGGCCGGCGTGAAAGCTCGGGCGCATCACCCTCATCTTCTTCATCGGCGCGGTTCTTGATCTTGCTGATGCGCGAAACCTTGTGCTCGTAGACTTTGCCGTCCGCGTCCTTGGTCGCCAGGCGGAAGCGCACCCAATCATCGCCATCGCGGGTAAAACGCTCGATGTCCTTGGCCGACAGCGACGCGGTATAGGCGCCGGTGTCCATCTTGGCCTTCAGGGTTTCGCCAAGCTCGGGCAGGGCAATGTTCTCGTAGCGGCCGTACAGCGTGGGTTCTGCGGCCATTACCGGCAGCGCCAACAGCGACAACAGGGCAAGCATCGGTTTCACAGGCAGGCTTCCTTGAGGGTGGTGAGTGCTTAGACTGTGCAAGCAGCATAGGTTCGCTGTCACAAGGGTAATCAACACACTGTGAAACATTTGTCTCGGCCGCTGGGCATTGGACATTTGGCGTAGGCGGCGGCGCTGCTTATCATTGCCGCCCGTTTATTACCCACAACAAGAGTTTCCCTATGCGTCACCTGCTTACCGGCATTCTTACGACCACCCTGCTGCTGATCAACACGGTGGTGATGATCTGCCCGCTGCTGGTCTTCGCCCTGCTCAAACTGGTGTTGCCGGGCCGGTGGCGTGACTACGCCTCCGCTGCCGTAATGTGGGTCGCCGAAGCCTGGTCGGAAATCGACAAGGCCATTTTTGCCTTGTGTATCCCAACCCAATGGGACATCCGCGGCGTCGAGAACCTGCGCAAGGACACTTCGTACCTGGCCGTGAGCAACCACCAGACCTGGGTGGACATTCCCGCGCTGATCGAGAGCCTCAACCGTCGCACGCCGTTCTTCAAGTTCTTCCTCAAAAAGGAGCTGATCTGGGTGCCGCTGCTGGGCCTGGCCTGGTGGGGGCTGGATTACCCGTTCATGAAGCGCTACAGCAAGGCGTTTCTGGAAAAGCACCCCGAGCTCAAGGGCAAGGACCTGGAAATCACCAAAGCGGCCTGTGAACTGTTCAAGCGCCAGCCGGTGACTGTGGTGAATTACCTTGAAGGCACCCGCTTTACCGAAGCCAAGCGC
The DNA here is from genome assembly GCF_047978245.1 of Pseudomonas sp. LFS044. Lineage (NCBI taxonomy): Bacteria > Pseudomonadati > Pseudomonadota > Gammaproteobacteria > Pseudomonadales > Pseudomonadaceae > Pseudomonas > Pseudomonas sp. LFS044. Next base: position 126,534 of record NZ_JBFPFX010000016.1, read on the forward strand.
CAGGAGCAGCAATCGCCTTACCGCTACCTGCTCAAGCCCAAGGCCGGGGGTGTGGCTTTTGTACTGGCGGCGTTGGGTGAACAGCTGGATGCGTTGCTGGACGTGACCATCGTCTACCCCGGCGACAAGGCACCCGGGTTCTGGGATTTGCTTGATGGCAGCATTAGCCGGGTGATTATCGACATTCAGGTGCGTGAGCTGGACCCGGCGTTGTGGGGTGGGGATTACGAAAGTGACCCTGCGTTCCGGCAGACGGTGCAGGCTTGGGTGAATCAGTTGTGGCTGGAGAAGGACCAGCGAATAGAGAAACTCCGGGCGGAGATTGGCTGAATCTGCGCCGCCTGATCGGGCCTCATCGCGGGCAAGCCCGCGCCTACAAGGACACCACAAACCTGTAGGAGCGGGCTTGCCCGCGCCTACAAGGACACCACAAACCTGTAGGAGCGGGCTTGCCCGCGATGAGGCCGGCAAAGACACTGCACAACCACCATTAAAAGCCAGGCTAATAATCGGCATTAGAATTACTTCTTTGTCATCATCCGCCCTAGCGGATAAAAATCGATCAAAGCACAACTACAAAAAAGCCTGGATCGATCAATGGCCAACCAACCTAGCTCCGCCCCGCCCCAGCTTCGCCGCGTCCTGGGCCTGCCCGCCCTGGTATTCTTCGGCCTGGTCTACATGGTCCCGCTGACCATCTTTACCACCTACGGCATCGTCACCGAACTCACCGGCGGCCGCACCGCTGGCGCCTACCTGGTCACGCTGGTGGCCATGCTGTTTACCGCTGCGTCCTACAGTTTCATGGTCAAACGCTTCCCGGTCGCGGGCTCGGCGTACTCCTACAGCAACATGGCGTTCGGCCAGAACATAGGCTTCCTGGCGGGCTGGTCATTGCTGCTCGACTACCTGTTCCTGCCGATGATCAACTACTTGCTCATCGGCCTGTTCCTCAACATCGCCTTCCCAGCCGTTCCCGCCTGGGCCTTCGTGCTCGCTTCCATCGCGCTGGTGACCGTGCTCAACGTGGTTGGCATCAACTCGGTGGCCAAGACCAGCAATTTGATCGTCGGGGCGCAGATCGTCTTCATCGGCGTGTTCGTCGCGCTGTCGTGGCAGGGCTTGGGCAACGGCCAGCTGGACTGGCTGGCGCCGCTGAGCGGTGATGGCAGCGCCCCCGGCTTCGGCCCACTGATGGCAGGCGCGGCGGTACTGTGCCTGTCGTTCCTGGGTTTCGATGCTGTGTCCACCCTGGCCGAGGAAAGCCGCAACGCCCGCCGCGACGTGCCCCGGGCGATCATCCTCACCACGCTGTTCGCCGGCCTCCTGTTCACCGTACTGGCTTACGTGAGCCAGCTGGTTCTGCCGGGCAGCACCTTCGCTAATGCCGATGCGGCCGCCAACGAGGTAATGCTGAAGGCGGGCGGGCAGTTCCTGGCCAACTTCTTCACTGCCGCCTATGTGGCCGGCAGCCTCGGCTCGGCCCTGGCGTCCCAGGCAGCGGTGTCGCGCATCCTCTACACCATGGGCCGTGACCGGGTGCTGCCGCAGCGTACCTTCGGCCACCTTTCGCCACGCCTTGGCACACCGGTGTACGCCATCTTGCTGGTGTCGGCGTTCTCGTTGCTGGCGTTGGTGATCGACCTGGCCACCCTCGCCTCGCTGATCAGCTTTGGCGCGTTGGTGGCGTTCTCGGCGGTGAACCTGGCAGTGGTGAAAACCCACCTGATGGATGACAACGCGCAGCGTAACCTCAAGGGCCTGCTGTGCTATGGCGCGGTGCCGCTGGTGGGGTTGAGCCTGACCTTGTGGCTGTGGACCAGCCTGTCGGCGCTGACCTTGGTGATTGGCCTGTGCTGGTTCGCGCTGGGGCTTGCGTACCTGGCGGTACTGACTGCCGGCTTCCGTCGCCCGGTTAGCTTGGTGGACTTCTCCGAAGCCGCCTGACTGGGAATACGTGCTGGCTGCACCGGCCTCATCGCCGGCAAGCCGGCTCCTACAGGTTAACCGCGGCACTTGAAGTCGGTGATTACCCTGTGGGAGCCGGCTTGCCGGCGATAGGGCCAGCAGCGGCCCTGCATGCCCTTCAGACCGAAGGCTGAGCCAACGGCGCCGGCGTAGTCCACAAACTACCCAGGTTCTGCAACAACGACCCGGCAATCCCCTGCTGCCCCAGGTACTGCAGAATCAACGGCGCGAACTGCCCGATCATGCCGGTATCCATCCCCAACGCCTTGAACGCACTGTCCAGGTCGCTGCGGTTCTCAACGTCATTGCCCAGCGCATTGCTCAACGCCGACTGGCTTTCGCTGTTCTTGCCCAGCATTTCACCCAGCCCGCTCAACCCGCCCAGCGCATTGGCGCCCGACAGCAGGTCCAGCCCAGGCACGGCTTTGGTCAACTGGCCGTAATCGTCAGCGCTCAGGTTATTGCGCGCCAGCCCCAACATCGCCCCTGCCCCGCCCACGGCCTGCTCCGGGGTGATCTTAAGTTCGCTGCCCAGTGTATTGAGCAAATTGGCCTGCGCCTCGGGCGCCTGCACTTGGCCCTGCTGCTTCTGGTTCTGCATGGCCGACACGGCGTTGGCGGCATCGCTGAGGTTGAAGGCGAACACCGGGCTTGCGGCCAGGGTCATCAGGGTTGCCAGGGTGAATGCTTTCATTGGGGGACCTCGTGGGCCGGGATGGCCTGGGAAACGAGCAATTTGACTGGCGTTTCAAGCTATTGTTCCAAGCTGCTTGTCGGGACGCTCTGGCAGCCATGATCAGTAGCGAACACCTGTCATTTTTGCCAGTAGCTACATGCGATAGGCATCGAGATACTCAGGGGAGCCAGAATAATCGGCGCGACAACGCGCTCCGCCTGATGGAGATGAGAATTGTATGAACAGAGGCGAAAAACATGTTTATACCGTCTATGGGTTTTCCGCTACGGCCCAGCGAGCACGGACTGCGCTTGGTTTCAATGGCGAGCACCTACTAGCGCATACGTCACTCTATATTCTCGGCTCTGGCTACAGAGCCTTCAACCCCAGCCTGCTTCGCTTTTACAGCGCTGACAGCTTGAGCCCGTTTGGCGAGGGGGGAATAAACACCTACGCCTATTGTTCAGGCGACCCCGTGAATCAAATCGATCCGACTGGGCACGCCTCCTTCCTGTACTCATTCCTGCGCTCAGCAAAATTTTTTCCGAAAATTCAATTACCTAGGCGTGGTCCGGAACTCAAGTTGCCGACGCAGCCCACAACATTAGCGCCCAAGCATTTTAGTAAAGCAAGGCTACAGGACATGAGTTATTCCGAGAATCAATATTTGTTCAGAATATCAAAATCGGAATTGAACGATGCCAAGCGTGCCATTATGAGTGCTTCCAGTGAGGCGACTGCAGCCACTGCTACCAAACGCTTTATTTCGCTGGAAAACCGCCACCATCAGATAGCTGAAGGGCTCAACACAAAGATCACCAGCCGCCATGCAAACGTTATTCAGCAGATGACCGAGCAAAATCTGTACAGGCCGAAAATGAAGATGAGGTTTAATTCAGAGTTGCTCCACTTGATCCGCGACGGAATGGATCTGGAGATCCTTAACGCTTATGACATGAGAACCATTAGGCCTCCTTACTAGGAGCGCAAGCACATACATGCTCAACAGCTGGCTTGGACAGACTGTCTTCGTCAACCACATGGCTTTGCCTCCTGTACCCAGAGGGCAGCATGTTTGCTTGGCGAGATCCTACTATGCGTTAACTAGGCCGAGCATAAGAAACCCAACCTGAGGTTCTACTGGGTTTCAGTTTTTTCCGCTTACGTGTAGGACGTTTCTGAATTACAGTCCCAAGCCGCTTAAGCCATTGCGATGATCTGGGCTGGGCTCTAGTCTCGGGCGGTCGCTGCGAAATCAGCGACCGGCTTTGACAGGCCGCCTTGGTATGAATCACATGGCTCGCCTTTATGGCAGCTGTGCATGGGGCACTTCGTGTGCGCCGGGTTTTGGTTCACCTACCGGTCTGTCAACCCCTGTACAGCTGCCACCAATTGTTTGACAGCAGATGGTGATGGCCCTCATTCAAGGTGTTCCATCATGCTTAAGATTGTCCCCGATCCACCCCACACCTCCCATTCCCTCGAAGACACCCTCATCCAGGCCACGGACTACGCGCTGTGCGCCCAAACCGTCGCGCAGCAGGCGGTTCTGCTGCAGCCCAAATCGCCGGTTTCGATCCTGATGATGGCCACGATGCACGAACTTGAAGCGCTGCGGGTGTTGCTTGAGGCGGCGTTGATCCAGGTGCAGATGCCGGTGGAGCCGCGAATGCGGCACTAAGGCTCGAGCCATTTGTTGGCGGGTCTGGCCTCATCGCGGGTAAACCCGCTCCTACACGTGCAGCGCATGGCAACGGCCAGCGCAGAGCCTGTAGGAGCGGGTTCACCCGCGATGAGGCCCGACCAGCCAGTAGAGAACTTTCAGGGGATAGAACAATGACAACCGAAGACACCAAAACCACCGTGGGCAAAACCTTCTTCTTTCAAGCCGAAGGCCACACTCAACCGCTGTTCTGCATCGCCCCCGGCATTCCGTGCCAAAGCGCTCGCGAACAGGCTTCGGAACTGATGGGCTATGTACGAGACATGACCCTCACCGGCGTGATGGAAGGCGATCAGCAACTGATCTGGGCTTCCCACTACCTGAGCGCAATGGCCAAGGCGCTGCTGGATGATGCCGAGCTGGGGATGATGCGCTGAGTAAGAGGTTTGCAGGGCTGGCCTCATCGCGGGCAAGCCCGCTCCTACAGGTTATGAACAATCACTGAGAGAGGCTGTAAAACTGTTATTTCTGCCAGTATGAAAATCTCTGCGGTCATTCAGAATGGGCGTGTAGCAGACCATTTGAATCCAGTGCGACAGGGACTTGAATCATGGCTAAAGCAGCGAATCGAACGCTATTCTTCTATCAAGGCAACCAGCTCGTTTCCGTGCAGGACGGTGACCAGCATCTCGCCATTTTCCGCAACGATGCGTTACCGCTGGCAGAGCTGAGTACAGACCCGACGATAGGCAGCGCTTTGCTGGCCACCGATACCCCAGGATCGGTACTCGCGGTGCAAAACGCAAACGTGCAAGCAGAAGAAAGCCCCTCAGCATGAGGGGCTTTTCATTACATCAGGGCATCAAGCCGCGCCCCACATCTTGTGCGGGTCGATCACGAATTTCTTCGGCACGCCTGCATCGAACTCGCCGTACCCTTCCGGCGCCTGATCCAGGTTGATCACCTGCACACCCACCACCTCAGCAATGTTGATCCGGTCCCACATGATCGCCTGCATCAGCTGGCGGTTGTACTTCATGGTCGGGGTCTGGCCGGTGTGGAAGCTGTGCGACTTGGCCCAGCCCAGGCCAAAGCGAATGCTCAGGGCGCCGATCTTGGCGGCGGCATCGACCGCGCCTGGGTCTTCGGTCACGTACAGGCCCGGGATGCCGATGCTGCCAGCAACGCGGGTCACCTGCATCAGTGAGTTCAGCACGGTGGCTGGGGCTTCGTGCTTGGCACCTTCGTGGCCATGGCCGCGGGCTTCGAAGCCGACAGCATCCACGGCGCAGTCCACTTCAGGCTCGCCAAGGATGTCGATGATCTGCTCATGCAGCGGGGTGTCCTTGGACAAGTCGACGACTTCGAAGCCCTGGGACTTGGCGTGGGCCAGGCGGGCCGGGTTGAGGTCGCCGACGATCACACAGGCGGCGCCCAGCAGGCGGGCGGAGGCAGCCGCAGCCAGCCCGACCGGGCCGGCGCCAGCTACATAAACGGTGCTGCCTGGGCCTACGCCCGCAGTCACGGCACCGTGGTAGCCCGTCGGCAGAATGTCGGACAGGCAGGTCAGGTCACGGATCTTTTCCATGGCCTTGTCGCGGTCCGGCAGTTTCAGCAGGTTGAAGTCGGCATACGGCACCAGCACATATTCGGCCTGGCCACCGGTCCAGTCGCCCATGTCGACATAGCCATAGGCACCACCGGCGCGGGCCGGGTTGACGGTGAGGCAGACACCGGTGTGCATCTCTTTGCACGAGCGGCAGCGGCCGCAGGCAACGTTGAACGGTACCGACACCAGGTCGCCGATTTTCAGGCGTTCTACATCGCGCCCCAGTTCGACGATTTCACCGGTAATTTCGTGGCCCAGTACCAGGCCGACTTGGGCAGTGGTGCGGCCACGGACCATGTGCTGGTCGGAGCCGCAGATGTTGGTGGAGACCACCTTCAGGATGACGCCGTGTTCGATTTTCTTGCCGCGCGGGTCCTGCATTTTCGGGTAGTCGATGTGTTGCACTTCGACCTTGCCGGCGCCGAGATATACCACTCCACGATTGCCAGACATGCTCTTACCTCGCTTGATTTTTATTTATGCAGCGGTGGTTGAACGCGCCGCCATCCATGGGCGGCTTGTGTTACTGGAATGCAGGGAATTGTGGGCCTGATGGGCGATGTCGCAGTGACTGGAAGCGACAGGGAGATACCTTTTTACGGCAGGCCCAAAGGGGTGGGCCCAATCGCCGGCAAGCCGGCTCCCACAGGTACACCACCGGCCTCCCAAGGGCGCAAGCGAATGCCCCGGCGGCACCTGTTACTTTTGCCAGTTTCATTAATCTGGCGACTGTTCAAAACTGAAAAAGATTCGCGGCCAGCGCCTGTAGATAACCCACCCGATACTCGACGTACAGCACTCAAGGATCCGAAGCCATGAGCGTGTCATTGAGCAACACCCAGTTTTTCTACCAAGGCGACAAGCTGATCACCGTCAAACACGGCGACCAGCACCGCGCTATCTTCCGCAATGCCGCGATGCCGCTGGCCGAGGTGCAGGCCGGCGAAGCTTCCAGCGCCGGGCTGCTGGCAACGGACGACAAAGGGTCTGTGCTGCAGGTGAATAGCAAAGAGGAAGAGCAGACTCACGCCTATTCAAGTTACGGCCATGCCCCCACCTTGCCTTCTCCCCTGACGCTGCTTGGGTTCAATGGCGAGCGTTATGACCACGCTATTACAGGGTCATTGTTAGGCAATGGTTACCGCCGCTTCAACTCGACACTCATGCGCTTTTGCGCGCCTGATAGCTGGGGCCCTTTTTCAGTGGGAGGACTGAACACTTACTGTTATTGCCTAGGTGACCCCGTCAACCACGTCGACCCGTCAGGCCATATCAGCCTGCCCATGCTGGCTAAAGCCATTATCAAATTTCTTGGACTCCGCCATCGCCCATTGCCTTTCACCGGTACCAACGGAAGGATGTTCATGGGTTCATCCCTACCTCGGCCATCTCGGCAGGTAGCGGCCGTCGCGCCAAGCCCAAGGCCAGTGACAGCCCCCCACTCAAGCATTCAGACACCACAGCAAGCGCTACCGGCGCCCGCTCTCATAGAGACACCGAGCATGGTCCCAGCTGGGGTGAACGCTTCTCCTCCTTGGCCCACGGGCGCAACTAATGGTCGTTTGCTCCACGACTTGCCTTCTGTGCGTCACAATCGATCGGCTTCGCTAGCACGCGTTCTGCCACGTCGTCAGCCAGGCACTGTGCCTAGAGCGCGCCACTATTCTTCCGACTCCTCGTTGTCAACAGACGCTTCAACAGACTCCACACCGACGGGCAGTCGCGCTGCCAGTCCCGCCCTCTCCTACTTGGAGCAACGTGCACGGGGTTTGAGAAGTAGCGCTTACCACAGCCGACGGTTCGATTAATGAAGTGCAAAAAAAACCCCCATCTGAGGGTTTTTTTTGCGCGTGGCCGGTGACTGGATGCGACAAAAAGATGCCATTTAGCGGCAGCGCTTCATCACATCACCTGGCAATTCTGCCAGTAGCCAAAGGCTCGGCCCGAAACCTAGCATTGGCTTACTGTCAAACCTACAGGAGCGTTAGTGATGAGTGAATTCAAATCAGATATCGAGAAGAAGATCGCACTGGCCACGATGAGCGTCGACGATGAAATCGTTTTCGCTGGGGCGCCTGGTCCGACCCGGGTCACCCGCAAAAGCTGGCGAGAAAACACCTCGCAGATGCTGAAGGTCACCGTATTCACTGAAGGTGGCCCTGGCTATGCGGATTCGGCTTTCCAATTCAGCAAAGCGCAAGCGGAGTCGTACATGAAAGTCGGCGACACTTACACTCAAGAGACTGATGACGGCGATGTGGACTACCGCATCATCAGCAAGACCTGGACCTTCGTCGATGGCGGCACCCTGAAGGTTCAGATCGGCTACGAGAAAGAATAATAGGGTCGTCCGTACCTGACGACCCTAGTGTTCACAGCACCACGGTGCGGTTGGCGTTCAGAAACACCCGCCGCTCGATGTGATACCCCACAGCCCGCGCCAGGGTCAGGCATTCGATATCCCGCCCCTTGGCAATCAGGTCTTCCGGATAGTGGCTGTGGTCCACCACCTCGACGCCCTGGGCAATGATCGGCCCTTCGTCGAGGTCGTTGTTGATGTAGTGCGCCGTGGCGCCAACCATCTTCACGCCCTTGTTGTACGCCTGGTGGTAAGGCTTGGCGCCCTTGAAGCCCGGCAACAGCGAGTGGTGAATGTTGATCGCCCAACCATCCAGGCGCCGGCACAGCTCGGGCGACAGCACCTGCATGTAACGGGCGAGGATAACCAGCTCGGCACCCGTCTCCTCGATCACCTGCAGCACCTTGCGCTCCTGCCCCGCCTTGTCGTTGGGGTCGAGGGCGAAGTGGTAGTAGGGGATCTTGTGCCAGTGCGCCAGGGGTTCCAGGTCGGGGTGGTTGGACACCACCGCAACCACGTCCATGCCCAGCTGGCCGATGCGCTGGCGGTACAGCAGATCGTTCAGGCAGTGGTCGGCCTTGGACACCATGATCACCACCTTGGGGCGGTGGTTGGGCGCAGTCAGCTCGAAGGCCATGCCGAACGCTTCACTGCGCTCGGCGAGGCCGGCGCGGAAGCTGGCCTCGTCGAAATCGTCCGGCTGGCGGAACTCCACGCGAATGAAGAAGCGCCCCGACTGCCGGTCATCGAAGGAGTGGTGCTCCGTCACGTAGCAGCGCTGCTCGAAGAGGAAACGCGTCACCACGTCGACGGTGCCGAGCATGCTCGGGCAGTCGGCGGTGAGAATCCAGGTATCCGGTGCCCGACTCATGTTCTGCTCTCCTTAAGCTTCGATGCTCAGGCCGTATTCAGCCGAAGCGTCCTGCAGCCACAGCCACCAGTAGTCGGCGAAGCTGCGGCGAATCACCAGCTCCCAGGTGTCTTCGGCGGTGCGGCGGATCACCAGTTGCGACTTGGCGAACACGGTGCCGACGGCCTTGCCCACCGGGAAGTTGTTCGGGTGCACATCATAGCTGGTGGATTTCATCAGCACTTCGCGCACGTTCGGGCCGCGCAGCTCCAGCAGGCTTTGCCCGCCGCTGACGTTGACCACCTGGATGTGCTGGCCTTCGAGGGCCGCGCGCAGCTTTTGCTCGACGGCGAACTCCTGGCCGCCAGGCACGATCAGCAGCCACTCATCCGGGCCCAGCCACTGCAGCGACATCTCGTTGTTGGCGACCACAGTCAGGGCTACCGGCAGCTCCAGGCCCAGGGCCTTGTGCACGCCTGCGGCGAATTCCGGGTTGTGGCCGTCGCCACGCAGGGTCAGGTGACCGAGGAATTTCTTCTCGCGCAGGGTCACGCCTGCGTTCTTGCGGCCTTTACCAACCAGGCTGGCCAGGTCGGCGTGGTGCAGTGGCGACTGGGCCTTGGCTTCGGCGCCGGGGTTTTGCTGGAAGACGTTGATAGCGCTCATTTGTTACCTGCCTTGAATTCTTGGTGGTCGATACGACGCAGCTTGCAGGGTGTGTTTACCGGCCTCATCGCCGGCAAGCCGGCTCCCACAGGGACCGCACCTACCTTCAGATCTGCATCGATCCTGTGGGAGACATCTGCTTGGCCTCATTGCTGGCACAGCATCAGCCTTCAGAACTGCATCGAACCTGTGGGAGCCGGCTTGCCGGCGAGAGGGCCAGCCGGCTCACCACAGGGCCCGGAGTCAAACGTTCTGCCGCTCACCCTTCGGATCGAAGAACACCGAAGACACGATTTCGGCCTCGATCACGCTGCCATCGGCCTGCGGCGAGTAAACACGCTCGCCCATGCGCTTGAGGCCGCCCTTGACCACACCCATGGCGAACGAATAGCCCAGGGAGTTGGAGGCGTAGCTGGAGGTGACGTGGCCAACCATGTCCATCGGGATTGGCTGTTTCGGGTCGAACACCAGCTGGGCGCCTTCCGGCAGCCACTTGGTCGGGTCCACAGGCTTGAGGCCCACCAGCTGCTTGCGGTTATCGCGCAGGCAGTCTTCGCGGTTCATGCCACGCAGGCCGATCCACGAGAATGGCTTGTTGCGGCCCACGCACCAGCTCATGTTCAGGTCGTCGGGGTTCATCGAGCCGTCAGTGTCCTGGCCGACGATGATGAAGCCCTTCTCGGCACGCAGTACGTGCATGGTCTCGGTGCCGTATGGGGTCAGGTTGAACTGCTTGCCGGCCTCGATGACTTTTTCCAGCACGCCCATGGCGTAGTTGGCTTGAACGTTGATTTCGTACGACAGTTCACCGGTGAACGAAATACGGAACACACGGGCCGGCACGCCGCCGACAGTGCCTTCCTTCCAGGTCATGAACGGGAAGGCTTCCTTGTCCAGGTCGATGTCGTCGGTCAGCTCGCTGAGCAGCTTGCGGCTGTTGGGGCCGGACAGGGTCAAGGTGGCCCAGTGGTCGGTGACGGAGGTGAAGTACACCTTCATTTCCGGCCATTCGGTCTGGTGGTACAGCTCGAGCCACTGCAGCACGCGCGCGGCGCCGCCGGTGGTGGTGGTCATGTAGAAGTGGTTGTCGCCGACGCACGCGGTCACGCCGTCGTCGAAGACCATGCCGTCTTCCTTGCACATCAGGCCGTAGCGGGCCTTGCCCACGTCAAGCTTGGTCCAGGCGTTGCTGTAGATGCGGTTGAGGAACTCGCGCGCGTCCGGGCCCTGGATGTCGATCTTGCCCAGGGTCGAGGCGTCCAGCAGGCCCACGCTGTCGCGCACGGCCTTGCATTCGCGGGCCACAGCGGTGTGGATGTCTTCACCGGCTTTCGGGAAGTACCACGGGCGCTTCCACTGGCCGACGTCTTCGAACTCGGCGCCGTTCTTCACGTGCCAGGCATGCAGAGCAGTGAAGCGCACAGGCTCGAACAGGTGCCCACAGTGGCGGCCCGCTACCGCGCCGAAGGTCACCGGCGTGTAGTTGGGGCGGAACATGGTGGTGCCCATTTCCGGGATGGTGATGCCGATCGAACGGGCGGCAATGGCCAGGCCGTTGATATTGCCCAGCTTGCCCTGGTCGGTACCGAAGCCCAGCGCGGTGTAGCGCTTGACGTGCTCGACCGACTCGAAGCCTTCACGGGTGGCCAGTTCGATACCAGCGGCGGTCACGTCGTTCTGCTGGTCGACAAACTGCTTCGGCCCTTTGCTGCCTTTGTCGTGCGGCACCTGGAACAGCGCTACGGTGGCCTCTTCCTTGCGCGCAACGGTCTTTGGCAGGGTGCCAACGGTGGCCTTGAAACCGGCTTCGGTGGCTGCGCGTGCGCCGCCTTCGAAACCATCGGCAATCACGTCACCCAGGGCATACACACCGTGGATGCCGCCGACGCACTCGCGCTTTTGCGGGGCATCACCCGGCACGAAGCCAAGAATGTCATCACGCCATACCGGGCGGCCGCCCAGGTGCGAAGCCAGGTGCACGATTGGGCTGTAGCCACCGGAAGTGGCGATCAGGTCGCACTCAAGGGTTTCGCCTGGGCTGGTCACCTTGTGTGCCTGTACATCGATGGCCGCCACGCGGGCGCCGGTGACGTGCTTGCTACCTTTGGCCTCGACCACGGCGCTGGAGGTGAGGATGCGAATGCCTTTGGCACGCGCCTCTTCAACCAGCGAACCACGCGGGTTGTGGCGGGCGTCGGCGATGGCGACCACCTGCAGGCCAGCGTCGTGCCAGTCCAGCGCGGCGCGGTAGGCGTGGTCGTTGTTGGTCGACAGCACCAGCTTGCGGCCAGGTGCCACGCCGTAGCGGCGCACATAGGTAGAGACAGCGCCGGCCAGCATGTTGCCCGGCACATCGTTGTTGCCGTACACCAGCGGGCGCTCGTGGGCACCAGCGGCCAGCACCACGCGTTTGGCGCGCACACGGTGCACGCGGTGACGCACCTGGCCGATCGGGGCACGGTCGCCCAGGTGGTCGGTGAGGCGCTCGTGAATGGTCAGGAAGTTGTGGTCGTGGTAACCGTTGACCGTGGCGCGTGGCAGCAGGGTCACTTCCGGCAGGCTTTCCAGCTCCTTGACCACGGCATTCACCCAGTCGGCGGCCGGCTTGCCGTCGAGGGTTTCGCGGCTGTCGAGCAGGCTGCCACCGAACTCTTCCTGTTCGTCGGCAAGGATCACCCGCGCACCGCTGCGTGCAGCGGCCAGCGCGGCAGCCAGGCCGGCAGGGCCGGCGCCGACGATCAGCACGTCGCAGTGCTGGTTCATGTAGTCGTAGCTGTCCGGGTCGTTCTGCAGCGGCGCACGGCCAAGGCCTGCCGCTTTACGGATGTACTTCTCGTAAGTCATCCAGAACGATTTGGGGTACATGAAGGTTTTGTAGTAGAAGCCCGGCGGCATCATGCTGCCGCCGACCTTGCCGAGGATGCCCATGACGTCGTTGTTGACGTTCGGCCAGCCGTTGGTGCTGGTCGCCACCAGGCCTGCGTACAGCGCCTGCTGGGTGGCACGCACGTTGGGGATCTGGGTGGCTTCGCTGGAGCCGATCTGCAGGATGGCATTCGGCTCTTCGGTACCGGCGGCGATGATGCCGCGCGGGCGCGAGTACTTGAAGCTGCGGCCGACGATGTCGACGCCGTTGGCCAGCAGCGCGGCAGCCAGGCTGTCACCGGCATAACCCTGGTAGGTCTTGCCGTTGAAGGTGAAGTTCAGGACCTTGCTGCGGTCGATACGGCCGCCGCTGGCGAGGCGATAGGTCTGGCTCATACTTTTTCCCCTTGGCCTTTGACGGTCGACGGTGCGCTGCTCTGCTTGCCGTTGGCGGTCACCTGCGGCTTCTCGCCAATCTTGTAGGTTTCCAGAATTTCGTAGGTCACGGTGTCGCGGGTAACGTTGAAGTACTGACGGCAGCCGGCAACGTGGTCCCACAGTTCATGGTGAATACCGCGCGGGTTGTCACGGAAGAACATGTAGGTCCCCCACTCCTCGTCGGAGCAGGCGGCAGGGTCCAGCGGGCGGGCGATGTGCGCCTGGCCAGAGGCGTGGAACTCTTCTTCGGAGCGCAGCTCGCCGCAGTGGGGACAGAAAATATGCAACATGACGGTGTCTCCGGTTAGTGGGCGACGGCGGCGGCGCCGTGTTCGTCGATCAGTGCGCCGTTGTAGAAACGGTCCATGGAGAACGGCGCAGCCAGCGGGTGCATCTCGCCTTTGGCCAGGCTGGCGGCGAAGACGTTGCCCGAGCCCGGGGTGGCCTTGAAGCCGCCGGTGCCCCAGCCGCAGTTGAAGAACATGTTCTTGACCGGGGTCTTGGAGATGATCGGGCAGGCGTCCGGCGAGGTGTCGACGATGCCACCCCACTGGCGGTTCATGCGTACGCGCGAGAGGTTGGGGAACATCTCGACGATCGCCTGCAGGGTGTGCTCGATCACCGGGTACGAACCACGCTGGCCGTAGCCGACCCAGCCGTCGATACCGGCACCGATCACCAGGTCGCCCTTGTCGGACTGGCTGATGTAGCCGTGTACGGCGTTGGACATGATCACGCTGTCGATGATCGGCTTGATCGGCTCGGACACCAGGGCTTGCAGCGGGTGCGATTCCAGCGGCAGGCGGAAGCCGGCCAGCTTGGCCATGTGCCCGGAGTTGCCCGCAGTGACCACACCGACGCGCTTGGCACCAATGAAGCCCTTGTTGGTTTCAACACCGATGACCGCGCCGTTTTCCTTGCGAAAACCAATCACTTCGGTCTGCTGGATCAGGTCCACGCCCAAGGCGTCTGCGGCACGGGCGTAGCCCCAGGCCACGGCGTCGTGACGGGCCACGCCACCACGGCGCTGAACGGTCGCGCCGAGCACCGGGTAACGGGCGTTCTTCGAGCAGTCCAGGTACGGGATTTCGGCCGCAACCTGGGCAGTGTTGAGCAGCTCGCCATCGACGCCGTTCAGCCGGTTGGCGCTGACCCGGCGCTCGGAGTCACGGATGTCCTGCAGGGTGTGGCACAGGTTGTAGACGCCGCGTTGGGAAAACATCACGTTGTAGTTGATGTCCTGGGACAAGCCCTCCCACAGCTTCATGGCGTGTTCGTACAGGTGCGCCGACTCGTCCCACAGGTAGTTGGAACGCACGATGGTGGTGTTACGGGCAGTGTTGCCGCCGCCCAGGTAACCCTTCTCGATGACCGCGACGTTGGTGATGCCGTGTTCCTTGGCCAGGTAGTAAGCCGTGGCCAGGCCATGGCCGCCACCGCCAACGATGACCACGTCGTAGACCTTTTTAGGGGTCGGCGTGCGCCACATGCGCTGCCAGTTTTCGTGGTGGCTGAGGGAGTGTTTGAAGAGGCCGAAGCCCGAGTAGCGTTGCATGGTCGTTTACTCCACTCAGCGGTAAACAGGGAAGTCTGCGCACAGGGCGGCGACGTTTTTCGCCACATCGGCTTCAACGTCGGCGTCACCGAGGTTGTCGAGGATGTCGCAGATCCAGCCGGCCAGTGCCACGCACTGGGCGACCTTGAAGCCGCGGGTAGTAACGGCTGGGGTGCCGATGCGCAGGCCGGAGGTGACGAACGGCGACTGCGGGTCGTTCGGCACGGCGTTCTTGTTGACGGTGATGTGCGCGCGGCCCAGGGCGGCGTCGGCATCTTTACCGGTGAGGCCCTGGCGGATCAGGCTGACCAGGAACAGGTGGTTGTCGGTACCGTCGGATACCACGTCGTAGCCGCGGTCGATGAACACCTGGGCCATGGCCTGGGCGTTTTCGATGACCTGTTTCTGGTAGCTCTTGAACTCAGGCTCCAGCGCTTCCTTGAAGCACACGGCCTTGGCGGCGATGACGTGCATCAGCGGGCCGCCCTGGGCGCCCGGGAACACGGCAGCGTTGAGCTTCTTCTCGATCTCTTCGTTGGACTTGGCCAGGATCAGGCCGCCACGTGGGCCGCGCAGGGTCTTGTGGGTGGTGGTGGTGACCACGTCGGCGAACGGGATCGGGTTCGGGTACAGGCCAGCGGCAACCAGGCCGGCAACGTGGGCCATGTCGACGAACAGCAGCGCACCCACCTTGTCGGCGATGGCACGGAAGCGTGGGAAGTCGAGGGTCTTGGAGTAGGCCGAGAAGCCGGCAACGATCATCTTCGGTTTGTGCTCTACCGCCAGGCGCTCGACTTCGTCGTAGTCGATCAGCCCGGTATCAGTGTTGATGCCGTACTGCACCGCGTTGTACAGCTTGCCCGAGGACGACACCTTGGCGCCGTGGGTCAGGTGGCCGCCGTGGGCCAGGCTCATACCGAGGATGGTGTCACCAGCCTGCAGCAGGGCCAGGTAGACCGCGCCGTTGGCCGAAGAGCCGGAGTGCGGCTGGACGTTGGCATAGTCGGCGCCGAACAGCTGCTTGGCGCGCTCGATGGCCAGCGCTTCGACCTTGTCGACGTGTTCGCAGCCGCCGTAGTAACGCTTGCCTGGGTAGCCTTCGGCGTATTTGTTGGTCAGGCCGCTGCCTTGGGCCTGCATCACGCGCTTGCTGGTGTAGTTCTCCGAGGCGATCAGCTCGATGTGATCTTCCTGGCGCTGTTCTTCGGCATTCATCGCCGCCAGCAGTGCGTCGTCATAACCCTGGATCTGGTCTTGCTTGCTGAACATCGTGTTTCTCCCGGCAGCGATCGTTTCTTGTCTGTAAGGCACTGTGGCCCTTTGTGGCGATGGTATGACTGGCCGGGGTGGGTCAGATGCCTGCGCACGCCTTGCAATGGCGCGTTTACGACATTGCCGTTGGTGTCGTTCACACCGGCCCTATCGCCGGCAAGCCGGCTCCCTCAGCGTCCTTAGGCGCCTGGGGCACTGTGGGAGCCGGCTTGCCGGCGATAGGGCCGGTGTGAACAATCGATAAATTCAACCGCTACACAGTTGTATAGGCAACCGCTGAATCGATGGTTTAGAGTGCTGTTCTGCGTCGTTCACAGGACCGTGTCATGACAGATAAGAGCCAACAATTCGCCAGCGACAACTATTCCGGCATCTGCCCCGAAGCCTGGGCAGCCATGGCCAAGGCCAACATGGGCCACGACCGCGCCTACGGCGACGACCAGTGGACCGAGCGTGCATCGGAATACTTTCGCAAGCTGTTCGAAACCGACTGCGAAGTGTTCTTCGCCTTCAACGGTACCGCCGCCAACTCCCTTGCCCTGGCCTCGCTGTGCCAGAGCTACCACAGCGTCATCTGCTCCGAGACCGCCCACGTCGAAACCGACGAATGCGGCGCGCCGGAGTTCTTCTCCAACGGCTCCAAGCTGCTCACCGCGCCCAGCGTAAACGGCAAGCTGACGCCTGAGTCGATCCGTGAAGTGGCGCTCAAGCGCCAGGATATCCACTACCCCAAGCCCCGCGTGGTCACCCTCACCCAGGCCACCGAGGTAGGCACCGTGTACCGCCCCGACGAGCTCAGGGCAATCAGCGCAACGTGCAAGGAGCTGGGCCTGAACCTGCACATGGACGGCGCGCGCTTTACCAATGCCTGCGCATTTCTCGGCTGCAGCCCGGCCGAGCTGACCTGGAAGGCCGGTGTCGATGTGTTGTGCTTTGGCGGTACCAAGAACGGCATGGCGGTGGGTGAGGCGATCCTGTTCTTCAACCGGCAGCTGGCCGAAGACTTCGACTACCGCTGCAAGCAGGCCGGGCAGCTGGCTTCGAAAATGCGCTTCCTGTCGGCGCCCTGGGTCGGGCTGCTGGAAGACGGCGCATGGCTGCGCCATGGCAACCACGCCAACCATTGCGCGCAGTTGCTGGCGTCGCTGGTGAGTGACTTGCCGGGGGTGGAGCTGATGTTCCCGGTGGAGGCCAACGGGGTGTTCCTGCAAATGCCGGAGCCAGCCATCGAGGCACTGCGTGGCCGGGGCTGGCGGTTCTATACCTTCATCGGTAGCGGTGGGGCGCGGTTCATGTGCTCGTGGGATACCGAGGAAGCGCGGGTGCGGGAACTGGCGGCCGATATCCGCACGATCATTGTTGGCTGAGGGATTGCTGGGGCTGCTGCGCAGCCCATCGCCGGCAAGCGCGGCTCCCACAGATATCGCGCATGGCTTGAATCTTGTGCGGTCGGGGTGGGAGCCGCGCTTGCCGGCGATGGGCCGCAAAGCGGCCCCAGCAATCTAGAGTTTGAACCCACCCATCTGCCGCGCCAGATCATCCGCCAAGCCACGCAACGCCTGGCACTCCTCGCGGCACCCCTGCACTTCCGCCGCCGTCTCCCTGGCCAAATCAGAAATCCCCTGCACCGTGCGATTGATCTCTTCGGTCACCGCCGACTGCTCTTCAGTTGCCGTGGCCACCTGATGGTTCATGTCGCTGATGTGTTCCACCTGGTCGGTGATCGCCCCCAAGGACGCCCCCGTACGCTGGCTCGACTGCACACCACTGCCGGTCGCCTGCTGCCCCGCCTGCATCGACGTCACTGCTGAACCGGCCCCTTGCTTGAGGCGCTGGATCATCTGCTGCACTTCGTCGGTGGACAGCTGGGTGCGCCGGGCCAAGGTGCGTACCTCATCCGCAACCACGGCAAAGCCACGCCCCATCTCCCCTGCCCGCGCCGCTTCAATGGCGGCATTGAGCGCCAGCAAGTTGGTCTGTTCGGAAATACTGCGAATCACCGCCAGCACTTCATCGATCGAAGCGACTTCCTCGGCCAACTGGGTAACCGCCTGCGCCGCCTTGCCGATATCGCCCGACATGCCTTCAATGCCCTGAATCGAATGCCGCACCACCTCGCGCGCCTGCAGGGCTTCGTCGCGCGCCGCCTGCGAGGCCTGCGCAGCATCGCCGGCGTTGCGGGCAATGTCCTGCACGGTCAGGCCCATCTCGTGTACGGCGGTGGCGACCATTTCGGTCATTTCCTGCTGACGACCGGAGCGGTCGGCGGTGTTGTCCACAACCCGGGTCACCTGCTCCACCGCCCGATGCAGGCGCTCGGTTGTGCGCAGCACCTCGCCGATCAGGCCGCGTTGGCTGTCGAGAAAACGGTTGAAACCGCGGGCCAGGTCACCCAGTTCGTCCTCGCGCGAATCATCCAGGCGATGGCTGAGGTCGCCTGCACCGCTGCCAATCTGTACCAGCGCGGCAGTGACGCGGCGGATAGGCCGCACCAGTCCACGCGCCAGCAGCACCACCAACAGCAGCGAGAGCAGCGCCACACCACCACCGATCAAGGTGGTAAGCCAGACCGCCTGGTGCATCTGCGCGTAGATCTCGGCCTCAGGCACCTCGGCAACCAAGGTCCAGTTCAGGTCGCGCAGCGGCAGGCCCAGCGCCAGATAGCGTTCTCCATCGCGGGTGAAGCGGCTGGTACGCAGGCCCTGATCACCGCTCATCACCGCTTTCGCCGCCTGTGCATCGAGCTGCTCGACCAGTTGGCGCTTGCCGCTGAAGGCGTTGTCAGGGTGTACCTGGATCAGGCCGTCATTGCGAACCAGGAACACCTTGCCATGCTCGCCAAAGCTGAAGTCATGGATGAGTTTCGACAGCTCGGTCATGCGCAGGCCCATGCCGGCCACGCCGACCAGCTTGCCGTCCTTTTCCACCCGATAGTCGATGAACAGCGCCAGTTCGCCCGTGGCACCGTCGATGTCGATATTGATCAGGCGCTCGGCGCCGCCGTCGATGTAGCCGTAAAACCACTTGTCCTTGGGGTTCTCACGGCTGAGGGTACGGTCCAGGCCATTCTCGTTGTAGTAATGGCCGGTTTCGGTAGAAACAAACAAGGTGGTGAAGGCATGGTTGCGCTGCTTGGCAGCTTGCAGGTACTCGACAAAGCGTGGCGCTTCTGCAGGGTCTTCACCGGCTGCCAGCCAATCACGCAGCAGCGTGTTGCCGGCGATATCCGCCGCCGCCACCAGCGGCTGGCCGAGCATGCGCTCGATATCGTTGCGGATGGCTTCAATGCTGGCCGGCAGCGCCGTGTCGACCAGGTAGCGGTCGGTCAGGCGGTTGAGTGCCACCGTGAAGATAACGACTACTACCAGAATGCTGGCCAGCAGGGCCGCGCCCATGCTCGCGATCAACTGCCACTGGATACTCCGACGCCAGATACGCATGCCCATGCTCCCCGCCAATTATTGTTTTGGGGGAAGTGTATACACTTACGTATGCAGTTATTCCAGTGATCCAGGACAAGAGTACGGACCCTGTGGGAGCGGGCTTGTCCCGCGAACACGGGCGAAGCCCGTGCCATCCAGCGCGGTGCCTGCGTCGCGGGACAAGCCCACAGGGTATTCACCCAGCTCTCGTGCTTTTACTGTTCGGCCATGGTCCGAACAATTGCGTCCACCGTGGCGTCGATCTGCGCCTGGGTGCGCGCAAGCGTCTGCTGATGCTCCTTCTGCAGCTCAACCTGCTTGGAGCACAGGTTCAGCGCAGCCAGCACCAGCAGCTTGTCACCGATCAGGGTCGGGTACGAACGCTTGGTCTCGGCCAGGGCGGTGTTCAGCATCCGCACCGCCTGTGCCAGGGTTTCTTCCTGGCCTTCGGGCGCCTTGATCGAATAGTCGCTGCCAAGGATCGACACGACATTGACCGGCTGCGCGTGCAGGCTCATGCGTTGACGACACCTGCACTGGCGCGCTCAACCAGCGCCTGGATACGCGCGGCGGTGGCGCCGTTCTTTTCTTCCTGCTCCATCAGCGACAGTTGCAGGGTTTCGTTTTCTTCTTTGGCCTGGGCCAGTTCCTGGCCGAGGGTAGTGTTCTGCTCGGTGAGTTGAGCGTTTTTCTGCATCAGGTCGCTGACCAGTTGCTCGATTTGATTCAGGGAGGCTTCCAGCATGGGTATATCTCAGGTTGTTGCAAAGGGCGCACACGATAAAGAAAAGCGCGAGCCATCGCCATTAAATAACGGATTCACAAGGTTTCTTAGCCCGAAGATTGACAGGGTATCCAGCCCCTTGTTCCGGCCTGGGTCAACCGCCGGTCAGGTAAATAGATAGCTGGCTCACCTATTTGCGCGCTCACGCTCAAGACTGGCCGGTCACGACCGATAGCCAGGCAAGTCATATTCTGTCGCACCGACTGCGCCTTTCTCCCTTGCCTGGATTCCTCCCCCCATGTCTCTACGCAACATGAACATCGCCCCGCGCGCATTGCTAGGCTTCGCCTTGATCGGCCTGCTCATGCTCGGCCTTGGTATTTTCTCGCTGATGCAGATGGGCAACATCCGCCAGGCGGGCGTCGCCATCGAGAACATCAGCGTACCCAGCATCAAGACCCTCGATGAGCTGACCTCGCTCAACCTGCGCATGCGCACGCTTTCCTACCGCCTGCTGCTCAACCGCGAGCCGGAAACCCAGCGCGACACCCTCAACCTGCTGGACCAGCGCAACGCCCAGATCGACCGCGCCCGCCAGGCCTACCTGCCGATGATCGGCGCGGCCGACGAACAGGCCGCCTTCGACCAGTACAGCGAACTGCTCAACCAGTACCGCCAGCTGGAGTCGCGCATGCGCACCCTGAGCCAGGCCAACCGCACCGACGAACTGCGTGACCTGCTCAACCGCGACCTGCTGGCCAACTCCGAGCAGATCAACAAGGTCATGGACACCCTGGTGCGGATCAACACCGACCAGACCCGCGCCACCAACGAAACCGCCGCCAGCCAGTACGCCGCGGCCTTCGCCCTGGTGATCGGCCTGCTGATTGCCGCGGCCGTGCTGACCTTCGTCTGCGCGTTGCTGCTGACCCGCAGCATCGTCAAACCCATCGACGAAGCCTTGCAGGCTGCCGAGCAGATTGCCGACGGTGACCTGACCCATACCATCCGCGCCGAAGGCACCGATGAGGCCGCGCGCCTGCTGCGCGCGATGGCGCGCATGCAGGACAAATTGCGCGACACCCTGCAACTGATCGCTGGCTCCGCCACCCAGCTGGCGTCGGCTGCCGAAGAGCTGAACGCCGTTACCGACGAAAGCGCGCGTGGCCTGCAGCAGCAGAACAACGAGATCGAGCAGGCCGCCACAGCGGTTACCGAAATGACCAGCGCCGTCGAAGAAGTGGCGCGTAACGCTGTAAGCACCTCGGAAGCCTCCAGCGAAGCCAGCCGCTCGACCGGCGACGGCCGTGACCTGGTGCTGGAAACGGTGAGTGCCATCGAGCGCATGAGCGGCGATGTGCAATCCACCGCCAAACTGATCACCCACCTGGCCGAACAATCGCGCGACATCGGCAAAGTACTGGATGTGATCCGTGGCCTTGCTGACCAGACCAACCTGCTGGCACTCAATGCCGCGATCGAGGCAGCCCGGGCCGGTGAAGCGGGCCGTGGCTTTGCCGTGGTGGCGGACGAGGTGCGCGCCCTGGCGCACCGCACCCAGCAGTCGACCAGCGAAATCGAGCGGATGATCGGCAGCATTCAGGGCGGTACCGAAGAGGCGGTCGAATCGATGCGCACCAGCACCGAACGCGCCGAGTCGACGCTGAACATCGCCAAAGGTGCCGGCATGGCGCTGGACACCATTGCCGGTGCGGTCGCGCAAATCAACGAACGTAACCTGGTGATTGCCAGCGCGGCGGAAGAGCAGGCCCAAGTGGCGCGGGAGGTTGACCGCAACCTGGTGAACATCAATGACCTGTCGGTGCAGAGCGCAACCGGGGCGCATCAGACCAGCGCGGCGAGCGCTGAATTGTCGCGTCTCGCTGTGGACTTGAATGGGCTGGTGGCTCGCTTCCGCACCTGACATTGATGGGGCCGCTTTGCGGCCCATTCGCGGGGCAAGCCCGCTCCCGCAGGTACTCCGCTGCCCTCAGGCTCAGTGCAATACCTGTGGGAGCGGGCTTGCCCCGCGAATGGGCCGGCCCTGCCACCCAATATCCAGCAACCATTGCGCACCTCGAACTGACACCAGCTGACCTAGTGTTTCCCTGAGTCTTCAAAGGGAGCAACACATGGACCGTGCCCAATCCCACCTACTGCGCCGTGGCCGCTTGTCTCAGCCTGGCAGGCTCTATTTGCTGACCACCGTCACTCACGAGCGCAAACGCATCTTCACCCACTTCCAGTTAGCCCGCTGCGTGATCCATCAACTGAGGCAAACCGAGCTCGATGGACTTTGCCGATCCCTGGCCTGGGTGGTCATGCCAGACCATGTTCATTGGCTGATCGAATTACGAAGTGGCACGCTGTGCTGCTTGATGCGCAGGTTCAAGTCGCGCAGCAGTCATGCGCTATATCAACTCGGCATGCCGCGCCGGAAGGTATGGCAAGCGGGTTATCAGGACCATGCCTTGCGCCGTGAGGAGAGTGTTGTGCATGTGGCCAGGTACATTGTTGCCAATCCCATAAGAGCGGGGTTGGTTCGCCGTGCTGGCGATTATCCGCATTGGGATGCGGTATGGATTTGAGGGCCTCTTCGCGGGGCAAGCCCGCTCCCACAAGTACTCCGCTGCCCTCAGGTTCAGTGCAATACCTGTGAGAGTGCTTTGGCCAAAGCTTTGATGAATGACATCGAGATGGCCAACCACAGATTGCAGTGACCTCTAGGGCCTCTTCGCGGGGCAAGCCCGCAGGTACTCCACTGCCCTCAGGTTCAGTGCAAAACCTGTGGGAGCGGGCTTGCCCCGCGAATGGGCCGGCAGCCGTAAGACATTTCTGAATTTGAAACCAAATACTTCAAGATTGGGATACTTGGGAATTATCCTACGCGCGCTGCTGAAGTGTCGCTGTTGTCGGGGAAATGCCTCAGGGATAACGTTTTCGGGTCGCTTCGGCGACCGGGCATGAGAACCCGATATTTAGCTAGCAGCACCATTATGGTAGCCGTATGTGGGCGGGCTTTTGCCTGGCCGAGTGTTTGCTAGCTTCTATCGGCTTTCTCACACCTGCATACGGCTGCCACCCTCAATCCATGAGAAAGATTCAGGTGGTAGTTCCCTTTGTCATGAAGCTGGAATTACATCATGAAAAAGATCGTCCCAGACCCACCCCACCGCAAACCCATCACCACCCCCTTCTTCACCGTCCAATCCGACATGTACCCACCCGACGCCCTGGCTCACGTCAGCGAGCTACTGCGCGGCGTCATCGAAACCATCGACGAACACTGCCGCGCCCGCGCCGGCGAGCATGGCCTGAGCATGCTGAGCAATGCCATGCATGCCACCGAGATCGCGCACTCCCTGGTGGAGCATGTGCATGATCGGCTTTATGGCCAAAAGGCAGAGGGATGACGATATGGCGGACGAAACCAAATCCACGGCCACGATCGGTGCAGAAACGTTCCTCGAAGTGGGTAACCCGCCGATTGACCTGTTAAGGGTCCAGCCGGGTATTCCCATCGATGATGCCTATGAACAGGTCTCGGTCCTGCTGGGCTACATCAAGCATCTGGTTCGAGAGGGAGATATCGAGGATGACCACAAGTTGCTGGGCGCTGCGGACTACCTGAGTGCTTTGGCCAAAGCTTTGATGAATGACATCGAGATGGCCAAGAACAGATTGCATTGACCTCTAGGGCCTCTTCGCGGGGCAAGCTGAACTGGCTTAATGATCCCGGACACCTCTTAAGGGCGATATGATTCGCCCAATCAGGAGGTTCCATGCAAGAACGAAAAACCTATACCCGCGAGTTCAAGCAACGTGCTGCCAGCATGGTTCTTGATGACAACGGCTCGATTCCAGATGTTTGTGCGTCGATGGAGGTCGGCCCTACGGCGCTGCGCCGC